>CAJTYH010000012.1 GCA_910583675.1 uncultured Muribaculaceae bacterium
AGTAAAAATTAAAAGAAAGAGTACCCTCATCGACATGACCGCGATGAGTGACGTTACCGTTCTTTTGCTTACTTTCTTCATGTTGACTTCAACCTTCCTCCAGAAAGAGCCTGTTACGGTAATCACCCCGTCGTCTGTTTCGGAGATAAAGGTTCCCACATCTAACGTGGCACAAGTGCTCGTTAGCCCGCAGGGCAAGGTCTTCCTGTCGCTTCTGGGCGACGCTGACCCTGAAAATGCGGAGACGTGGGGTTCTGAGCCACTTCGTCGCGAGGTGCTCAAGACCGCAGCCGCCGACTATGAGGCCAAGACCGGTAAAAAAACCGGTATCACCTCTGCCGATCTGGATAAGTTTGCAAAGAACGCCTCCTTTGGCGTGCCTCTTGACAAGATGCATGAATTCCTGATGCTCGAGACATCGAAGCAGGATGAGTTCCTGGGACAGACCGTTGACAAGCCCGTGATCATGGGCGGTCTCTCACCCAAGGACACAGGCATCCCCTTCAAGGACATTCCATACGTTGACAAGGATGGAAATAAGTTGACAACCAACGAATTCCAGATTTGGATGCGTGCAATCTACAACTCAAGTAACGATAACATCCGCGAAGCAGTGCAGAAAGGCGAGGGTATCGCCGTGAAATCTGACCGTGGTACGAAGTTCGAGACCATACATCAGGTGCTTGACAACCTTCAGACCATCAAGATGAACAAGTTTTCTGTGATGACCGCGCTTAAAACTGAGGCAGACTAATCAATATGGCACAAGTAGAACAGTCATCGGGCGACGGCAAGAAGAAAAAAGGCGCCCAGAAAAAGATGGCAATCCATGTGGACTTCACTCCCATGGTTGACATGAACATGCTTTTGATTACGTTCTTCATGCTCTGTACCACCATGATTAAGTCTCAGACCCTCAGCATTGCGTTGCCTACCAACGAGAAGCTGGAGCAGACTGAGTTACAGAAAGCAAAAGAATCGGAAGCCATAACACTGATTCTTGACACTGAGTACGACGACAACGGTGGTATTAAAGGTAATTCCATTTACTACTATACCGGTAAGCCCGTAGTCGAGTACAACGGCACAGATGTGGTATCAAGCAACCTTCAGGAAACCGAGTTCCTTGGGAACGAAGGTAATCTCCAGAAAGGTGTCCGCAAGATCCTTCATGACCGCAACCGCGGTGTGCTGAACGATGTCGAGAAGAAAAGGCAGGAATGGCGTGAGAAGAAGATTACCGAGGAGCAGTTTCAGGAAGCTGCGAGGAAAATCCGTAACAGCGACGATTACGAGCGTCCGGTAGTCATCATCAAGCCCCTTCCCGGTGCTTCCTGGGAGAGCGTGATCTCCGCACTTGACGAGATGCAGATCAACCAGATATCACGTTACCAGCTCGGTACCCTCACTGAGGTTGACGAGGCCATGGTAGCTGACTACAAGTTGAAGCATAAGAAGTAAGAAGTGATGAACGACTATATTATTAACCCCGCAAAAGAGAAAGCACAATGGCAAAAGATGTAGATCTTTCATCAAAAGAATGGACCGACATTATCTTTGAAGGCAAAAACAAAGAGTTCGGTGCATATACCCTTCGCCGGGCGAGCGACAAACGCCACAACAAGGCAATGCTTCTCGTGGTCATCGGTCTGGTACTGGTGCTTGTCGGAGGATATTTCTGGGGCATCTACTCGGATATCCGACGTGAACAGGCTCAGCGTGAGTTGCAGGCTCAGCTTGAGCAGCAGCAGGCCGCTCTTGACGCGCTTGAGGAGCAGGAACCCGAAGTTGAGGAGGAAGAGGTCATGCAGGCGATGGAAGAACCTCAGGCTGAAGAAGCTCTTCCCGAAGAGATCCTGAATACCATTAAGGATACCGAAATCGCTATTGCAGCAGACGAAGAAGTGACTGAAGACATCACCTCAAAGGATGATGTGGCAGAATCAACGGCAGCTGCCGGCGCGAGCACCTTCGACCAGGGTACCGACGACCTCAACGTCGTGCGTGAGCACAAGGACGAGATCATCGTGGAGGAAAAGAGTCCCGAACCTGTAAAGGAGGAGATCTTCACCGCTGTAGAGCAGATGCCTCAGTTCCCCGGTGGAGAAGCTGAACTTCTCAAATACATTGCTTCCCACATCAAATACCCAACCATGGCGGCTGAAAACAACATTCAGGGTCGTGTGGTAGTGAAGTTCGTAGTGAACAAGAACGGTAAGGTAGGCGACGTGGTTGTGGTTCGTGGCAAAGACCCCGACCTTGACAAGGAAGCGGTGCGAGTTGTCAAGACCCTGCCGGACTTCATCCCGGGCAAGATGAACGGTCAGGCCGTATCCGTATGGTATACCCTCCCGATCAACTTCAAGCTCCAGAGCTGATTTATCCCGCAGATTGACCGCCCCTGTGGCGGAAATCATACCCCGTTGGACGATGTGCCAATTTTGGCACATCGTCTTTTTTTGTGTACCTATGGCGACGGTACGGTATTTTATGACACATAAAAAGCTATTTGGAAAAGCGCCTCCTTTTTTGTAATTTTGCATTTGCGCATGGTTCGTTTACCACGCGCATACGAACTCACAACACCATTGGCTGCTTAAACACATGAAAACCGGCATAATAATACGTTTTGCCATAATAGGACTTCTCTGGCTCGGAGTATGCGCCTGGTTCGTGGCACGCCTCATGGCTACCCGGGAGGCGCTCACTCTCATGTCGCTTTTCCCGTTGATCGCGTCTGCTGTCATAGTGTTTGTTCCGCTTTATAAGAAGTACATAAAGAATGGTAAAAAAGCCAATTCAAATAAATGACGGCAACCGTTCCGATTGTCTGTTGCTGAACGCAATAGACAGTCCGGCTGACTTGAGGAAGCTCCCTGTTGAGGCGCTTCCGTGTGTATGTTCCGACATAAGGGCTTTCCTTATTGACGCTTTGTCTCGTAACCCCGGGCATTTTGCATCATCGCTTGGCTCGGTTGAACTTACTGTGGCGTTGCACTATGTGTTCAATACCCCCTACGACCGGATCGTCTGGGACGTGGGGCATCAGGCATATGGGCATAAACTGCTTACGGGGCGGCGTGACAGGTTTGAGACCAATCGCAAGCTCGGTGGTCTGAGCGGCTTTCCGAATCCTGCGGAAAGCGAGTATGATACTTTTACGGCCGGACATGCATCCAATTCTATTTCAGCAGCTCTTGGCATGGCGGTCGCCACCGAAATGAACCGCGAGCAGCCGCGCCGCAACGTAGTTGCCGTAATCGGAGATGCGTCCATCGGTGGAGGCCTTGCCTTTGAGGGGATAAACAATGCGGCAAACACTCCCAACAATCTGCTGATCATCCTTAACGACAATGATATGAGCATAGACCCCAATGTCGGGTCGCTTCATCGTTACCTCGCGCATATCACCACGTCCAAGGGATACAATGATCTGCGCTTCTCAATATACCGGGCGCTGAAGAAACTCCATCTTGTATCAGATCGCAGGAAAGGTGCGATCCTACGTCTCAACAACAGTTTGAAATCGTTTCTGTCGCGCGAGCAGAACATATTCGAGGGGCTTAACATACGGTATTTCGGACCTGTCGACGGTCACGATGTGGGCACTCTGGTAAAGGTGCTCAATGACATCAAGGATATGAAAGGTCCGCGCATACTCCATATCAAGACGCGTAAGGGAAAAGGTTTTGAAGCCGCAGAGAAAGATCCTGCCACATGGCATGCCCCGGGCAAGTTTGACCCTGAGACCGGCAACCGCTTCTCCTCGGAGACGGAAACAGGTGCGGCTCCACTGAAATTCCAGGATATCTTCGGAAGGACGCTTGTGGAATTGGCACAAGCTGATACGAAAGTGCTTGGTATAACGGCAGCAATGCTTTCCGGCACATCCATGTGTCTGCTTAAGGAGGCCTTTCCATCGAGGGTCTTCGATGTAGGCATATCGGAGGAGCATGCCGTGACTTTTGCAGGTGGTTTGGCCAAGGAGGGTCTTAAGCCTTTCGTTGCAATATATTCCTCTTTCCTGCAACGTGGCTATGATCAGATAATACATGACGTGGCTATTCAAGGGCTTCCGGTCACATTCTGCATAGACCGTGCAGGATTGGTCGGAGAGGACGGGGTGACCCATCACGGTGCTTTCGACATCGCTTATCTCCGCACTGTCCCTGGAATGATAATCGCCGCTCCGCGAAATGAGCGGACGTTGCGCAATCTGATGTATACCGCTGCAATACGTGAAAGCGCTCCCATGGCCATACGATATCCGCGTGGGTGCGGGGAAAATCCCGATTGGCGCACTACTCTCCATGCCATGGAGATAGGAAAGGGGGAAAAGCTTCGTTCCGGAAGCGATATCGCATTCATATCCACCGGTACAATGGCTTCGGAAGTAAGGAGTGCCATAGAACGACTTGATGCCGAAGGGATATCCGCCGCGCATTACGACATGACTTTCATAAAGCCGCTTGACGAGTCCATGCTTTCAGAGATAGCGGCAGCCGGTGTCCCTGTTGTAACCGTTGAGGATGGCACGATATGCGGTGGACTTGGTACAGCTGTTACGGACTGGATGGCTATGAATGGCCATAAAGAGGTGGAAATACGAAAAATTGGCATACCAGACAAGTTCGTGGAACATGGAACAGTGCCTCAACTCAGGAAATTATGCGGCATGGATGCCGAATCCATAGCCCTTGTTGCCAAGGGGATGCTCAAGTCACATCCTAATTGTCTGTAAAATGAAGATCGTGATAGCCGGAGCCGGCGAGGTCGGTTCCCATCTGGCAAAACTCCTTTCAAGGGAAGAGCAGGACATTGTGCTCATAGACCGGGACGCGTCGAGGCTTTCAAACCTTGACGCCAACTACAATCTTATGACCAAGGTCGGCAGTCCCACGTCGTTCGAGGATCTGCGTGCAGCCGGTGTACACGACAACTGCGATCTCTTTATAGCCGTCACGCCGTTTGAGAATACTAACCTGATCTCATGCGAGATTGCAAAGAAACTTGGTGCCCGCAAGACCGTGGCACGCATTGACAACTATGAGTTCCTTGCGCGGCAGAATCGCGAGCTGTTCGTATCGCTCGGTGTGGATCATCTGATTTATCCCGAGGTGCTTGCCGCGCAGGAGATCTGCACCTCACTCGGTAGACCGTGGGTGCGCAACTGGTTTGAGCTGCACGATGGTGAACTTATCGTGATCGGCGTGAAGTTGCGTGAAAACGCCTCACTCATCGGAAAGCGTCTCCGCGACATAACCTACGGTCAGCACCATTATCACGTATCGGCGATACGGCGTCGTCATGAAACAATCATACCACGTGGCGACGACGAGGTCTGGGAAGGGGACATACTGTATTTCACTACCACAAGGGACTATGTCGACGAAATACGCGAGATCTGCGGAAAACGGGAATACAAGATAAGGAACGTGATGATAATGGGAGGCGGACGCATAGCGGTGCGCCTTGCCCATATGGCTCGTGGCAAATGGAACCTGACCATAATGGACGACAACATGGAGACATGCCGCCGTCTTCCCGAAAAATGTTCAGGATGCGACGTAAACATCATACATGGCGATGCACGCAACAACGAATTGCTTGCCGAAGAGGGTATTTCCGACATGGATGCATTCGTAGCGCTTACTGATTTCTCAGAAACGAATATCCTGGCATGCCTGACGGCAAAGGAGTTTCAGGTAAGCAAGACAATCGCGGAGGTGGAAAACATCCAGTTCATATCCGAGGCCGAGAACCTGAACATAGGCACTGTAATAAACAAGAAACTCCTGGCGTCAAGCAAGATTTTCCAGCTGCTGCTTGATGCGGATGAAAGTTCCTCCAAGTTCATGGCTCTTGCCGATGCCGAAGTGGCGGAACTTGAAGCACGTCCCGGTTCAAAGATCACGAAGGCTCCGGTCATGGATCTGAGACTGTCGCGTGAGATGACCCTCGCAGGGCTGATACGCGACGGAAAGGGAATGCTGGTGGATGGGCGCACTCACATACAGGCCGGTGACCATGTGGTGGTGTTCTGCCTCTCAGGGCATATTCACAAGGTCGAGAAACTGTTTATCTGAAAAAGAGGATGGGTAGGCTCTCGCGGATCAATTTCAGGATGCTTGTACGCGTAATGGGGTGGCTTGTGATGATAGAGGCCGCCTTCATGCTCGTGCCTCTTGTCACAGCCCTTATCTATGGCGAGAAAGATGCCTTTGCCTTCGCCGCAGGGTTGGGGATCACGGCCATAGCCGGGGCGGCCATGACATTCCTAAGCCGGCCGAGGCGTTCAGATATGGGAAAGCGTGAGGGCTTCCTGTTGACGGCTATGGTATGGGTGGTGTTCTCCAGTTTCGGAATGATACCGTTCATAATCAGCGATGTGCCTCTCAACATATCCGAAGCATTTTTCGAGGCCATGTCGGGATTCACCACCACCGGAGTGTCCGTAATGCAGGACATAGACTCCATATCCAAAGCCATACACATTTGGCGATCCCTGATGCAGTGGATCGGGGGGATGGGTATAATACTGTTTACGCTTGCCGTCCTCCCGATGCTCAATTCCTCCGGAGGCATGCAGATGTTCAACGCGGAGGTTACCGGCATAACGCATGAGAAATTGAGGCCGCGTGTCAGTTCCACCGCAAAGCGCCTGTGGATGGTCTATGCACTGCTCACTGTCACCTTGATAGTGCTATATATGATTGGCCCTATGAACGGATTCGATAGTGTCTGTCATGCGTTTTCCACCATGTCGACCGGAGGATTCTCTACGCGTGAAGCGTCTATCGGAGCGTGGGATTCGTTGTATATCAAGGTTGTCACAACGCTGTTCATGTTCGTCGGAGGTGTCAACTTCGCACTGATCTTCAAGGTTTCCACCGGTGAATTCAAAAGCGTGTGGCACAACGAGGTCTTTCGTCTCTATGTTAAGGTGATCCTTGTGTTGTTCGTGCTCTTTGACATATCGCTTTTTTTTAACAGTGCCATTGATCCCACGTGGGAGACGTTCACCATAGATCCCTTGTTCCAGATCGTATCCACCATGTCCTCCACCGGCTATACTGTGGCGCATCTGGGGGACTGGGGCCTCTTCATCCTTTGCCTTGTATTCCTTATGATGTTTTTTGGCGCTTGTGCCGGTTCAACCTCCGGAGGTGCCAAGTTGGATCGTGCCCTATATCTGTGGAAAGACGCGCGCAATGAATTGTATCGCTGCATCTATCCCAATCATATCCTGGCAGTGAATGTGAACGGCAAGACAATGACACCTGAAGTGATTAACAAGGTACTGGTATTCATATCGCTCTATATCCTTGTAATAGTTCTTGGAGGAGTGGCGCTCACGATTTTCGATGTGCCCCTGGTGGATAGTTTCTTCGCCTCGTTCTCTTGCGTAAGCAATACCGGTCTCGGCCCCGACATTACCGGTTATGGGGGCGACTACGACCTTGTACCGGATGCAGGAAAATGGATACTCTCCATACTCATGCTCACAGGCCGTCTTGAAATATTCACGATACTTGTGCTCTTTACACCGGGATTCTGGCATAAATGACAGCGACTGATCTGTACTCAGTGCGTGTCATTGACATCAATCATAAACCTAATTCACGCCGCAGGAATGCTGCGGTCGGGGAGTCGGTGCGTGCCACCTCTTCCGGGGTTCCTGTGGCGATTATCCGCCCCCCGTTCTTCCCCCCGGCAGGCCCCATGTCCACGATGTAGTCCGCGCATTTTACCACATCAAGGTTGTGCTCTATCACAAGAACAGTGTTTCCTTTGTCTACCAGTCGGTTCAATACGCCAAGAAGTACCTTTATGTCCTCGAAGTGCAGTCCTGTCGTCGGTTCGTCAAGCACGAAAAGCGTTTTTCCGGTGTCGCGTTTCGCAAGTTCAGTCGCGAGTTTCACACGTTGGTTTTCTCCACCCGACAAGGTAGAGGAGGGTTGTCCGAGCTTTATGTATCCAAGCCCGATTTCCTGCATGATTTTCAGTTTTTTCAGGATTCGTGGCTGTGCGGAGAAGAATTCCACCGCCTGGTTTATGGTCATGTCCAGTACGTCTGCTATGGATTTCCCCTTGAAGCGCACTTCGAGCGTTTCGCGGTTGTAACGTTTGCCGGAGCATTCCTCGCATGGCACAAGCACATCCGGCAGGAAGTTCATCTCGATGGTCTTGTATCCGTTCCCTTTGCATGCCTCGCAGCGTCCTCCTGCCACATTGAAGGAGAACCGTCCGGGCTTGTATCCCCTGATCCTTGCCTCCGGAAGATCCACGAAAAGGCTGCGTATGTCGGAAAACACACCCGTGTAGGTGGCAGGATTGGAGCGTGGCGACTTGCCGAGCGGAGATTGATCCACCGTCACGATCTTGTCTATGTTCTCCATCCCCTCAAGTTCACGGTAGGGTAGGGGCTCCTCTGCCGAACGGTAGAACTTGTTGGAAAGTATCGGCTGCAATGTCCCGTTTACCAACGATGACTTGCCGCTTCCGGAAACTCCGCATACGCATGTCAGTGTGCCAAGCGGAAGGGAAAAGTCCACATCCTGCAAGTTGTGACCCGTGCATCCGCTCAGGATCAGTCTTTTCCCGTTGCCCGGTCGTCTTGCCGCAGGCACATCTATGGCCAGTTTGCCGTTAAGGTAACCTGCCGTGAGCGTTTCGGTGGCAAGCATCTCCTCGGGAGTTCCTTCAAAGACCACTTCGCCCCCTTTGCGCCCTGCTTTCGGCCCTATGTCTACGATGTAGTCGGCATTGAGCATCATGTCTTTGTCATGCTCCACGACTATTATGGAGTTTTGTGCGTCACGCAGTTTTTTCAGGGAGTCTATCAGTCGCGTGTTGTCGCTTTGATGCAGCCCTATGCTCGGTTCGTCAAGTATGTACAATACGTTCACCAGTTCTGATCCCAGTTGCGTCGCAAGGCGTATGCGTTGGCTTTCTCCTCCTGAAAGTGTCGCGGAGTTGCGGTTCAGCGCGAGATAGCCGAGGCCTACATCCACGAGGAAGCTGAGGCGGCTCCTGATCTCCTTCAGGATCTCATGGCCGATTGTCTTCTGACGGTCGGCCAATCGCGTCTCCACGGTGTTTGCCCATTCCAGAAGGTCGGTAATGTCAAGACGCGACAGTTGCGCTATGTTCTTTCCGTCTACGAAGAAGTGCAGAGCTTCACGGTTCAGGCGGTCTCCATGGCACTCGGGGCAGACGAGGCGCGAATAGAACTTGCCGCTCCATTTCTGTGCTTCGGCTGATGCCTCGTCGCTTTGCTGCATCTCTATGTATTTCACCAGACCCTCGTAGGACAGGAAATAGTTTGAGATCGAATGCGTTTCCGATTTTATCTGCAGACGCTCGTTGGTGCCGTTCAGTATGTCGTTGAGTGCTTCTTCGGGCAATTCGTTGATAGGCGTTTTCAGTCCGCATCCGTATTTTTCGCAGATGGCCGCTATCTGCCAGAAGATCATGGAGTTCTTGTATTTCCCCAACGGTACTATGCCTCCGTTGTGGATTGATATCCTGTCGTCCGGGATGATTTTTGCGCGATCCACGATGTTGACCGTTCCAAGTCCCTTGCAGCAAGGGCATGCCCCCAGAGGAGAGTTGAAGGAGAAGTTGTGCGGAGCCGGCTCGCGGTAGCTCAGGCCGGTGGCGGGATCCATCAGCGACTGGCTGAAGTGCGCCACCTTTTCATTGTCAAGGTCGAAAAGCATCATCTGCTTGCCTCCTTGCCGCAGTGCGTTTGCCACTGAATCGCGCAACCGTGAGTCGTCCTTGCGCGATACTTTCAGCTTGTCCACCACAAGTTCTATGGAGTGGTTCTTGTAGCGGTCAAGTTTCATGCCGTAGCTGATTTCCCGCAGTTCTCCGTCCACACGCACATTCAGGTACCCCTTTTTCTGCAATTGCTCGAAAAGTTCCTTGTAGTGTCCCTTGCGGTTGTGCACCAGCGGTGCGAGGATGTATATTTTGTGGCCGTCGTACTTGTCAAGTATCATTGCCACTATCTTCTCCTCGGTGTATTTTACCATCGGTTCACCCGAAAGATAGCTACGGGCTTCTCCGATACGGGCATAGAGAAGACGTAGGAAGTCATAGACCTCGGTGGTGGTACCTATTGTGCTTCGTGGATTGCGGTTGATGGTCTTCTGCTCTATGGCGATCACTGGCGAAAGTCCCGAGATCTTGTCAACGTCAGGCCGCTCCATGTTTCCGAGCATGTTGCGTGCATAGGAAGAGAAGGTCTCTATGTAGCGGCGTTGCCCCTCGGCATATATGGTATCGAATGCGAGAGAGGACTTGCCGCTTCCGCTCAGACCTGTGATTACGGTAAGTGCGCCGTGAGGTATGGAGACGTCGATGTTCTTAAGGTTGTGCACTCTCGCACCTGTCACTTCAAGCGAGCGTTCCTCGGATGATGCAGTGGTTTGATTGTCTTGTATCGTGTTGGCAGCGTTGTGCATGTTCGTCGTCATTCAGCCCAACTGGGGTTGTAAAGGTGGTTTCTGGTTAAGGTGTTTGCCGATCGGGAGAGACTACTCTTTTTCGGAAGTTTGATCGTATAGCTTTTCCCGGCGGTCACCGGCAGGCTTTTAGCACGCAGCCAGGGATTGTACTCCCTGAGCATTGCATAGGTGGTGCCGTTCTGTTGCGCCCAGGCTGGCAGGTCGTCTATGGTGGAGCTTACAGTGACTTCGGTATACTGGAGAGGCGCGTAGAATTGGTTGGCCTTGAGTTTGAACCCGTATTTCGACGGGTTCTCCATCAATGTCTTTGCCGCATATACGCGGAAGGGGTAGCGTGAAGTCTCCTCTACCAGATAGAGGTCAAACGCGCTGTCGGCAAGTTGCGAGGCGAGCTCGTTGGTCACACGTGCCTGTCCGCCGTTGTAGGATGCCATCGCCGATTCCCAGTTGCCGTATTTTGCATAGGAGTTTTTCAGATATCGGGCGGCGGCCGCCGTAGCCTTTTCTATGTTGTAGCGTTCGTCTACATAGTCGTTTACCTCAAGCCCGTACTGCTTTGCCGTGGAGGCGATGAACTGCCAGAGACCTGCAGCCTTGGCAGGGGAGTAGGCTCTCTGGTTGAGCGAGGACTCTATGCATGCGAGATACACCAGATCTTCCGGTACGCCGTTCTTTTTCAGGATCGGCGCTATTATCGGAAAGAAACGGTTGGCTCGTTTCAGCATAAGCATGGTGGAGGAATGCATATAGCACATCTGCGACAGTTCCCGGTCAAGACGTTCATACATGTCCATGCGGTCGAAATCTATATGCTCTCCTGCAAACTTTATCTTTTTGGGCACGGGTGGGCTTACCACTTCCGACATGGCAACGTATGGGGTACTCTCCTCGGTCTGCACGGCAGCACCTTCGCTGCTCTGATCCGCAGACATGTTGATGGCAGTCATGGCAAGCACGGTTGCTGCCGAGATGAAGAATATACTGTTTCGCATGATTCTTGTCAATTTGCTGGTGTTGTGGATGTTCGGTTATCCTCATATTTGAGGATGTTTATGTCGCCGGACAGTTTGTAGTCTTTTCCGTCGGTGCCTTTGGCACGTATCACATAATAATAAACACCCGGAGGCACAAGTTTTCCCTTGTATTTGCCGTCCCACCCTTGCGAGGGGTCGGTAAAATGGCACATTAGCAGTCCCCATCGGTTGAATATGGAACATTCGAAACTGACGATGGACTTGTATGACACTTTCCATTCGTCGTTCGTTCCTTCGGTCACTCCGGGGGAGAATGCGTTGGGGCAGTCAAGGCGCGACTCCCCGATGTATACCGTGTATGTCTCGGATGTGAAGTCGCATGATCCGCTGTCGTTTCCGGCTACGAATCTCACGTATACTGTGCCGTAGTCGCTGAACTCATGCTCCACCTCGTCCTGCTGTATGCGCAGGTCTATGATGTTGAATTCCGGGTCGTGGGTGAACTGCCATTCGCGGAACACCACAGCGTCGGTTACCGCCGCGCTGAAAGTTATCGTCACGGGGCCGGAGCCTCCCAGTGCCTCGGCCTTGTCTTCGCGTTGTTCGTTGTCGTTGGAGCGCGACGATTGCTCGGCTTTTGTGGTAACGGCTATGGCTATAGGATCCACGGAGGCTGATGTGGCGCTCTGTCCCATTCCCCATTGGTTCAGGAAGCGGTCTCCGCTGATAGAGAAGTATGTAGGGCACAATGGGGAAGTGGTGCGTATGGTGCCCTCCGCGCTCTCCAGAGTCTCTTCAACCGGCTGAGGCTCATATGTCGCTCTTTCCTCGTTGTAGGCAAGTGTGGTATATTCAAGTTTCAGGTCGCGGCTCAGGGTCTGTTGCATGCCGTTGATCGAGTAGTATGCTATCTTGGGAGCGTGTCCGTTCAGGATCAGGGCTATGCGGTCGCATTCATTCTGATCAGGCAGCACGTCTATGTTTTCAAGCACACACATGTGGTTGTCATAGTTCACTGTCCAGAAATAATAGCGTTTGCTTCCCTCTTCCACTATGTAGCCCATATCCTGGGTCTCCATCCTGATATATGAGTCAGTCCCGTTGCGGTAGGAGGGTATCTCTTCGGCGAAACCTCCGCCAAGATTGCTGAACCGGTACCACTTCACGGCATTCGTGCTGTTTGCCGCCGCATAGTGGGCTTCCACGTCCAATGTGTTCCAAAGCACGAATATGTCGTTCAGCCCGGTAGATGACGCGGGAGATACGCTTATTACCTCCTTGGTGGGGTTTACCCCCGTGAATGTCACAGATGCATGTGCCGGCAGGCTTGAAAGCAACCAGGACAAAACAAGTATGGTCACGCATGATGATATGGCGTGGCGTTTGGATTTTCTTATGTCGGTGGAATGTGTTCCGGGTATTTTCATTGTGGATCAATTAATCTACAAATTTAATAAAATTCCCGCTCATTATTTTACTGGATTCATCGCCGTTTTACCTCTTTCTCTGTTTTTTGGATTTCTTAAGGTTTTATCCGGTGCATAGTTGTGTGGATTTGTTTCGAACTTTTGTTTGTATATTTGTATTATATATTCTGAGGGAGAAAGAATACGAAATTGTGTTTCAACCTTTTTGAGTGATAATATGCAAACTTTGATAGAGTAGTATTATGAGACTTGACGGAAGGAGGCAGAGCGGCAACGTGGACGACAGGCGCGGGCGCCGTAGCGGTCTTGGTGGCAAAATAGCCGGGGGAGGTGTTATCGGGGTTATTATAGCCTGTGTTGTCGCATGGATGTCGGGTGGCAATCCGCTTGAGGTGCTTGTGAGCAACGGCGGTTCGATGCTATCATCCGGTACGGAGCAGCAATATGTGCCAACACAGGAAGAGGAGGAACTGGCCGTGTTTTCCAAGCAGATTCTGGCCGGCACGGAAGACGTTTGGACTGAGATTTTTCGTCATAACGGACTGGAATACGTGCCTCCCAAGCTCGTGCTTTTCACGGGATCCGTGCAGAGCGCATGCGGAGGTGCCACAGCTTCATCGGGACCCTTTTATTGTTCAGCCGACAATTCCGTCTACCTTGATCTCTCTTTTTTCAGGGACATGCGCAGGAATCTCGGGGCGGACGGCGATTTTGCATATGCCTATGTGATAGCCCATGAGGTGGGTCATCATGTGCAGAATCAGCTTGGCACACTTTCCAAGGCTCACAATCAGATGGCTCGACTTCCGGAAGCCGAGGCGAACAAGATCAGTGTGCGGTTGGAGCTGCAAGCCGATTATTATGCCGGTGTATGGGCGTACCACGATAACAAGATGTTCCGGTCGCTTGAGCCTGGGGACATAGAGGAGGCGCTTGATGCAGCCTCGAAGATCGGCGACGATTACCTCCAGAAGCGTGCGCAGGGATATACCGTCCCCGACTCCTTCAACCACGGCACCTCCGCCCAGCGCGAGCGCTGGCTCCGCAAAGGCCTATCCACCGGAGACCCCTCCCAAGGCGACACCTTCACCCCCTCCTACTCCTCGCTGTAATCTGTTTCAATGTGAATTCGACATAAGGATTATTTTACCCGGCAATAGAAAATCAGCCGTTTAGTATGAAACTAAGTGGCTGATTTTCTTGGATGTTTACGGGAAATCCATAAATTTATAGTGTCAAACGTTAGTTCGACATGCTGTATATTTCGGAGTATTATGGTACTACATAGCCTAATTGGCTGACTATTGCTTTCCCTTCGTCTGATTTAGGATATGGGATATGATACACATGCGAAAAGGATTCTCGAACCGTCACATCGTTTCTTATATACGTAGCCTCAAATTCGAGTTTTAAGGTTTCCATATATCCGTAATCTTGTCCGAGTTTGGTGATTTTAGCATCCCAGGTCACTTCCGGAGCAGTACAATCGGTAGCGGTCATATACCATGGCGCTTTAATGTTCACAAGATGAGAATGACATGACATATCGCTAAAAAATACAAAATCGTATTCACCGGTAATCTCATTTTTACAGCAACCGTAAAAGTACGTAAAATCCCAATTCATATACAACTCTAAGTTATCATTGCTGGATATTGATATCCCCGATAGACCAGATGCACTGTCATCGCTTCCCAGATTATCATTCCCGGATCTATGAGCCATATAAAACTTCATTTCTTCAATATTTGGCAGGAAACCATATGCATTTTGCCATGGATGAATGTCATAATCCGTAATATATTCCCATCCGGTTGAGATGATTTCGCTAGTCAAGCCATCTTCAGATAATTTAATAGCCGATGTACCTTTTTTTGTATTGGTTATATTGGAGACCTCTGCCAACTTTAAACTAAATATGTTAACACCTATGTAACTGTCATTCAAGGTGATTTTCTCTTGTCGTTCTGTTCCGTCTGCATAGCGGAATGTGAAAACAAGGGATTTCTTTTGCCACAAAGTATTAAATATTTCCAATCTTTGTTTTATATGTAGCTTGATGTCAACCAGAGGGTTGTCGGCGGTTCCCTCATGGTTTTGAGGAATTGCAACGTCTGCCGAAGCCTGAAAGACCGGGATCAACGCAATAATCGTAGATATGAATATCTGTAGAATCTTTTCCATGCTGTTGAGTATTATTCCGCCGAATGACGGTATTTATATGTTTTGTTCCCTGCAACTATGATATAGTAGCCCTCTGCCAAATCGAAGCTGTTTTCTCCCTGATGTATCTGTTGTCTGATAGCTTCAATGCCCTGGGAGGTGTAGATGGCCAGAATGATGTCTTTTTCTGATTTGACACATAATCTATCGCCACTGGAGTATATGCTGATTGCTTCATCCTGCATGTGGATATCCTCCACAGAGGCAAAGAATTCTTTCCAGCCATCGGAGATACGGTAGTCGCCGTCATCACCGGTGACATACACTTTGCACTTCTCACGCGACACCCCTCTGAAAGTATTGGGCTTTATTTTCGGTGCTATACTTGATTCGCAATATATCTCCTTCAGGTTGGAGCAGTCGGCGAAAGCATAGTCGGGAAGCTCGGTCACATTGGCGGCTATGGTCAGTTTGGCGAGGCTTTTCAACCCATAAAACGGCATGTCGCCCGACACTACCTCGCGCCCGAGGGTCAGTTCCTGAAGCTTGATCTCCTCAAAAGTGCCGACACCGACCACAAGCGGTTCTGCCGATGGCTCGATCTCTATCTTGTGAAGGGCATCGCATCCTCTCAAAGCCAAAGAATTGATAAAGCGGGCTGATGCCGGAACCGACAGCTCCTGCAGACTCTTGCAGTTCTGCAAGGCTCCAATCGGCAGTCCGTCGATACTGGGGAGTCTAATATTCCGCAACTCGTTGCAATTGTATAGCATGCCGGATCCCAACTCACAAGTCGAAGATACATCAAGATTCAAGCTACCAAGAGACTTCATATTGGCAAACGCATGGGATTCAAGTTTCAGATCTGCACACTGTATGTCTATTTTTTTTACGTCATCAAGCATCCCCAGCCATTCTGTAGGTGATGAATTAGCGATAAACGTACCATCTATCGTGCCATTAATTATCGGACTTATTTCCACTCTGTTGCCTCTGACTATTATCTCCTCAGGAAACTTCCGCATCCCTTTGTCATTCCAATAGATATGATATCCACCAAACGGCAGCACTGCAATATCATCTCCTTCATACAGAAGTTGGTCATGGATACCATGGATACTGCCAGAGAAAGGTCGCTTTATAGTGAGTCTGTCACACTCCACTTCGATTAGTTTGTCAAATTCGTCATCGGAAGGCCCCAACACTATTTCTTCTATCTTATTATCCTCTCCTCCTATCCCCGAAAGGTATAAACTTGAGTCGTCGGGAGGAGTTGACTTTATGCATAGATAACTCAGATCCATCTCATGCAAGTAACAGTATTTAACGTTTTCAGGTATGGTAATGGACTTTATGTCGTTTCCTGAAAAAGGATTATAAAGGTATTCAAGACTTTCCGGGAGCTGCACCTCCGTAAGCCTGTTGTTTGAAAAAGCACCTATTATTTCTTTGAGACCCTCCGGAAACGAAACAGATGTAAGATTATTGTTGGAAAAAGCGTTAGAATTTATTTTCCTCAGCGACGAAGGGAAAGATACCGTCTCTATGCGGCGACCCTCAAACCCCTCTACTTCGGTAACGGTATATTCCTTGCCTTCACAGACCACCGTTTGGGGAATTATAAGATTTCGAGGTACGATGCTACGGTTGTAGCAGGTTATTCTCGCCTCATTATTTCCTATTGTTTTAAATCTGAACTTGGAGTCTCCGCTGGTTTTTCCTGAGGGCTGATAACAGTGAATGTCGTGTTTCGGAATGGATAGAATATGATTGAGCCGTTTTTCTGCGCTAACCGTATATCTTGATCCAGAAGCTCGCCATTCTCCCTTAATAGATAACTGTCAAGATTCGCAATCTCTATCTCCACCCGTTCAGTAGGCTTGACCGACAACTTCCTGACACTTTTGCCATTGATCTTGCATGAGATTTCACCGGCAGGGACATCTTCGAAACTGACTTCGACCATATTTTCTGTCGACATGTCTTTCATTCCCGTTTCCACAAATGTAGTCCATTTTACAATATTTTTCCAGTGATCCGCACTGCGATAATTGTCAAGGCTTCCTTTGGGAACATATACAAAAAAGGTGCCGTATTTATTCTGATTATTATATATTATTTTATAAGAACTTTTGGATGGTTCGGGAATGTGAAAGGGAATAGAGGAGTTTATAAAGATATACCTGAATCCGGCAAAATCCGTCGCACTTTCCTTCAATGATTCAGGCAAGGAAATCGCTTCGTACCCCGAGATCGAACTTTCCACCCTCTTTATGTGACATTTCTCTACTTTTTCAGGTACAATCAGCATCGTTTTGCCTTCTTTTGATTCTCTGGGGATGGCATACAGCTCCTTGCCGTCCTTTGACAAAAGCATACCTTCTATGCTTTTGAAATACGGATTTTCGGGGTCTACATATATCCCTCTGAAATCATCGGCACCACCCTGCAATATGCCTCTGTCCTCAAGATCCAGACCGCCAAGAGCCTGATTGATGTATCGAAAAGTTTTGGGGAGTCGAATTTCTTTGATACTTTTGAAGTGTTCAAAGCGACCGATGTCAACATAACTTCCCAAAACTGGAAGGACTACGCTATTCTCTCCTACCTTGTTTGCCTGTATGGTTTCAGGAATGACAAGAACTCCGTCAACCGGCATCTGGTATATCCCTCTCAGGTATACACCCTCGCCGATCCACTCCCATTGGAAATCAGATCCGTAGATAAACTCTGCGGATGCGCTTGTGCCGGGTGCCAACAATCCCAGTAGGACAAAAGTCCGGCATAAAAATGATTTTAGTCTCATTGTTCATTTTGCCTCTGGCTGTCCCTACCCCGGCATTGATTGGTTTATAAAAAAGAAAAGACGCGGGAACATTACTGTTGCTCGTCTCCGCGTCTCAGGGCCTTCGCATCGCCTTTCCAAGTAGAAACCAGCAACACTAAGAGCCCACGTCGATATGAACTAACCGCACGATCTGCAATTACCTGCAGACCATGTCGATAAATACACATCTTGGTACGCGCTCACTGTTGCGTTTTCTTTGACTTGGATTTAGAAGTTGCGAAGTTCTGAAACGCCAAAGACAAACGTTTAGTAAACGTCTTTATAATATGTCGTCAGACAAGGCGTTGCGCCCTATCTGACTGCAAATTTATAAATTAATTTTTAATTCCGCGAGTTTCGAAATACAAAATTTGAGTTATAGATAAAGAAACCATTAGAATGGAAATCCTGCCGTATTTGACGACCGCCAAACGAGTTTATACATGCAAGGGAGACCTTTGTGAGGTCACACGGTACACGTCAACCACGGCACCTCCGCCCAGCGCGAGCGCTGGTTCCGCAAAGGTCTATCCACCGGATGTCCTTTACCACCTTCTATTCCTCGCTGTAACACTCAGGTGATTGGCTGCGCTGTCAACCGATTGAAAGGTGGGTGTAGTAAGGTACAGAAAAATTTCCGAAATTATTGCGGCAACACTCCTTTCTCCCTCATATAGTCGGTTAGGTCTTCCACAAGATAGCGTGAACTAAAAGTGTGCAACACGTCATACGAAGGTACAATATAGTCATAGAGTATACCGGACTGCTTTAGCCGCTCGTATACATCCCTTTGGCAAATTTTGTGGCTGTTCCGCGAGATTAGTCATTTCTTTAACGAATGTTGAATGTTGGGAACTTGGGAGGAGGAAATATAATCAAAAATTCTCCGCATCAAACCTTGCCGTTTGATGCGGAGAATTTTAGTGGAATCCTATGTGGATTATGGTGTTGTCAGGGATGGATCATGCGGGGTTGTAGGCCGACATGTTCTCGGGGGTTACCGTGGAGATTATGGCCATATTCTTGGCTACGTTGGCAGCGGCGAGGTTTACATAAACCTTGGCACTCCGGGTAAGGGATTCGCTGTTGTAGCGGGTCGCATCTGTCATAAGCAGATAGCTCATTACAACGTCGCCGGCCATCTCCACGAGATGACGTGCCATAAGATCCGTGTAGCATGTGTCGTTTGCTTCATGCACACGCTTTACTGCCTCCTGATACTGGTGGAAGAGGTTCTCCACGATTGACTTCTGAGCCTGGAATTCATCGGAGATCTCCATCTGGGCGTAACCCTCTACGAGTTGTGCGTATGTGCCGGTGAAGACGTGGCGTATGGCAGCTACGACCTGGAGCTGTGTGGTACCCTCGTAGATCGAAGTGATGCGGGCGTCGCGGTAGACGCGTTCGCAAGCGTAGTCCTTCATGAATCCTGAACCGCCATGGATCTGGATGCAGTCATAGGCGTTCTGGTTGCAATATTCGCTCGTAAGCCCCTTTGCAAGTGGTGTGCATGCGTCGGCGAGCTTGTTGTACAGCTTCATCTCCTTGCGCTCGTCGGGAGTGAGGGAACGCTCGCGTGCGATATCCTCGTATGCCTTGTAGAGATCCACATAGCGTGCGGTCTCGTACAGGAGGCAACGTGAGGCATCAAGTTTTGCCTTCATGTTTGCGAGAATCTCCTGCACAGCAGGGAATTCAATGATTGCCTTGCCGAACTGCTTGCGGTCTTTTGCATATGCCTCAGCCTCGCGGTAAGCGATTTCGCTGACACCTACGCTCTGGGCTGCAATGCCGAGACGGGCACCGTTCATCAGAGCCATCACATACTTGATCAGACCCATTCGGCGTGAGCCGCAAAGTTCAGCCTTTGCATTCTTGTAGACAAGCTCGCATGTGGGTGAACCCTTGATGCCGAGTTTGTTTTCGATACGGCGCACGTTTACTCCACCCTGACGTTTGTCGTAGATGAACATGGAGAGGCCGCGACCGTCTTTTGTGCCATCCTCTGAGCGGGCAAGCACGAGGTGTATGTCTGCGTCGCCGTTGGTGATGAAACGCTTCACGCCGTTGAGCAGCCATGTCCCGTCGGGTTGTTCGGTTGCCTTGAGCATTACAGACTGGAGGTCTGAGCCGGCATCCGGTTCAGTCAAGTCCATTGACATTGTCTCCCCGGCGCACACGCGCGGGATGAAACGCTCGCGCTGGTCTTCCGAGCCGAACTCATACAATGTTTCGGCGCAGTCCTGAAGTCCCCACAGGTTCTCGAAGCCTGTATCGGCACGGCTCACGATGTCAGCCGCCATGATATATGGGGTGATGGGGAAGTTGAGGCCACCGAAACGGCGGGGCATCGCCATGCCCATCAAGCCTGCCTTGCGGCATGCTGCAAGGTTTTCCTGAGTGCCGGGAGCATAGGTTACACGACCGTCTGCCACTGTGGGGCCGTCGTGATCCACACCTTCGGCATTGTCGGCGATGGTGGTGCCGCAAAGCTCGCCTACTATTTCGAGCACGCGGTTGTAGTTGTCCATGGCGTCGTCGTAGTTGAGCGGCGCATAGTCAAACTTCTCTGCATCTGCGAAGTCGCGCTCCTTGAGGGCTACGATTTTGCGCATCAGGGGATGCTGCAGGTGAAGTTTAAGATCGGGATTATCTGTATAGAAATTAGCCATGGCTGTGCTTACTTGGAGTTTTTCTTGTAATATTTGATGAGTTTGGGCACTATATCCTCGTAGTTGCCGGTGATCACATAGTCGGCGATGGAGTTGATCGGTGCGTTGGGATCATTGTTGATGGAGATGATTATGGCGCTCTCCTTCATGCCGGCGATATGCTGGATCTGACCGGAGATGCCGCAGGCGATGTAGAGTTTCGGGCGCACTGTCACACCGGTCTGGCCTACCTGACGTGCATGTTCGGCATATCCTGCGTCCACTGCCGCACGTGTGGCACCTACTTCGGCTCCCAGCACGTTGGCCAGTTCGAACAACATGTCGAATCCCTCCTTGCTTCCTACTCCGTAACCTCCGGCTACTACTATAGGCGCGTTCTTGATGTTGATCTTGGACTTGGCTATGTGGCGGTCAAGTATCTCAACCACATATTCGGAGGGATCCACGAAGAAGTCGGCATGCAGTGGCATTACCTCACCCTTGTATTCCGGATCGAGTACCTGCTTCTTCATCACCCCTTCACGCACGGTCGCCATCTGAGGACGGCACTCCGGATTCACGATTGTGGCAACGATGTTGCCGCCGAAAGCGGGGCGGATCTGGTAAAGCAGGTTCTTGTATTCCGTTCCGGTCTTGGGATCCTTGTGGTCTCCGATCTCAAGCGACGTGCAGTCTGCTGTAAGGCCTGAATGGAGGGCTGAGCTTACGCGTGGGCCGAGGTCGCGGCCTATGCAGGTGGCACCCATGAGGCAGACCTGAGGCTTGGTCATCTTGAAGAGCTTGATGAGCACTGCCGCATGAGGATTGGAAGTATAGGGATAGAGGCGCGGGTCTTCTACTTTGTAGACCATGTCTGTCCCGTAAGGGAAGAGTTGTTTCTCTATGCCTTCAAGTTTGTCGCCTATGACTATGGCTTCAAGTTTCACGCCCAGTTTGTCGGCGAGCTGACGGCCTTTCGTCAGGAGTTCAAGGCTTACGTCGGCAACCTTTCCGTCATCGTATTCGCAATAGACGATAACGTTGTTCTGGTTTACGATATTATATTGATTCTCCATTGGGATTCTTTGTTAATGAATGTGATGTTGGGTGACGTGTTTAGCCGATGGTGTGGTTGGCTATGAGCGTCTTCACCAGTTCCTCTATCTGCTCGTCGTTGTTGTCCAGACGAAGCGATTCCTTTGCGGTGAATACCACGTTTTCGATTGCCTTTACCTTGGTGGGGGAGCCTGGCATGCCGATCTGGGTCGGATCTGCCTCTACGAAAGCGGCGCTCCACTCCTGGAGATTTAGCCCCGGACGCTTGTCTACCAACGCCTTCAGTTCGTCGGAGAGTTTCTCCTTTTCAGACGGGGAAACGGCATATTTGTATTGCATCACACGTTTGGCATTGCGCGGACGGCAGTCGGGAGCGGAACCGTTGACCGTTACTACCATGGGGAGAGGAGCCTTCACCGTTTCCACACCAGATTCGATGCGTCGGCGGATGGTGGCCTTGCCGTCGGCAATGCCGAGGATCTCTTCTGCATATGTCACCTGGGGCATCCCGAGCTTTTCTGCAACCTGCGGGCCTACCTGGGCGGTATCACCGTCGATGGCCTGACGTCCGCAGAGCACCATGTCTACTTTGCCCATTTTCTTTATGGCCTGTGCGAGGGAATAGGAGGTGGCGAGCGTGTCTGCACCGCCGAGGGCACGGTCGGTAAGCACGATTCCGGTATCTGCACCGCGGAACATGGCTTCGCGGATAACTTCTGCCGCACGGGGCAGACCCATGGTCAGTATCGTCACGGTGCTTCCGGGATAAGTGTCCTTAAGGCGGAGTGCCTGTTCCAGAGCGTTCAGGTCTTCAGGATTAAAGATGGCGGGCAGAGCTGCGCGGTTGATTGTGCCATCTTCCTTCATAGCATCTTTTCCTACGTTGCGGGTGTCAGGCACCTGCTTGGCAAGAACTACGATGTTTAAGCTCATAATTTTACTATTTGGTTTAGTTTATAGTTTTCAAGTTTGGAGCGCCAACTCGTTACTGTTTCTTACAGTTGCCCGGCGCGTTGTTTTCAGCGATGCAAAGTTACTCAAAATCAGCCACCTCGCCAAATCTTTTTTCGCACAATATTCCTAAGATTGTCCTTTTGGACTTGTCTTTGGCATGTCACTATATAAAATGCCCCGTGTTCAAAATCATGCATTTGACACGGGGCGTTTTGATTGTTTACTCAGGATTTGTCTGTTGTCGCTGATGCTTGGGAAACGTTTTACCGTTTTCTGATCACTGGGCGTTTTGCCGTTTCAGAGGGCTGTCCTGTTGCTGTGCGTGGCCATCCCTCTGCATCCCATGTGACACGGTCGAGATATACTTTTCTGCCGGCCTTGGGCTCGGCTGCGTCGAAGCCGTGATAAAGCATCCAGTAGTTGCCGGCATCGTCAGTTACGAAATTGGCGTTGTGACCGGGGCCTATCACCTTCTCGCTGCGTTCATGCATGAGTGAGAAACCGTTTTCCATTGCCGGTTTGCCCTCTTTGTCTACGTATGGGCCGAAAAGATCCTTCGAACGGGCTACGACCACGCGATATGTGCTTCTTTCCCCCTCGCAGCATGAGCCGGCGGAACCGACCAGGTAGTAGTATCCGTCATGTTTGAAGATGTTGGTGCCTTCTGTCAGCGTTCCTGCTATCTGACGTTTCTCTGCACCCGGTTTTACCGACAGGCCGTCATCCGACAGTTCTATGCCATATATGCCACGGAAACTTCCCCAGAAAAGGTATTTTTTACCGTTCTCCTCGAAGTATACCGGGTCAATGCTGTTCTGCACGCCGATCTCGTTGCTGATGAACAATTTACCGTGATCGGTAAATGGTCCCTCGGGAGCATCGGCGGTGGCCACGCCTATGCCGCATTCCCATTCGCCGCCCCATTTCGATTTGGAATAGTAAAGCACGTACTTGTCGCCGATCCGTTGAATGTCAGGAGCCCATATACTGCCGTCTGGCACCATCTGCGGGCGTGTCTCGTCGGTGAAAGCGGTGCCCACAAGTTCCCAGTCCACAAGATCCTTGGATTTGAATATCGGAAGGTTGCGCACGTTTTCAGTGGCGTATAGGTAATATGTCCCATCGTCGGCGCGTATTACCGTCGGATCAGGAGCGCTTCGGTTGATTACCGGATTACTGTATGTTACGTCGGCTGCCGTCGCCATGAAAGCCGCAGAGGCAATGATGCCCAAGATGCTTCGTTTGGATAAAATAGTACTGTATTTCATGGTTTTGTTAAATTTGGTAAGTCATGTGTAATAATAAGCATGGATCCCAAGCCTGAACGTTGAGGGATCCATGCTTTTGTTGGAGTGTTATTTCTTGTTGGCTTCTACCCAGCGGCGCGCTGCGATGAATGCGTCGATCCATGGTGTGACGGCATCCTTGCGGCGATTGGCGGGGTAGTGTCCGCATTGCCACGGGAATATGGCACGCTCAAGGTGAGGCATCATAGCAAGATGGCGACCGTCTGCCGAACTCAGCGCCGCCACTGCCCCACGTGAACCGTTCGGGTTGGCCGGATACGAGGCATAATTGTAGCGGGCGGCGATGTTGTAATCCTTCAGGCTGCCGGGCAGCATGAAACGTCCCTCGCCGTGAGCCACCCAGATTCCGAGCTTCATGCCGGCAAGAGGAGCGAGCATCACGTTGTTGGTCTGCGGTATGGAAAGTCCTACGAACTGTGATTCGAACTTGTGGCTTATATTGTGTTCCATGCGCGGGCGCCCGGCTCCCGTACCGTCATCCTCCGTTACGTTGCCTTGCAGCAGACCGAGTTCGATCATGAGCTGGCAACCGTTGCATATGCCAAGGCTGAGGGTGTCCGGACGGTTGTAGAAACGGCGCAATGTCTCTTTTGCCGTGTCGTTCCAGCGGAAACCGCTTGCCCATCCCTTGGCCGAACCGAGCACGTCTGAGTTGGAAAAACCTCCACAGAACACGATCATGTTTATGTCGTCGAGGGTCTCGCGTCCGCTCATGAGGTCGGTCATGTGCACGTCCTTCACATCGAATCCGGCCAGATAGAGCGAATACGCCATCTCGCGGTCGCCGTTCACGCCTTTTTCGCGGATTATGGCGGCACGCACTCCGGTTTTCCCGTTGCGGCGGTAGGATATGCCGCGTGACTCCAGCGAGCCGTCGAAGGAAGCGGGTATGGCGTAACGGAGAGGTTGTTTCTTATAGTTCTCAAAACGCATGGCCGCACATTCCGCACCGCTCTGAATCCGGTCAAGCAGGTAGGAAGGCTCAAACCATGCGTCGCGCAGATGGTCTATGCCGAACAGACGTTCGGTGCCCTCATGTTCAAGGAGAAGCACGCGTTCGGCTGCCGGACGACCGAGGATCCAGAATTTCGCACCTGCGTCGGCAAGCGTCTTCTCCACGATGGCGCGTTTTGCGTCGTCAACCTGGATTACCAATGCGGGGTTTTCCGCGAACAGTATCTTCACAAGATCGGTCTCTCCGTTGGCAGTGAATCCCTCTGTGGTTATTGAAAGGCCGCCGTCGGCGTTGGCGAATACCATTTCAAGCAGGGTGGTCACAAGACCGCCGGCAGATACGTCGTGCATGGCAAGTACCCGGTTGTTCTTCACGAGGCTCTGCACTGCGGCAAATGCCCGCTTGAAGTAATCGGCATCCTTTACGGTCGGGGCATCGGATCCGATGGCATTCAGGGTCTGGGCGAAAGCTGATCCGCCGAGCCTCAGTTCGTCAGCCGAGAAGTCGATATAGTAGAGTTCCGATTTAGCCTTTTTCTGTAGTACCGGAGTTACGGTGCGACGCACGTCGGCTGTCTCTCCTGCAGCTGAGATGATCACAGTCCCGGGGGCGAACACTTTGTCCTCCCCGTATTTCTGGGTCATGGACAGTGAATCCTTGCCGGTAGGGATGTTTATGCCAAGGGCTACGGCAAAGTCTGAGCAAGCTTCCACAGCGCGGTAGAGCGCGGCATCCTCGCCGGCGTTCTTGCACGGCCACATCCAGTTGGCGCTCAGGCTTACGCTCTTGAGACCGTCTTTCAGGGGTGCGCCCACTATGTTTGTCAATGCTTCGGCAACTGCCATCACCGAACCTTTGGCGCTGTCGGCCAGCGCAACCTGTGGGGCGTGGCCGATTGAAGTGGCGATGCCGGCACGCCCTGTATAGTCAAGGGCAACCACGCCGCAGTCGCTCAACGGCAGCTGGATCTCTCCCTGGCATTGCTGACGTGCCACACGTCCGGTCACCGATCGGTCTACCTTGTTTGTAAGCCAGTCCTTGCAAGCCACGGCCTCAAGCGAGAGCACGTTGCGCACATAGGTGTTAAGTTCCGCAACGTCATATGCCGGTGCCTTGTATGTGGTTTCCACCGTGTTGTCCCGCATGATGGTCTTGGGGGAGTTGCCAAACATGTCGGCCATCTCAAGGTCAATCGGTTTGCGTCCCTTGGAGTCTGAGAATACGAACTTATGATCGCCGGTGGTTTCTCCGACTACATACATGGGGGCGCGTTCGCGTTGAGCCACACGCTCCACATACGGTATGTCTTTGGCATCTATCACCATGCCCATGCGTTCCTGGCTTTCATTGCCCACGATCTCCTTTGCGGACAACGTTTTGTCGCCAACCGGCAGCGCGTCAAGATCTATGTGGCCGCCTGTTTCCTCCACAAGTTCCGACAATGCGTTGAGGTGTCCTCCCGCACCGTGGTCATGGATGGAGACCACAGGGTTGTTGTCACCCTCGGCAAGAGCGCGGATCACGTTGGAGACACGCTTCTGCATCTCGGGGTTTGCTCGTTGCACGGCGTTGAGTTCTATGGCGTTGGCATACTGGCCGGTTTCTACGGAGCTGACAGCGCCGCCTCCCATTCCGATGCGGTAGTTGTCGCCACCCATAACCACGACCTTTTCTCCTGCCACAGGTGTCCCCTTTATGGCATCTTTCTTTGCAGCATAACCAACGCCACCTGCAAGCATGATCACCTTGTCGTAGGCGTACATGTGACCGTTCTCGTCATGCTCGAATGTCAGGAGAGAACCGCAGATGAGAGGCTGTCCGAACTTGTTGCCGAAATCGGAGGCTCCGTTGGATGCCTTGATGAGGATTTCAGCGGGTGTCTGATACAGCCATACGCGCGGGTTCATCATGAGTTCCCAGCGGTGTGCTTCGCTCAGGCGGGGATAGGAGGTCATGTAAACGGCAGTTCCGGCAATGGGGAGTGAAGCCTTTCCTCCACCGAGGCGGTCGCGGATTTCGCCGCCGGTACCTGTGGCGGCACCGTTGAACGGTTCTACGGTTGTGGGGAAGTTGTGGGTCTCAGCCTTGAGGGAGATAACGGTGTCAAGATCCTTGACTTCGAAGTAATCGGGGCGATCAGGGTTCACCGGATAGAACTGGTCTACCTTGGGACCTTCCAGGAAAGCCACGTTGTCCTTGTAGGCGCTCACAAGTCCGTTGGGGTTTTCCTGTGATGTGCGCTTTATGAGCTTGAACAGTGAAGTGGGTTTCTCCTCCCCGTCTATGATGAAGGTGCCGTTGAAGATCTTGTGACGGCAGTGTTCAGAGTTTACCTGTGAAAATCCGAAGACTTCCGAGTCTGTCAGCGGACGGCCGAGCTTCTTTGCAAGGCCGCTCAGGTATTCTTCCTCTTCCGGGCTGAGAGCCAGTCCCTCCTGTGCATTGTAGGTATGGATGTCGTCTATCTTGACTATGGGATCCGGTTTCCTGTCAAGGGTGAATACCCGGCTGTTCAGACCGTCGTAGTGGCGGAAGAGCATCTTGTCGAAATGCGGTTCCTCGCCATCCGGCACACGGGTGAACTGCTCTATGCGGGTTATGCCCGTCAGTCCCATGTTTTGGGCGATCTCTACGGCGTTAGTGCTCCACGGGGTTATCATTTCGCGGCGCGGGCCTATGAAGCTGCCTTTTACGGAGGTGGCGTTCAAGGGCTTGGCACCCGAGAATGACCACATTAATCTCTCTTTTTCGCTCTCGTCGAGGCGATGATCTGTCTCAACGGCGTAGAAAGTAGAACTTCCTTTTTTGAAAAATTGAACCATGAGGGGGAGTATTGGATGGGTTTCCTTAAAATTCGTAGTCTACACACGCACGGTCTGCCTTGTGACCTTTCAGAAGTGCGGCTGCTGCAACATGAGCCGGATGTGCCGCATAGGTTTCGACATCAGCCATGGTGGGCACGATTGCCGTGAGCACCAGATCCCATTCTTCGGCAGGATTGGAATTTATACCCACTTCCATGCTTTGGAGGACGGGGATCTGGGGTGGAAGAGCCAACAGTGCTTCGCGGAAGCTTTTGGCAACCTCAAGGCGTTCCTTGGAGGTGCCGGTCAGCTTGAATGTTACGATATGCTTTACCATAATGCAAGTATTATGTGATGTTGTCGGTCGGGATGGCGGCTGTTATGCCTGCGCGTAGAGGCGTTCGCGGGCGGCGGCTACCTTTTCGTCGGTGATGTAGTCGTCGTATTCCGTCATCTTGTCTATTATGCCGCCGGGGGTGAGCTCTATGATGCGGTTGCACACGGTCTGTATGAACTCATGGTCGTGGGAGGAGAGGAGGATGTTGCCCTTGAAGTTCTGGAGCGTGTTGTTGAAAGCCTGGATGGATTCAAGGTCAAGATGGTTGGTAGGGGAATCAAGCACCATGGTGTTGGCGTTGCGGAGCATCATGCGTGCGATCATGCAGCGCATTTTCTCCCCGCCGGAAAGCACCGATGCCTTTTTCAGCACCTCTTCTCCTGAGAAGAGCATCTTGCCGAGGAATCCTTTCAGGTATATCTCGCTTGAATCGGAGGAGAATTGACAGAGCCAGTCCACGAGGTTCATGTCCGTGTTGAAGTATGCGGAATTGTCAAGCGGGAGGTATGCTGTAGTGATGGTCTGTCCCCATTCGAACGTGCCTTCGTCGGGTTTGCGGTCACCGCAGATAATCTCGAAAAGGGCTGTCATGGCGCGTGGGTCATGACTCAGGAAAGCGACTTTATCCCCCTTCTCTATCTGGAAGTTTACATCTTTGAAAAGGATCTCCCCGTCAATGGAGGCTGTGAGGCCGTGCACTTCAAGTATCTTGTTGCCCGGTTCGCGTTCAGGCGTGAATATTATGCCCGGATAGCGTCGCGATGAGGGCTGTATTTCCTCTATGTTGAGTTTCTCAAGCATCTTCTTGCGCGATGTGGTCTGTTTCGACTTTGCCACATTGGCGCTGAATCGTTGGATGAATTCCAGTAGTTCCTTGCGTTTCTCTTCGGCTTTCTTGTTCTGCTGCTGTTGCTGTCGGAGGGCGAGCTGCGACGATTCATACCAGAAACTGTAGTTGCCGGCGAATAGCTTGACCTTGTTGTAGTCTATGTCAAGAGTGTGGGTGCACACCGAGTCAAGGAAGTGGCGGTCGTGTGATACTACCAATACGGTGTTCTCGAATTTCGAGAGGTAGTCTTCGAGCCACGCTACCGTCTCAAGGTCGAGGTCGTTGGTCGGCTCGTCCAGCAGGAGGTTGTCGGGGTTGCCGAAGAGAGCCTTTGCCAGAAGCACACGCACCTTTTCGTTACCGGAAAGGTCGCGCATGAGCATGTAGTGGCGGTCTTCCTTTATGCCGAGGCCGCTGAGCAGTGCGGCGGCATCAGACTCGGCGTTCCATCCTTCCATTTCGGCGAACTTTTCCTCCAGTTCTGACGCACGTATTCCGTCGGCGTCGTTGAAGTCAGGTTTCGCGTAAAGGGCGTCTTTTTCCTGCATGATGTCCCACAGGATTGTGTGGCCTTGCAATACGGTGTTCATCACCGTGCAGTCATCGAATTTGAAGTGGTCCTGTTCGAGCACGCTCATGCGCTCCCCGGGCCCCATTGTCACATTGCCTTGGGTGGGAGTGAGCTGGTCGGAAAGTATGCGCATCAATGTGGACTTACCGGCACCGTTTGCGCCGATAATACCGTAGCAGTTTCCGGGTGTGAACTTTAAATTGACGTCTTGAAATAAAACTCTTTTGCCGAATTGTATACCTAAATTGTTTACAGCTATCATTTTGTAATAAGATGAAACGCCGCCGCTTCCGTGCGGCATAAGCCAATGATTGGAAATCAACTACAAAGGTACGAATTTTTTGTGAATAGACCTTAATTCCGTTAGTTATAAAACGACAATAAAGCACCGATTTTCGGTGCTTTATTGTCGTTCTTTAGAGATGCTTTTCCCTTTGGGATCAGTTGCCAAGTTCGGATAGGAATTTGATGCGCATAAGGCGTATCTCGTCTTCGGAATATTCGGAGCCGAGTTCCTGTATGGCATCCTCGAGGGAGTCTGATTCGGCTTCCTTGAAATATTCGAATATGTCTTCCTGATGATCGTCGTCTATCACCTCGTTTATGAAGTAATTGATGTTGATCTTTGTGCCGGAATAGACGATGGCCTCTATCTCGTCAAGCAGTTCGCTGAATTCCATGCATTTGGAGTTAGCAAGCTCGTCAAGGTCTATCTTGCGGTCTATGGCTTGTATTATGGAGATCTTGATGCGGCTCTTGTTGGCGACGGAACGTACCCGCAGGTCTTCGGGACGTTCTATCTCGTTTTCCTCCACATGTGTCTTTATTACCTTCAGGAACTCCTCGCCGTAGCGTTTGGCCTTTCCTGCCCCCACTCCGGTGATGTTCTGCAGCTCTTCCATGGTCACTGGATACGTGGTGGCCATGGCCTCGAGCGACGGATCCTGGAAGATCACGTAGGGAGGCAGGTTATGGTGTTTTGCGATTTTCTTGCGGAGGTCTTTCAGTATGGAGTAAAGTTCCGGATCCACTGCGCACGATGCGCCGCTTTTTACGGCCACTTCCTCTTCCTCCTCGTTGAAGTCGTTGTCTTCCACGATCTTGAATGGAACGGGATGTTGCAGGAATTCTTTCCCCTTTGCGGTTATTTTTACCAGTCCGAAATTCTCTATTTCCCTTTCGATGTATCCTGCGATTGTCGCCTGCCTTAGAAGTGCGCCGAGATACCGGCGGTCGGTCTTAGGCAGGGAGCCGAACGCCTCCAGCTCCTCGTGATGGTAGGTGCGGACATCGGCGGTTTCGCGTCCGGTCACTACATCGATGATGTGTTCAGCTTTAAATTTTTCTTTAAGGGCAGCGATTGTTTCCAATACTGCGCATAAATCATCTTTAGCGTCCACTTTTTTCTTTGGATTTAAACAGTTATCACAGTTCCCGCAGTTGTCGTGCTCATATTCTTCTCCGAAATAATGGAGGAGTGTCTTGCGGCGGCATACCGAAGATTCCGCGTAGGAGGCTGTCTCAGCAAGCAGTTGCTTCCCAATTTCCTGCTCGGTCAGTGGTTTCCCCTGCATGAATTTCTCCATCTTCTTGAGGTCTTTTGCCGAGTAGAACGTAATGCAACGGCCTTCACCGCCGTCACGGCCGGCGCGTCCGGTCTCCTGATAGTATCCCTCCAGGGATTTGGGCATGTCGTAGTGTATCACGTAGCGCACGTCGGGTTTGTCTATACCCATCCCGAAAGCGATTGTCGCTACGATAACATCGGTCTTCTCAAGCAGGAATGCGTCCTGATTGGCGGAGCGTGTTGCCGGATCCATTCCGGCATGATATGGAAGAGCCTGGATGTTGTTCACCTGCAGCAATTCAGCAAGTTCTTCTACTTTTTTCCTGCTCAGGCAGTATATGATGCCGGAGCAGTCGGGATGGCCTTTGATGAATTTTATTATGTCGCGGTCTGTGTTCGGCGTCTTTGACCTTATCTCGTAGTAAAGGTTGGGGCGGTTGAACGACGACTTGTACACCACGGCATCGGTCATGCCAAGGTTCTTCTGTATATCGTGCTGTACCTTTGGGGTGGCGGTAGCTGTGAGGGCTATCACGGGACGTTCCTGTATCTCGTTTATTATGGGGCGGATGCGACGGTATTCAGGTCTGAAATCGTGCCCCCATTCCGAGATGCAGTGCGCCTCGTCCACGGCGTAGAACGATATGGGAACTGTCTTCAAAAATTCAATATTCTCTTCTTTTGTCAGTGACTCCGGCGCCACATAAAGCAGTTTTGTCTTTCCTGAAAGTATGTCTGCCTTGACCTGATCGATCGCGCTTTTATTTAGCGACGAGTTGAGGAAGTGGGCGATGCCGTCGTCGGTGCTGAAATTGCGCATGGCATCCACTTGATTCTTCATCAACGCGATAAGTGGCGACACCACTATGGCGGTTCCTTCCATGAGCAACGCCGGCAGCTGATAGCATAACGACTTGCCTCCGCCTGTCGGCATCAGCACAAACACGTCGTTGCCTGCGAGGAGCGACATCATTATCTGCTCCTGGTTGCCTTTGAACTTGTCGAATCCGAAATGGACTTTCAAGGCTTCGGTCAATTGCTGTCTTGTTGTCATGGGGTCAGTTTAAGATTTGCTTCATGTGATTGAAGTCGGATGGGATGGAGGGGGAGGGATCACTCTTTTATGTCAAGATTCTTGTTGAGCTCGTAATGTGAGCTTTGCAGTTTGTCAAGTACATAGTCGGCAGTGACTGTGAAAGTCTTCTTGGAGGTGGAAGGTAGCTCGAACATGGAGTCTATCATCACGGTCTCTACTATGGCTCTCAGGCCGCGTGCGCCGAGCTTGTACTCTATCGCCTTGTCCACGATCATGTCAAGCGCTTCTGGCTCGAACTTGAGCTTCACGCCGTCCATGGCGAAAAGCTTCTCATATTGGCGTGTGATGGCGTTCTTTGGTTCGGTCAGCACACGTCGCAGGGCGTCGCGGTCAAGCGGGTCAAGGTGGGTGAGGATCGGCAGACGGCCGATGATCTCAGGTATGAGGCCGAATGATTTCAGATCCTGCGGGGCGACATAGCTCAGGTAATTGTCGCGGTTTATGCGCTGTCGTGCCTGGTCTATGCTGTAGCCGACGACATGGGTGTTGAGGCGCTGCGCGATCTTGCGTTCTATTCCGTCAAATGCTCCACCGCATATGAACAGGATGTTCTTCGTATCCACCGGTATCATACGCTGCTCCGGATGCTTGCGGCCACCTTGCGGCGGGACGTTCACGATGGAACCTTCGAGCAATTTGAGCAGTCCTTGCTGCACACCCTCGCCGCTTACGTCGCGGGTGATGGAGGGGTTGTCCCCCTTGCGGGCGATCTTGTCTATCTCGTCAATGAACACTATCCCTCGTTCGGCTTTCGCCACGTCGTAGTCAGCCGCTTGTAGCAGGCGGGTGAGCAGGCTTTCAATGTCTTCACCCACGTAGCCGGCCTGGGTCAATACCGTGGCATCTACGATTGTGAACGGCACATTGAGCATTCTGGCTATGGTTTTGGCCAGAAGTGTCTTTCCTGTGCCTGTAGGCCCCACGATTATGATGTTGCTTTTTTCTATGTCCACATCGTCCTCGCGCGGTTGGCTCAGTCGTTTGTAATGGTTGTAGACTGCCACTGAAAGATAGCGCTTGGCGCTGTCCTGCCCGATTACGTATTGGTCAAGGAACTTGCAGATTTCCTTTGGCTTGGGTATCTCCTTCAATTCCAGGGATGGGTTCCCCTCGTTTTTTTTCTCTTTGCCCGTACCTCGGAATTCACCAAGTATGTCGTGAATGGCATCGGCGCATTCCGCACAGAGAAAGACGTCGGGGTTGATTCCCGACGGGATCATTACTTCCGACTGGTTTGCCGGGCGCCCGCAGAAAGCGCAGCTTTCAACTTTTTTCTTTGCCATCTGGATTGTTGCGGATTAGAGGTTCCCCGGAAGTTGCTTTTTTACAAGCACGTCGTCGATCATGCCGTATTCCTTGGCTTCCTGGGCTGTCATCCAGTAGTCGCGGTCTGAGTCGCGCTCTACTTTCTCGAAAGGCTGGCCAGAATGGTCGGATATGATGTGATATAGCTCCTTCTTGAGTTTCTGGATCTCGCGGGCGGTGATCTCGATGTCCGATGCCTGTCCCTGGGCACCTCCCATGGGCTGGTGGATCATGACGCGTGAGTGATTGAGTGCGAATCGCTTGCCTTTTGTCCCGGCCACCAACAGCACTGCCGCCATGGAGGCTGCTATGCCTGTGCAGATCGTAGCCACGTCAGAGCTGATGTACTGCATGGTGTCGTAGATTCCAAGGCCGGCGTATACCGATCCGCCGGGTGAGTTGAGATAGATTGACACGTCCTTGCCGGGATCGGCGGAGTCAAGATAGAGGAGCTGTGCCTGTATCACATTTGCCGTATAGTCGTTTACTTCTGTGCCAAGGAAGATTATCCGATCCATCATGAGGCGCGAGAACACATCCATTTGCGCTACATTCAGCTGACGCTCTTCGATGATCGTGGGGGAGATGTAGCTTGACCTTATGGCGCTGTCGGTGGCCGACGTGAATTGGTCGAGTGCCAGACCGTTCATGCCGAGATGCTTCACGGCATAGTTGCGGAAGTCGTTTTTGTTGAAATCAGTCATATCTTTCTTATCTGTTTTGTACTTGTTGGAAAATTTGCCGTGTGTCTATTGTGGCCGATGCGTGACTGGCTTCAATTCCTTTCACTGCAAATCTATCTCAAAGATAGTACATTTTTTGCTAAAACCTCCAAGAAAATCAATATAAAATTCAAGATGGGCATTCACCTGCGGTTGTATGCCCTTTGATATGGATTGCCAAAGGGTATGGTTGTGGCGAATTGCGCCTCGAATACAAAACACACCCGCCCCGGTTTTGTTTCACCGGGACGGGCATGTCAGATCGTATGTCGGTTGATGTTATGTTTATTTTGCTTCGGCGATGGCCTTGAATTCGTCAAGGCTTACCGATTTTTCATCAAGGTGCACTTTGGCGCGTATGGCGTTGAACATCTTGCGGTCTGCAAGGTCTTCGCGCATACGGCGTCCGTAGTTTTTGTCCTCAAGGATGCGGCGGGCATAGTTGGTGAGTGTCTCGTCGTCCATGTTGGTCATGCCATACTGCATGAACTGCTGGTATGCCACGGCTTTTGCATAGTCGAGCAGGTCTTCATCCGTAACCTTGATGTCAAGATCGCGGGCGATGCGGCCTTCGATGAGTTCCCACTTGATGGCGGGAACCATCTTGTCGTATTCTTCGTCCACCTTTTCAGCTGTGAGTTCCTCGTTGCGGGCTACAAGCCATTTCTTGAGGAATGCAGCGGGCAGGTCGAAGTTGCTGAACTTGTCCATGATGGCCTTGCGTGCGTCGCGGTTGAAGAGGTATTCGCTGTTGGGAGCGAGCTGTGCTGCGATCATCTTGCGGAGTTCAGTGAAGTATTCCTCCTCGTTGGTCACGTTTGCGCTGCCGGGGAAGACTTCCTTGTAGAATTCCTCTCCGTGTTCAGCCGGCTTGAGGACAATGATCTCGGAGATTGCCAATTCGAAGTCGGCCTTCATCTCGGCTGCGTTCTCCTTGTCGATATGGAGCATTGAAGAAAGCTCTGCCGCGTTGCCTTCGCATGTCTTCCAGGGGTTGAAGCGAACCTTGTCGCCGACTTTCTTCCCGAGGAACAGGTCTGCCTGCTCTTTGTCCTTGAAATACATGGGTGCAACGATGCCGTCAACCACCTGCACGGCGGTCTCGTCTGTCTTTACGGTACCGTCTTCGTTAAGTTCCATGATGGCACCCTTTACGAGGGCTTTTGCGTCTACCTCCTCACCGGGCACCTGTGCGCCGAAGCGTTCGCGGAGTGCCTGATCCTGGTCAGCCACCATCTTTTCGTCAACAGAGATGGTATAGTAGGGGAGTGTGAGGTTTTCGTCTATGGCCACGTTGAACTCTGGTGCCATGCCAACCTCGTATTCAAATGTGTAGTCGGGCTGGTCAAGGCTTATTTCCTTGACTTCCACGGGAAGGGGTTCTCCGAGGATGTCGAGTTTGTTCTCACGGATATATTCGATGACTGCGCGGTAGACCTCCTCGTTGAGCACGTGGCTTTTTACCTCCTTGCCGAAACGGCGACGAAGCTGGTCAAGGCTTACATGCCCTTTACGGAAGCCGGGTATCACCCGATTGCGGCCTATTTCCTTAAGTTCCTGATTTACCTTGGCGATATAGTCGTCCTGAGCCACATCAACCTTGATGCGGCCTTCGAGTTCGCCGGTTTTTTCAAGCGTAACTTGCATAAAATGAAGTGTTTTTATGTTGTTATTATCTGTTTTGCACGATTTTTCAAGGTGCAAAATTAGCGGTAAAAATTGACTAATGCAATTAAAGGCAAGTTTTTTATCTAAAATTTATGAATAGATGGATGAATGACAAGGGATAGAGTATGGATCCCGGTGTGTTAAAATAATGTTAATGAAATTGTGTGCTTCCTGTCCTTAGTAGGATAAGGATTAATTTTGTAAAAACAAGTAGCAGGAAACTGATGAATGTAGTTGAGTACAAGGATGTGGAGATATTGCGGAAGGAACTTGTGGTTCTGAAGCATGTGGATCTCCGTATGGACGAGGGGGAGTTCGCCTATCTCATAGGTAAGGTGGGAAGCGGCAAGTCAAGCCTGCTTAAGTCCATGTATGCTGAGATTCCGGTATATACCGGTGAGGCTCGTGTGATGGATATGGACTTGGTCGATATCCGTCGCAAGGATGTGCCCATGCTCCGCAGGCGCATAGGCATAGTTTTTCAGGACTTCCAGCTGCTGACGGATCGCAATGTGTTCCAGAACCTCAATTTCGTCCTCAATGCTACTGGCTGGAAGGACGCTTCGGAAAAGGAAGCCCGCATAGATGAGGTGCTTTCACGTGTCGGGATGGCCAACAAGTCCTATAAGATGCCACATGAGCTTTCCGGTGGTGAACAGCAGCGTATCGTAATAGCGCGTGCGCTTCTCAACCATCCGCGCCTGATACTTGCAGACGAACCGACGGGCAACCTCGATCCGCAGACCGGCGACAGCATCGTGCGTTACCTGCATGACATTGCCGGGAAAGGGACGGCAGTGATAATGGCGACGCATAATCTCCAGCTTGTGGAACAGTACCCTGCAAGGGTCATGCGTTGTGAAGGGAAGCAGTTGATCTCTGAATAATCAAGCAAAGAATAATCAAGTAAGGAAAATGTCGGTCAGCGGTCTTGACCGTCGCATATTTTTATGAAAGTATTGAAATTTGGCGGCACTTCAGTAGGGAGCGCCGGTCGTATAAAGGATGTTGCCGCTCTTGTAAGGGAAAGGGGCTGCAATATAGTCGTATTGTCGGCCATGTCGGGTACTACCAATACTCTGGTGGAGATATCGGGGTATCTTTATCGCAAGAATATAAACAGTGCCAAGGATACCATAAATCATCTGGAGGAGCGTTACCGCAATGTGCTGGCAGAACTTTATGAGGATGAAGCCATATTGCATGAAGCTACCGAACGGTTGAACGAGCGTTTCTCGCTTATGCGCTCACTGGCTCACGACGGCTTTGACGAACGCGATGAAAAGACCATGCTTGCCCAGGGAGAACTTATGTCTACAGCCATGATGGAGCTGTACATGCGCGAGCAGGGGGTGAAGTGCGTGTGGCTTCCAGCGCTTGATTTCATGCGTACCGACAGTAACGGAGAGGCCGACATAGATCATATAACCGAAGTGCTGTGTCCCATGCTGGAAGCCAATGCGGACGCGGATCTGTTCGTTACTCAGGGATTCATATGCAGGAACGCGGCCGGCGACATAGACAATTTGCAGAGAGGAGGAAGCGACCTTACGGCATCCTTGATCGGTGCGGCGATACACGCTGAAGAGATTGAGATATGGACGGACATAGACGGTATGCATAACAATGACCCCCGCTATGTGGAGCGCACTACCCCCGTGGCTGAGCTGCATTTCGATGAGGCTGCGGAACTGGCCTATTTCGGTGCCAAGATACTTCATCCCACATGTGTGATGCCCGCGAAATTCAACAACATTCCTATCCGTGTGCTCAACACCATGGAGCCTGACGCTCGTGGTACGCTGATTTACAACACTGTGCACTCTCGCAGTATCAAAGCCGTGGCGGCCAAGGACGGTGTCATGGCTATCAAAATCAAGTCATCACGCATGCTCATGGCATCGGGATTCATACACCGCGTTTTTGAGATCTTCGACAATTACAAGCGTCCGATCGATATGATAGCGACCTCGGAGGTGGGAATCTCGGTGACCATAGACAATCCCCTCAAGCTGGAGCATATCATAGATGAGCTTAAGGAGATAGGCACCGTGACGGTGGATTACGACATGGTTATCATCTGTGTGGTGGGAGACCTCGAGTGGCACAACCGTGGGTTTGAGGCAAAGGCGATAGACGCCCTTCGTCACATTCCGGTGCGCATGATTTCATATGGCGGCTCGAACTACAACATATCTTTCCTTGTGAAGGCAGAGGACAAGGTGGGTGCCCTCAATGCCCTTACTGATGCGCTTTTTCCCGAGGAGGCGTGACTGCCCTGATAGTGAAGGACACGACGCATGAGCGTCGCGCACGGAGCTTTGCTTTTATTTATTGCGCGGTCGTGCCGATTGCCATGATGTCGGCTTCGAAGGTGTCGCGGTTTATGGCACGGTTGCGGAGCTTGTTGCGGTAGGCATAGATGGTGTTTACGCTGTAGTTGAGGGTGTGTGCGATACGGTTGGTATCCTCTATGCCGAGTCGCATGAAAGCGAGTATACGCAGATCGCTGTTTAGCGTCTCGCCGTCGTTCAGTGCTATCTGTTCGTCGGGTCGCAACAGTTCATTTACCTTTTCCACGAAATCGGGATAAAGGTTCAGGAATGATTCGTCGAATACCTTGTAGAATTCACGGCTCTGCTCCTCTATGAATTTTCCCGATTTGGTGATCTTGTAAAGTTCGTCGGTCTGACCGGCAGAGATCTTTCGGTTTGTCAGTTTGCAGAATTCCTTGAGCTTGTCCATGAATATGGAGCTAAGGTTGAGGAACTGGCTTATATACACGTCTTTTGCCCGGTTTGCGGTCTGAAGCACCTGTTTCATGTTGGCAACCTTTACGAGCTGCCGTCTGAGATACCAGATGGCGACTATCAGGGATACAAGGCAAATTACAAGGAAGATTATTATCACATAAAGCCATACGCGCCATTGTGCCATCTGGCGGTTATGGTGGTTTTCCACTATGTTGAGCAGTTCGGTGGTCTGGCTCATGCGCACGGATGCACGGCTTTGCACCACATTGTCTATGGCTATGTTCAGTTAGTTGTGTGCCCTGTCCAGCTCCCCCAGTTCATAGAGCAGTCCTCCCAGTTCCTGGATGGAGGTTACTTCGAGGGTGGCAGTGCGTATGTCTGAGATGGCAGAAAGCGCCAGGTAGTAGATGCGGCCATTTATGTCTCCTCGCGCTCCGGCTATGGCAGACAGTATGTGGCATGCTATGGCATAGTCCTGGTTGTGTGGCTCTATGCGTGTCAGGAGATTCGTGAGCACTTCCGCACTGCGTGCATATTCCCTGCAATAATAGTAGTTCTCCCCGAGATTCAACAGATATGTGTCGGAGCCTTGTGGCAATGTAGGCAACAGGCGTTTCTGGGCTTCCACGGCGAGGTTGTGCCATTTGTCGAAATGCCGTTCGTGTCCGTCGTAATAGAATGAGATGTACGAGTACATCTGCCTGGTCGCCGAGTAATATGTGGAACGCAATCCTTCTGAAAGGCGCGTGGTGTCGATGTCATCTATCTCGTTTAACGCATCATGTATGTATCCGCTTATGCTAAGGTACGTAGCCCGGCGTAAGCGGAATTCTGTCTCAAGGGAGTCTGTCCCTGCTTTTGCTGCCCATTCGATTCCTTGTGTATAATAGTGCAATGCCGAGTCGTTGTTGAAAGCGTTGTATGATTTCGCGATCGCCATTGTCTGCTCGAGCCAGGGGTGGCTTCCGACGGCCATGGTGGAGCGATCCGTCTTCATGGAGTCTATGCGTGCCACGCGTCTTGACTTGTAGGACTCGAACAGTCTTATCTCCCTGTCAAGATCGCGTAGCGCCTGTTCGGCTTGCCCGCGTGTCACAGAGGCAGCTCCGATATGCAGGCACAGCGACAGCAGTGGTATTAATAATATGGTCGGTTTTCTCATGGTTGTTGCAAAGATAATACGATCCACCGTTTTTTCATAATGTATAATGGCATTTCCATTCTTTTTTGTGGATTCGCCTAATTCAACACAAAACAAAAAACGGTTCCTCCCGAAATTTACATCGCTTAACACCGCCTCTTCTTGTCAATTGGAAAAGAAACGCTACCTTTGTGGGTTGAAAGGTGTGCCGGTCTCCTTGCGGGCGGCACGGCGCTCTCCACCGTCACATCAAGTTAAATGCAACTTATCCATACAAGATAGTGAAACTCAGAACAGTTACTTTAGCCGCCGCAGGATGTGCGATGGCTTTCGCAGCTTTAGCCGCCAGAAACAATGTGGTTGAGGAAGTGGCCTGGATGGTTGGCGACCAACCCATTTACAAAAGTGAGATCGAGGAGGCGTATCAGCAGATGCTGTATGAGAAGGTGCCGGTCGACGGCGATCCGTATTGTGTCATTCCCGAGCAGCTCGCTGTGGAGAAACTGTTTCTTCACCAGGCGGACATTGATACCGTGGAGGTACAGGAATCCATGGTGGTGCAGGCTGTGGAGCAGAGAATCAATTACATGATCAACAACCTTGGCACTACTGAAAAGGTGGAGGCTATGTTCCGCAAGCCTATGCCCGAACTTCGTCAGCAGCTGTTGGAGAACATGCGCAATCAATATCGTATAAACGAGGTACAAAAAAGCATATCAAAGGATCTGAAGGTTACCCCATCGGATGTGCGCAAATATTTTTCCTCGCTTCCTGCCGACTCCATACCTTTCGTGCCGCTGCAGGTTGAGGCGAAGATCATAACGATCAATCCTAAGATTCCACAGCAGGAGATCGATGACGTGAAGGCTCGTCTGCGCGACTATGCCGATCGCGTCAATCGCGGAGAGACTCCATTCTCTACTCTTGCAATAATGTACAGCGAAGACGGATCCAGTGTGCGTGGCGGCGAAATCGGTTTCACGGGGAAAGCCGGTCTTGAGCCGGAGTATGCTGCCGTGGCCTTCAACCTGAACGATCCAAAGAAGGTTTCCAAGATAGTGGAGACGCAATACGGCTACCACATAATCCAGCTTATCGAAAAGCGAGGGGACCGCATCAATACACGTCACATACTCCTGCGGCCTAAGGTTTCGGACGCGGAACTTATGAATTCCTTGAATCGTCTTGACTCCCTCAGGACTGAGATCACCAACGGCAAATATACCTTTGAGGAGGCGACCATGGTCTCGCAGGACAAGGACACCCGCAACAACCATGGCCAGATGGTGAATCCCGAGAATAATTCAATCCGTTTCGAGATGGATCAACTTCCACAGGAAGTGGCCAAGAAAGTGGACGGTATGCAGGTAGGGGATGTTTCCGAGGCTTTCATAATGAAGGATCCCAAGCGAAACAACGACATTGTGGCGCTGGTAAAGCTGACTGCACGCATTCCGGCTCACAAGGCCAATCTTTCAGATGATTATCAGCTTATAAAGCAGATGTATGAGAATTCGGCTCGCCAACAGATGCTCAAAGACTGGATAGAGAAGAAGATAAAAGACACCTATGTTAAGATCGAAGACAACTGGGCTGATTGTGAATTTAAGAACGCCGGTTGGTTGAAGATCAAGAAGTGAGTCGCTTGTCTGGAATGCGAGACGGTAAAAGCAAAACCCAATCATGTGCATCCTGCAACGGGAGGCGCGGCTTGACGGCGGCCTTCTGCTTTGCCGTGTGCATGGTCTGTCTCTCCGTTTTTGCTTCGGGAAAGGGAAACGCCCCTTCTTCGCGTACTGTGCCGGCCACGTTGCGCACTCCCGATACTGCTGCTATAAAACCCACGCTTCCCTATGCAGACCGTTATCAGCGCAATCGTGTGTTTCTGGAGCGTGCCGATGAGTTGCGTGCGGAGGATGGGACAGACTATCAGATCGTGGTGGGAGATGTGGAATTCCGTAAGGCTGACATGTACATGTATTGCGACAGTGCCCATTTCTATGACAATCCCGGCTCAATCCGGGCGTTCGGCAATGTGCGCATGGAACAAGGGGATACGCTTTTTGTATATGCCGACGAGCTGGACTATTCCGATTCCACCCAATTGGCGGTTCTGTATGCCGATCCCGGAAAGAAAGTTCGTCTGATAAACAGGGATGTGACTTTGTTGACCGATATATTCAACTATGACTTGGGCATAGATCTCGGTTTCTATGAGGTCGGAGGAGTGCTCACCGACCGTGACAACCGTCTTGACTCAAGATACGGGGAATACAGCCCTACCACCAAGGATGCCCTCTTCCGCGAGAACGTGCACCTTAACAGCCTTTCCGAGAAAGATACGCTTGACATATACACGGACGACATGCTGTACAATACGGCAACCCATATCGCTATCCTTGACACGGTTTCCACCATAATAGCCTCGGATGGCACTATTTATACGTCTCGCGGAGTATACAACACGGAGACATCGCAGGCAGACCTTTACCGTCGCTCGTTGGTCGTGGCAAGCAACGGGAACACCCTTACCGGAGATACTTTGTACTACGACAGGAACATAGGATTCGGGGAAGCGTTCGGAAACATAGAGCTCACGGATACTGCCAATAAAGTGATCCTGACCGGCAACTATGGATTCTATTTCGAGGTTTCTGACAGTGCCATGGTTACCGGAAGGGCTCTTGCGAAGGAATTCTCCACGGCCGGGGACACGCTGTTCCTGCATGCCGACACCATCCGGACGCGCCTGTTCATAACCCCGGCACGTGCCATCAATGATTCCGTAACCGCCCCTGCGGATACAACCCATCATATTGTCGCCGCACCGCATGTGCGCTTTTTCCGTTCCGACCTGCAGGGTCTTTGCGATTCAATGACTTTCGTGCAGCGAGACTCCATGATGTACATGGATTATCATCCCGTGGTATGGAATGAGAGCAAGCAGATATTCGGAAATGTCATACAGGTACACCTTAACGACAGCACTGCCGACTGGGCAAAGCTCCCTGATTTCGCCTTTATGGCGGAATGGATAGACGAGGAATTTTACAATCAGCTTTCAGGGAAAGAGATGACCGCCTATTTTGATGGCGGTGCGATACGTCACCTTGATGTGAGCGGCAACGTACAGGCGATTTTCCTTCCGGAAGAGTCCGATTCCACGTTCAATAAGATAGCAAACATAGAATGTTCTTTCCTGTCTGCCGACTTTGTGAACCAAGCCATAGATCGCATGAAGTTCTGGCCGGAATCCTCAGGTACTACGACACCATTGTATCTGGCAAAGAAAAGCCTCTTCTATTTGCCGCAATTCCGTTGGTTCGAGCCGATAAGGCCTATATCGCCGGAAGATGTGTTCAATGTCTCATATGAGATGCTTGAGCTGATGAAAGAGCCTCCGTTCGGTTCGCGTCAGGGACGCGGAGGAGGATCTGCACCGGCAAGCGCCGCCCCTCCTTCACGGTTTGAGGGCGCTGCAGCCGACTCTTCCGCTGGTGTCGGTGACGCTCCTGTTGATGTGGACGACGATCCGGCCATGGATCAGGAGAAAAACAATTGATTCTTACTTACCTAAATATACACACCATGAATGAGCATACCTCCGATCTTCTGAAATTTCTGGATGATTCCCCATGCAATTTCCTTGCAGTCAAGAACCTCCGTTCACGCCTTGATGCGCTTGGTTTCCGTGAGCTGAATCTGTCTGACAGTTGGGTCATAGAACCGGGTGGGCGGTATTATGTAGTGAAGAATCATTCGGCGATATTCGCGTTCGTGGCCGGTATAGGTAAGCCTGAGGATGGCTTCAAGATCATCAGCGCACATTCCGATTCGCCGGGCTTCCGTGTAAAGCCGAATTGCGAAATGGTTATGTCAGGCAATGTGATGAAGCTGAATACCGAGGTCTATGGCGGCCCGATCCTCTATACATGGTTTGACCGCCCGTTGTCGCTTGCCGGACGCGTCATGCTGCGTGGAAAGTCTGCCCTTTCCCCCGTCACGAGATTTGTCAGATTTGCGCGTCCGCTTCTCGTCATACCGCATCTCGCTATACATTTCAACAGATCTGTCAATGATGGAAATCCGTTGTCAAAACAGCGTGACATGCTGCCGGTGATGGCCGTCCTTTCAGAGCCGGGAGAGGCCAAAGGTTATATCCTTAACCTTGTCGCAAAGGAACTTGGGGTTAATCCAGACCAGATCCTGGATTATGATTTGACACTGTATGACACGACCCCTGCATGCCTGTTGGGTGCAAATGACGAGTTTATATCTTCAGGACGAATAGACGATCTCGAGATGGTGCATTGTGCCTTTGTCGCCTTGACGGAAAGTGCCGGATCAATCCAGAAGATGACACGCGTGATGGCAGTGTTCGACAATGAGGAAACCGGATCCGGAACCAAGCAGGGTGCAGGATCTCCTGTGCTTCGCGATATATTGGAGCGTGTGAACATAGCCCTCGGGGGGAATGCTGAGACGTTCTCCCGTGCTGTTGCCAATTCCTTCATGGTATCGGCAGACAACGGGCATGCCATTCACCCGAACTATGAGAGCAAACAAGACCCGACAAACCACCCCGTACCCGGAAAGGGGCCTGTGATAAAGATCAACGCCAACTGCAAGTACATGACGGATGCCGATTCGGCTGCCGTGTTCAAGACGATATGCGAGGAAGCCAAGGTACCTGTACAGATGTTCGTGAACCATAGCGATGTAGCCGGCGGATCCACCCTCGGCAACATACTTACTTCCAACATCCCATTGCGTGGCGTTGACATGGGTGCTCCACAGTGGGCTATGCATTCCTGTCGCGAGACCGCTGCCGTGGCCGATCATCTGTATACGATCCGGGCGTTCAGCAGGTTTTATACCTGTTGAGTCTCAGGACGATTCTTTTTCCCGAAAAAGTGGCCTATTATTATGGCTATCGAACCGTCGCCTGTCACATTGCAGGCTGTGCCGAACGAATCCATTGCGATATAAAGGGCGATCATAAGCGCGCAGTCACTTTCCGAGAAGCCAAGCATGGATGTGAAGAGACCCAATGCGGCCATTACCGCTCCTCCCGGTACGCCTGGTGCGGCTATTATGGTTATGCCGAGCATGGCGATGAACCCCGCGAACATCCCCGTGTCATATGCCATTCCGTGGGTTATCATCAGTGCCAGTGCGCATGCCACAAGTTTCAGCGTGCTCCCCGACATATGGATTGTGGCACACAACGGCACGGTGAACCCTGCCACGTCCTTGTCGACCCCCATTGCGATTGTCTGCCTGAGGGTGACAGGGATCGTGGCGGCAGAGGATTGTGTGCCCAGCGCTGTGAAATATGCTGGCATCATCTTCCATAAAAGTTTCAACGGGTTGCGGGTACTTCCGGAAAATGGTGCGGCTATGCAATATTGAAGCAACAGCACAAGGACATGTAGCGCGAAGATTACCGCGATGATTTTAAGGAAAGTGTTAAGTATGGAGGTCACTTCACCAGTCACCGTCATATTCAGGAATATGCCGAAGATATAAAGGGGAAGAAGAGGTATGATGGCTCTTTCAATCACTTTCATTACAATTGCGCGGAATTCATCAAGCAGTTTCTTCATGACAGTGCCTGATGTCAGGAACGCGCATCCTAGCCCGAGGATAAACGCAGCCAGCAATGCCGAAATCACAGGCATGACAGCGGGCATCTCTATCGTGAAATAGGGGGAGACCTGTACGGCGGCTTCAATGTCTGCTACGTATTCTGTCGGTGATATCATACCGGGAAAGAAAATGATGCCTGTAAAATAAGAAAGGAAACCGGCACCGAGGGTGAAGAGGTATGCTATCGTCGCCGTGGCCACCAGCATTTTGCCGGCTTGCTTGCCTATGTCTGCGATGGCCGGAGCAACGAATCCGAGTATTATCAACGGTATTGTGAATCCAAGGAACTGGCTGAATATGGCATTGAACGTGGCAAAGCAACGCGTAAGCCATAGTGGGCATATCATTCCGGCTCCTATTCCAAGCACAATGGCGATCAGGATGCGGGGCAGCAATCCGGCCCGTTTCCACCATGGTAGACGTTCGGATGAGGCAGGGTGTTTCATCTGTTTGTTTTCGGGGTTGGAAAGTGGCTTTTTCATGGTCGTGTTTGTCTGCAAATATAGTCATTGCTTTCTACAATAACAAACCAGCCGGGAATAAATGGAATAAATGAGGTGCGGGTGAACATTGTGATGTGAGGGATGTTATACGCATATAAACTAAATTGTAAAAAAATATGAAAAGTCTTTCTTTGCTCGTTTGTGCCGCGGCAGTGTGTGGTGTGGCTCTGACTTCATGTAATTCACGTGCAAAACTGGCGCAATCCATTCAAGGGGAGTGGACGAGCAATCCGGAAAAGCTATTGGATACAGGGGCTGCACAGGCAACTGCGGTGCGTGTACTTGAATTTACGCGTGGAACTACCGATACGGAAGGTTCCATTACGATGAGCGCTCTTGTGACAGTGGAAAACACAATGCCATTCAATGACTCCATACAGACGCCTCTTACCATATCCGCGAGCGGGACGGCTACTATAACAGGAGTATATCAGGCCAAGGATGACGACGAGCTGATGATCAGCCTTGATGCTACATCCATGTCAACCCAGGTGGATCCCGAAGGTGTGGTGCTGAATTACAATGTGGCGACTGAGGAATCGGGAGCTGCCGCAGCCAAGCTCAAGCCAGCTGCTGTTATCCTTGCCACCCAACAGATAAACCGTGCCGCCCAGAATCTCTTTACGAATGTCCATGAGATAGATGACATAAAGGTCAATGGTAACCTCATGAAGTGCGAGATCGGGCATAAGGATCTTGTCTTTTCGCGGGAATCGGCTGTGGCACCGTCTGTCACGAAATGATTGTCATGGGGATATGTAGAGGGCGATAAATGCCCGTGGTCGGTGGGACGCATGTTTTAGCTTTTCCCTGAAAATACTTAATTTTGCCGGTGAATGAAAGAAAGTGGCAATATAACCGGCTTTAGACTTATGACGGCGCCTCTGCAAGGATTCACGGAGGCGCCGTTCCGTCATTTTCATGCAGAAATCTATGGTTCAGGTCATGATAAGGTAACCTATTTTTCGCCGTTCGTAAGGATCGAGAAGGGGGAAGTACGCAAGCGCGATATCCGCGACATATCTTCTTGGCTCAACCAGAATCATTGTCTAATTCCTCAGGTTATCGCAGAGGGAGAGGAGGAGTTCCGTATGCTTGTAGAGAGTGTCAAGGCGTTGGGGTATGACTGTGTGGATCTCAATGCCGGTTGTCCGTTTGTGCCGCAGGTGCGAAAGGGGAGGGGAGCCGGGTTGCTTGGACATCCTGAGCGGTTTGCCGGGATTGCTGACGTGATGCGTTCCTTTCCGGATATGTCTTTTTCAATAAAGATGAGGCTCGGCATAGAGTCTCCGGATGAGTGGAGAGGGTTGTGCGGTTTGATCAATTCGATGGATCTGAGACATGTGACCTTGCATCCTCGGACTGCCGTGCAGCAATACGGGGGATCGCTTTACATGGATCGCTTCAAGGAATTCTGTGGTGAGATCCGCCATCCCGTAGTTTTCAATGGAGAGATTGCGACACCCGGCGACATCCGACGCATACGTGATGATTTTCCTGGTCTGCAGGGCGTAATGGCGGGGCGTGGATTGCTGCGGTGCCCGTCGCTTTTTGCTGAATACTCTTCCGGGGTTGATTGGGACGAGAGGATGATGCGCCTCAGGATAATTGAGCTGCACCGAAAGATCTTTGAACATTATTCCTCCGTGCTTTGCGGAGATGCGCAAGTCCTTGCCAAGATTAAGCCGCTTTGGGAATATCTCGGGAATCGCTTTCCTAAAAAACAGGTCAAGGCGGTTGTCAAATCCCGCAATCTGTCAACATATATTTCATCCGTTGAAAAACTTTAACGCGGTCGTTTCTTAAGGCGAATCGTGGGAAAATTCGTATCTTTGCAGATATAAAGCCAACAGCTGACAACACAACAAAATATTAGATATGGCAACTAAACCGTTTCACTATCAGGAAATGTTCCCGCTTGGGCCTGATACGACAGAGTATTACCACCTTACATCCGAATATGTAAAGACGGAGAACTGGGGTGGACATGAATTTCTGGTTGTTGATCCCGAAGCTCTTACCGTTCTGGCACGTCAGGCCACGCATGACAACGCTTTCATGCTTCGTCGTGAACACAACCGGATGGTAGCAAAGATACTTTCTGATCCCGAGGCTTCGGACAACGACAAGTTCGTGGCTCTCACTATGCTCCGCAATGCCGAAGTCGCAGCCAAGGGACAACTTCCTTTTTGCCAGGACACCGGCACGGCCATCATCCATGGTGAGAAAGGACAACTCGTTTATACGGGGGGTAACGATGAGGAGAAGCTTTCCAAGGGCGTGTATGATACGTATACCACCGACAATCTGCGATACTCGCAGAACGCTCCCCTCAACATGTATGACGAGGTGAACACCGGTTGCAACCTTCCTGCTCAGATCGATATACATGCCACTGAGGGCAATGAATATCATTTCGTCTTTGTTGCAAAAGGTGGAGGTTCGGCAAACAAGACATATCTCTATCAGGAGACCAAGGCGATAATAAATCCCAAGACCCTTGTGCCTTTCCTCGTAGAGAAGATGAAGACACTCGGCACGGCGGCATGTCCTCCATATCATATTGCTTTCGTTATCGGAGGCACCTCGGCTGAGAAGAACCTCGAGACTGTAAAGAAAGCCTCCATAAAATATTATGACAACCTGCCTACCAAGGGCAACGAATACGGCCATGCTTTCCGCGACATAGAGCTTGAGAACGAGCTTAAGAAGGCGAGCGAGCAGATAGGTCTCGGCGCACAGTTCGGTGGCAAGTATTTCGCGCACGACATACGTGTTATCCGTCTTCCACGCCATGGTGCGTCATGCCCCATCGGTATGGGTGTGAGTTGTTCCGCCGACCGCAATATCAAGGCAAAGATCAACAAAGAAGGTCTCTGGCTTGAGAAGCTTGATGCCAACCCCGGTGAATTGATCCCCGAGGAGCTTCGCAAGGAGGGTGAAGGCGATGTTGTGAAGATCGACCTCAACCGTCCAATGAGCGAGGTGCTTGCCGAACTTGACAAATTCCCCGTGGCAACGCGTCTTAGCCTTAATGGCACCATCATCGTGGGTCGTGACATAGCGCATGCCAAGATCAAGGAACGCCTTGACGCAGGCGAACCGATGCCGGAGTACCTTAAGAATCATCCGATCTATTACGCCGGCCCGGCAAAGACACCGGCTGGCATGGCTTCCGGTTCTTTCGGGCCGACTACAGCCGGCCGCATGGATCCGTATGTAGACCAGTTCCAGAAAGCGGGTGGTTCCATGATAATGATCGCCAAAGGCAACCGCAGCCAGCAGGTGACGGATGCGTGCAAGGCCAATGGAGGCTTCTATCTCGGCAGCATCGGAGGCCCTGCCGCCATACTTGCCAAGGATTCCATAAAGAAAGTGGAACTTCTGGAGTATCCCGAACTCGGCATGGAGGCAATCTGGAAAATAGAAGTGGAAAACTTCCCTGCATTCATTCTTGTTGACAACAAGGGCAACGATTTCTTCAAGCAGATCCAGCAGCATTGTGCCGGATGCCCTGTAAACAAATAAAAATCTTTTATCATATGCCACATAAAGCATTACTTATGATCCTTGACGGGTGGGGCATCGGCAACCACTCAAAGAGCGACGCCATATACAGCGCCCATCCTGAATATTGGAAATACCTGATCGATAACTACCCCCATTCCGAGCTGCAGGCTTCCGGCGAGAATGTCGGATTGCCCGACGGTCAGATGGGCAACTCGGAGGTTGGTCACCTGAACATCGGTGCTGGTCGCGTCGTATATCAGGATCTTGTGAAAATAAACAAGGCGATTTCAAGTGGCTCCATTATGGAGAATCCCGAGATCAAAAGCGCATTCTCGTATGCCAAGGAAAATGGCAAGGCGCTCCATTTGATGGGACTTACCTCCAATGGAGGCGTACACTCCTCATTCGAGCACATTTTTGCCCTCTGCGACATTGCAAAGGCTTACGGCCTTGAAAAGGTATACATCCATTGTTTCATGGACGGACGCGACACTGATCCCCGTTCAGGAAAAGGTTTTATCGAAGAACTTACACGCCATTGCGAGCAGAGCGCGGGAGTTGTGGCATCCATTATAGGTCGTTACTATGCAATGGATCGCGACAAGCGTTGGGATCGTGTGAAGGTAGCATACGATCTTCTTGTAAAGGGTGAAGGCAAGCAGGCTACCGACATGGTCAAGGCCATGCAGGAGAGCTACGACGATGATGTGACGGATGAATTTGTAAAGCCCATCAACAACTCCACGGTAGACGGCACCATCAAGCCTGACGACGCAGTGATATTCTTCAACTACCGTAACGACCGTGCAAAGGAGCTGACGGTGGTGCTTACTCAGCATGACATGCCAGAAGAGGGTATGACTACCATCCCCGGTCTCCAGTACTACTGCATGACACCCTATGACGCATCGTTCACTGGCGTACATATCCTTTTCCCGAAAGAAAACGTGCACAATACCATAGGCGAGTACCTTTCAAAACTTCACAAGACACAGTTGCACATTGCCGAGACTGAGAAGTACGCTCATGTGACATTCTTCTTCAACGGTGGCCGCGAAGCGGCATTTGAAGGTGAAGACCGCATACTGGTGCCCTCTCCAAAGGTTGCCACCTATGACTTGAAGCCGGAGATGAGCGCATATGAAGTGAAAGACAAGCTCGTTGAAGCCATAAACAGCAACAAGTACGACTTCATCGTTGTGAATTTCGCCAATGGCGATATGGTGGGTCACACCGGTGTCTATGATGCGATAGAAAAAGCTGTGAAGGCAGTGGACGATTGTGTAAAGGCCACCATAGAAGCTGCCAAGGCCAACGATTATGAGGCAATAATCATTGCAGACCATGGCAATGCAGACAATGCGATCAATGCCGATGGCACGCCTAACACGGCTCACTCCCTCAATCCTGTGCCGTGCGTGTATGTTACCGCAGACAAGAATGCTAAGGTAGAGAACGGTATCCTGGCTGACGTGGCTCCCACGATTCTTCATATCATGGGTGTCGAGCAACCAGCTGAGATGACCGGTCACAATCTTGTGAAACCGTAAAACGGCATATCCGGATATTGTTTCCCGCAAGGGTCTGCCATACGGCGTTTCCTTGCGGGAAACGTGTCTTCAATTGATTGCCAATTACGATATTTGAATTGGTCAACAAAATTAATGGAAAATACCTACCTTTGTCCTTCATTAAATTAGACAGCGGATGAATGAGATATTGACCTATATGCGCAACATGCTTCAGTTGGTTTTCGCTCCGGCACGCGGATGGGAGGATCTTGAGGCCTCGGAACGCGGGATGTCGCCCAAGGCACAGGAGCGGGCAGCCTTGAGGTTGTATTACAGGTGTTTCCTCCCTGTGGCGGCCATATGCGCCCTCTCCAGTTTCGTGCGCCTGTTGTATGGCGACGGTGGAGGATGGCTCGGTTGCCTGCAATTGTCCATAGTTACTTTTGTGTCGCTTTTCCTTGCGGCGCAGGTGGCGAGATGGGCTATGGGACTTGCGATGCCGCGTCTGGTTTCGGAGGATCCGCGCAAACCGTCGGATGCCGACTGGCCTAAGTCGCGCGGACTTGAGATGATCTGTTACAGCCTGACGTTCATGGCTCTCGTATTCATGCTTGCCAATGTTGTAAAGGTCAAGATCACCCTTATCGAGTTTCTGCCGTTTTATGTCGTCTTCATCATATGGAAAGGTTGGAGGTACGTCGGTGTGAGGGAGCATAACGTGGGGCTGTTCATGATAATGGAAACAGCCGCGATTGTCGGGAGTGTGTATCTGTGGTCTTTTTTCCTTAATGTAGTGATTTGAGAATATGGAGAAAAAAATGAAATTCAAGGAGGTGAACATAAAGAACCGCCGTGCCACCTTCGATTACGCCATAGGAGATACATTTACTGCGGGGTTGGTGCTGACGGGTACTGAAATCAAGTCCATACGTCAAGGTAAGGCTTCCCTTGCAGATACTTTCTGTTATGTGAACAACGGGGAGGTATGGGTAAAGAACATGTACATAGCCGAGTATTTCTATGGCACGTACAACAACCATACCGAACGACGCGACCGCAAGCTGTTGCTGAATCGCAAGGAAATAGAAAAACTGGGTAAGGATGGGAAAGAGGCGGGATTCTCGATCATACCGCTTCGTTTGTTCATCAACGACCGTGGCTATGCCAAGCTCGTTATCGGTGTGGCACGTGGCAAGAAGGAATATGACAAGCGTCAGAGCCTACGTGAGCGCGACGACAAGCTTGCCATGGCACGTGCCATGATGAAATAAGGATCATTTACGCAACATGATGAGAAGGCGTGAGCCTTCCGCAGCGGTGACGCCTATTATACGGGTGTCACCGCCTGATTTTATTGCCATCCGTCCGGCGAGTTCAGGGGCGGATAAAGGAAAGTTCCTTACGGCTACGTCTGCCCTCAGTTTTTTCTTTGCAAGAGCCTTTGCCATGGATGATGAGAAGGGGAGTACTTCCATGATCTCGTGCCATTTGCCGGGAAGAGTGGGATTTATTTCCCGGGAAAAATACAGGTGGGTGTTGGGATGAAGTTTTGTAAGGCCGCATCTTTCACTTAAAAGTGAAAACGGTGCGGCTTTCATGGTTGCAGGGGACGGCTCGAAAAGCATATCTCCAGGGTTGGGAATTCCGTATGATGCCTTGGCGCTTTGCTCTTCGTGTCGGGTGAATGTAAAGGGATCTTTTGCGGATGAGTGTATTGTAATCGGCACTTTGTCGCTGGCTATTTCCGGGGAGGTAAAATCCATGACGGCAAGGAGTTCGCGGCAGTCTCCGCCTTCATCCACAATGTGGAGCTCGCTACACGGTAGATCAAGCAGGGTACGGCTTACGTCAAGCATCGGCGATAGCTTTACCATTACCTTGTCGGCTTTTTCCCTAAGCAGTCGAAGGATTGATCCTACATCAGGCATGCAGTCGTGGATGTTGTATAGCCGTTTCCCCTCACGGTTGCGTCTGGCGGGGTCTATGAACACAAGGTCGAATCTGTATGGGTTATCCTTTAGCCATTCAACCGAATCGCCATTTATGACACTTACATTTTGCATGTCGCGGAAGTTATGGGCAGCGGCTTCACTGAGTATGTCCTGCAATTCCACGGCTATGGATCGGCATTGTTGACCCATAGCGTTTGTGATTGCCTTGAAGTCTATGCCAAGTCCGCATGTCATGTCAAGAAACATATGGGGATTTTCCACAAGGTGACGTGCTATGTCGGCATGTATCATCGCCACGGATTCCGATGATGCCTGTTCCACGCTGAGTGGCGCCCCCATGATCTCCGGTTGCAATGCACCGAATTTACTACCGCATTTCTGTAAGGATTCAATATGGTTTATGGCCAATGGCATCCATTTCTCAACGGTATCATGAAAACGGAATCGCAATGAATCAGGGTTGTCGTTCTTGTGTAGTTCAATAAAGTGGAACAGTTCCGGTATTATTGTTTCTGACATGGCTATGTAGTAGGATAAAGAAAAGAGACATGGCGCAGTATCCATGTTAAATATCGGATGCTGCGCCATGCGTTTATTGTGCTGACTTATGTCCTGTTTCAGACATTGGCAGAAAAATCATTTCTTGTCCTGTACGGCTGCTACGCCGGGGAGGATCTTGCCTTCGATGGCTTCAAGGAGAGCACCACCGCCGGTAGATACGTAGCTTACCTCATCGGCAAGGCCGAATTTGTTGACGCATGCGACTGAGTCGCCACCACCTACGAGCGAGAAGGCACCGTTGTTTGTAGCTTCTACGATGGCATCTGCAATGGCACGTGAACCGGCAGTGAAGTTGTCAAATTCAAACACGCCTGCGGGGCCGTTCCAAAGGATGGTCTTTGCACCGCGGATTGCGTTGGCGAAAGCCTTGCGGGTTTCGGGGCCTGCGTCCATTCCTTCCCATCCTTCGGGGATGTCCATTACGGAGCATACCTGTGTGTTGGCATCGTTGCTGAATGCATCGCCGGCCACGCAGTCTGTGCCGAGCACGAGGTTTACGCCCTTCTCCTTGGCTTTCTTCATGATGTCGCGTGCCAGATCAAGCTTGTCAAGCTCGCAGATGGAAAGACCTACATTGCCGCCCATGGCTTTTGCAAATGTATAAGTCATGCCACCGCAGAGGATGAGGTTGTCCACCTTGTCCATTAGGTTTTCGATAATGCCGATCTTGGTGGAGACCTTTGATCCGCCCATGATTGCGGTGAAGGGACGCTGGATGTCGCTGAGGATCTTGTCTACAGCCTTTACTTCCTTCTCCATGAGGTAGCCGAGCATCTTGTCTTCAGCCTTGAAGTAGTCGGCGATGACTGCTGTGGAAGCGTGTTTGCGGTGTGCTGTGCCGAAAGCGTCGTTTACGTAAACGTCTGCATAGCTTGCCAGAGTTTCAGCGAACTTCTTCTGACGTTCCTTCATTTCTTTCTTGGCAGCATCGTATGCAGGGTCTTCCTTGTCTATGCCTACAGGCTTGCCTTCCTCCTCAGGATAGAAGCGGAGATTTTCAAGCAGGAGAACTTCGCCGGGCTTGAGTTCAGCGGCAGCAGCTGCTGCGTTGGCGCAGTCAGGAGCGAATTTTACGTCATGGCCGAGGGCTTTGGCAACATCGTCCTTTATCTGCTCGAGGGAGAATTTTGGATTGACCTTTCCTTTGGGCTTGCCCATGTGGGACATGATGATGAGGCTGCCTCCGTCTTTAAGGATTTTCTTGAGGGTGGGGAGAGCGCCGCGGATGCGGGTGTCGTCGGTGATGTGACCGTTTTCGTCCAGGGGCACATTGAAGTCCACACGTACTATGGCCTTCTTGCCGGCGAAATTGTAGTTGTCTATAGTCATTGTTATTTTTGGTTTTTGGAATGTTTTCAAAAAGCATGTATTGCAACAGGTGCAGGCATGATTGCAAATGTTCCTGTGAAACAAATGCTATGCTTAAAACGCTGACAAATATAGATTATTTTTAGCGAAATACTCTTAAATAGAGCGTTAAATTTTACTATATTCCTTTAGCATTGCGGACATCTCGGCAGCCAGCCCACGGGCAGCTTGCGCAGCGGCTTCGGCATAGTCATTTTCCTTTGAGGCGAATATGATGCCTCGGGAGGAGTTGACAAGAAGGCCGCATTCGTCTGTCATACCGTAACGGCATACCGTGGCGAGATCGCCACCCTGTGCTCCCACTCCCGGAACCAACAGGAAGTTGTCCGGGGCAATGCGGCGTATGTCTGCAAACATTTCACCTTGTGTGGCACCTACGACAAACATTATCTCCTCCGGGGTAGCCCATTCGGTGGCTTTTGAAAGGACGTTCTCAAACAGTCTTCCGCCTTCTGTGTTGTTGATGAACTGAAAATCCTTTGACCCGGGATTGGATGTAAGTGCCAGCAGGATCACCCATTTGCCTTCGTGTCCAAGGAATGGCTTCACGCTGTCGGAACCCATGTAAGGAGCTACCGTCAAGGCATCCACGGCCATCTTTTCGAAGAATGCACGCGCATATAGGGCTGATGTGTTGCCAATGTCGCCTCGCTTTGCATCGGCAATTACAAACTGGTCAGGATAGTTGGTCTTTATATACGATACAGTCTGATCAAGCACTTCCCATCCTTCGGCGCCGAGTGCCTCATAGAAGGCTGTGTTGGGTTTGTATGCCACGCAGTATTGGGCGGTTGCATCAATGATGGCCTTGTTGAACTCAAGCATGGCCTCGGCCTTGGAGGCATATTTCTCAAGCACGCATTTTGGAAGTTTCAGCGGATCGCTATCCAGTCCGACGCACAGGAAAGAGCGCTTGCGGGCGATGTTACCGATCAGTTCTTTTTTTGTCATATGAGAGTATGTAATAAGTGGATGTATATCAGATTGAACGACTGCTTGCATGCTTGCGGGTCAGAGTTCTGCCTCCTTTAGCTTTTCTGCATTCTCAGCGATTATGAGATGGTCTATGCAGTCTTGTATGTCGCCGTCAATGAACGCCTGAAGGTTGTATATGGTGTAGTTTATGCGATGGTCTGTGATGCGCCCTTGCGGGAAGTTGTAGGTGCGTATCTTTGCAGACCGGTCTCCGGTGGAGACGAGTGTCTTGCGGCGAGATGCTATGTCGTCTACATATTTTTGATGTTCCTTGTCGTAGATGAATGTGCGCAGACGGCTCAGCGCCCTCTCCTTGTTCTTGGGTTGGTCGCGGGTCTCGGTACATTCAATCAGTATTTCGTCGGTCTGTCCGGTAACGGGATTTTTCCACATGTAGCGCAGACGTACACCGGACTCCACTTTGTTTACGTTCTGTCCTCCGGCACCGCCGCTGCGGAAAGTCTCCCATTTTATTTCTCCCTCGTTGATTTCGACATCGAATGCCTCAGCTTCCGGAAGCACCGCCACCGTGGCTGCTGAAGTGTGTACGCGTCCCTGTGTCTCGGTGGCCGGTACGCGCTGCACGCGGTGCACACCGCTTTCATATTTGAGGGTTCCGTATACGTTGTCACCGGTGACCGCAAACACGATTTCCTTGAATCCACCTGCCGTGCCTTCGTTGAAATTGGTGACCGCGACCTGCCATCCCTTCTGTTCGCAGTATTTCGTGTACATCTTGAATAGGTCGCCGGCAAAGAGCGCCGCTTCGTCTCCTCCCGTGCCTCCGCGTATCTCCACTATGGCGTTCTTGGAGTCCTCTGGATCGGCGGGGATAAGCAGTATCTTTATCTCCTCCTCAAGTTCCGGAAGGCTTGCGGTGGCCAGATCGAGCTGTTCGTGAGCCATCTGCCTGATTTCCGGATCGGATTCGGCATCAAGCAGTTCCTTGGATTCCGCTATGTCGTTGAGAAGCGACTTGTAGCGTCGTGTGGCTGAGGTGAGCTTTTCCAGTTCGCGGTATTCCTTGTTCAGCTTGACATAGCGCCTCATGTCGGCTATTACCGCCGGGTCGGTAATTAGGGTGGAGACCTCTGCAAAGCGAGCCTCGATGCCGTCAAGGCGGTTGAGAAGCGTGTTTTCGGCCATTGGGGTATGTGGACTAATCGGTGACTGAATATTTTATGACATCAAGGACGGTGTTGACATAATGGAATGTCAGTCCTTTGCGGTAGCGTTCGTTTATGTCCTCCACGTCGCGCCTGTTTTCTTCCGACAGTACTATATCGTTGATTCCGGCGCGTTTCGCTGCGAGGATCTTCTCCTTGATTCCGCCTACGGGAAGCACTTTTCCGCGGAGGGTAATCTCGCCTGTCATGGCCAGACGTTCACGTACGCGTTTGCCTGTAAATGCCGAGACGATGGAAGTGGCCATGGTGATTCCTGCCGACGGGCCGTCCTTGGGGATGGCTCCTTCGGGCACATGGATGTGCAGATTGTAGGTGTCGAACATCTCCGGGTTGATGCCTATGGTCTCGGCATGAGCTTTCACGTATTGAAGGGCTATGACCGCAGACTCTTTCATTACGTCGCCGAGGTTGCCGGTGAGCGTGAGCTTTTCGCCTTTCCCCTTTGAGAGTGAGGATTCAATGAATAGAATCTCTCCGCCTACAGCCGTCCATGCCAGTCCTGTCACAACTCCGGGAAATTCATTCCCCTCATAGCGGTCGCTCTGATGGCGAGGGAGACCGAGGTAGTCATGCAGGTGTTCGGGGCGTATTTCCGAAGGTACCTCCGTGTTTTGCATACGTTTCAAGACGGTCTTGCGGAGAATTCCCGCGAGCGCCTTTTCAAGTTGACGCACACCGCTTTCCGAGGTGTATTCCTCTATGATCTTGCGCAGTGCATCGTCAGAGATGCTTATATAGTCCTTTTCAAGGTTAAGCTCCTCCATCACTCTGGGCAGCAGATGGCGGCGTGCGATCTCAATCTTTTCCTCTACCAGATACCCTGAAATCTCAATCACTTCCATGCGGTCAAGCAGAGGCTGTGAAAGGGTGGACAGGGTGTTTGCGGTGGCAATGAACAGCACCTTGGACAGGTCGAAGTCCACATCAATGTAATTGTCGTGGAAACGGCAGTTCTGTTCGGGATCGAGCACTTCGAGCAGTGCGGCTGACGGATCCCCCTTGAAGTCGTTCCCGATCTTGTCTACCTCGTCAAGAAGTATCACGGGATTGCAGGACTTCGCGCGTCGCACGGAGTCCATGATGCGTCCCGGCATCGCGCCTATGTATGTGCGTCTATGGCCGCGTATCTCAGCTTCGTCATGAAGTCCTCCGAGGGATACGCGTCTGTAATTCCGTCCCAACGCCTTGGCGATGGACTGTCCGAGGGATGTCTTTCCTACTCCCGGAGCGCCAACAAGACAAAGTATCGGCGATTTTCCACCCGGATTGTTGATCATCACGGCCAGTTGTTCAAGAATGCGATCCTTGACTTTCTCAAGTCCGTAATGATCCATGTTGAGGATGTCCTCGGCCTTGTTGAAGTCGGTGTTGATTTCAGTCTCCTTGTTCCAAGGGAGGTCAAGCACAGTCTCTATGTATGATAGGAGTGTGGAGTAGTCGGGCATGGATGGATTCAGCCGTTGCAGGCGGTCTATCTCCTTGTCAATGGTCTTTGCCACGCTTTCCGGCAAGCCGGCTTCTTCGGCTTTCTTCCGCAGCGAGTCAATCTCGTCGTTTTCGTCGCCATAAAGTTCCTCCCGGATCGCATTCATCTGTTGTTGCAGGAATGCATTGCGGTTCTGCTGCGTCATCTCCATCTGGGCTTTCTCCTTGATGGAATTTGCGATTTCTATGCGTGACAGAATGTCAAGCATGGCGTGGTATAACATTATACCGCGTTCCTTGATCCGTTGCTTTGCCAGCATTTTCATCTTTTCTGCCGGATCGAAGGGGATGTTCGTGGCTGCTGTGTTGATTAGTTCTGCCGGGTCGGAGATGTTCTCTATGTTCATGAAAATGGCCGGCCCGCTGTCCAACCCCTTGGAAAGGGACTTGACGCTGTCGCGTATGCTTTTCATCAACACCTCGAACTCCTTGTCGCCCTCGGACGGTTTGCGGTCTGCCACAGGAGACGCTTCAACGTTGAGTTCCGATCCGGGAATGGTGATTCCTGGAGCCTCTTTCTTGATCTTGAACCGGCCACGTCCACGCACAAGGGCGGTATGCCCTCCGTCGGGGAGGTCAAGCACTTGTATTATTTCAGCGAGCACTCCGTACTTGCAGACCTGTGATGCTTTTGAAATCTGGTTCTGGGATGCTTCTATCTGGCAGCATATTCCGACAGGAATGTTGTGCTCAGAAGCATATCTGGCAACCCTAAGCGCGTTTTCCCGGACTAATGCTATAGGAATGGTGACCTGCGGGAAAAGCACGAGATTGCGTGTGGCTATTACAGGAAGGTCGCTCCATGTCGGGTCGGAGTTCTTGCCGTCGTTATTTATGTCAAATCTACCGAATGATACTATCTGGCAGTTATCGTCCATGCTTGAAAATACAGAAATTCAAATGATTATATATGGTGAACGCTTGAAAGCGCGGTGAAATCACAGTTTTACGTCTGCAAAGTTACTAAAAAATGATCAAGTAGCTGTCAATAATGAATATGGATATTAATGGTAGCCCGTTGTTTGTTTCGTATTTGCAAAGGTGTTACAATTGCGGGTTTGCTGAAAAAGTTTTGTATTGCATTTGTGATACTTGAAAAAGTGTTGTATCTTTGTATCGGATATTGAGGAAGACCTCCAAGGTTTTCTCTAATCCTTATAAACTCTCGTGGCAATGAGAAAGTTTTTGTCAATCAACATATTCATCCAGATTTTATGGTGGGTTGTCCCTGTGCAGGCTCTTCCCCCCAACTTTGACAAGAAAGGGGCGATAAGCAGTTTGCAGGGTGAATTGTCTCGTGCTTCCGAAGCGGCGGACAGTATGGTGATATTGTCCAACCTTTTTGATCTGTGTCCTCGTCAACACCGCGATTCCATCGGGATGATGGTTTATCGCACGGCTCTTGCCACAGGAAATTCAGATTATGGCCTTGATGCGCTGCGTAATCTCGGCAATGTGCATCATCGCAACGATTCGCTTCTTGAGATGGACATAAGGCGTGCCATGAATTTCGAGCCTTCCGAGGATCGCGATGAGACCGTCGCTTTTCTGAGGATGTTTCGTAATATGGCTAAAGTGAGATATACGCCGGAAGAGGAGAAGGAACGGGAATTTTATCGTATTTTGCGGAAACTCAACGATGCAGGCAGTCAGGATCTGTATGAACGTATCGTGTTGCTCCATGCACTCTGCCTGTATATTGCCGATGGTTCCCAGGGTCAGTTGTTGTCAAAATACCTTGACAGGCTTGGTGCTCTCATTGAAGAACTAAGGCCGGAGGCATACAGTCTGCGAAATTGTTATTACGTACAGGCTGCGCTTGCGTATGCCAATAACCGGGAATATGAGAAAGCCATAGAAAACGACCGCAAACTTCTCTCCGTGATCGATGCTCTTGAAGAGGGGCAGATCGGCCGCAATCGTATCTATCGCGATTACGATGGCAACCGATATATCTTATATACCCGTTTGTTGAGCTATTATCCTTTGCTTGTGCCTGAGGAGGTTGAGAAATATTATGCCGAGGCAATGAAGCTGGTGGAAGAGGATGAGCTTGCTCGTTCCACAAATGCCATATCGGGTTGTCCGCAGATATATTATGCGATGTACAAGCATGATTATGCCAAGGCGCTTGAACTGCTTGAGAAATATCGCGACATGCCCTATAATGCCCCAAAAAAGGAATTGTTGCTGAAATATACAATTGAATGTGCCGAGCACCTTGGTGAGAAGGACATTCTCCTGGCGGCATCGCGTGAGTACAACCAGATACTGCAGGAGATCATAAACCAGCGTTCGCGCGAGAAATACAAGGAACTGCAGATGGTTTATGACATAAACGGCATGAAGGAGGCGCATGCGGAGCAAGCCCGTATTATGGCGCGTAATTCTTTGGTATGGGCGCTTGTAGCTGCTGGAATCCTTTTGCTTTTGCTCGTGGTGGTGGTTGTCTTTTGGAGGCATGCCCGTCGCTTGGGTAAAAGTCTCGGTGAATCCAACCAGGCTTTGCGGAAGGAGAGCGAGAGCCTGAAGGAGTCGCAGTCACAGCTTGTGAAGGCACGTGATGATGCCCGTAATGCAAGTCGCATGAAGAGCGACTTCATAAAGAACATCAGCAGTGAGATCACAGTGCCGTTGCATGCCATAAATGAATACACAAACCTGATAGTGGATTGTTCCGAAGCCGGTTATAAGCCATATCTCAAGCATTTTGCCGAATTGGTGGAGTTGAACTCTGAATTGCTCACTACCTTGGTCAACGATGTACTGAACCTGTCGGAGATAGAGTCCAAATCACTTATAGTGAATCGAACGAAGGAAAATCTTGAAAATCTGCTTGAACTGGCAGCAGACAGTATGCGCCATAGGTTGAATGAAGGAGTGAGACTCCATGTCGACAAGAGAGGCGACGAAGTCAACATCCAGACCGATTCGCGTCGTCTTGTGCAGATACTTGTCCAATTGCTTTCAAATGCAGCCAAGGCCACTCATGAGGGATGCATCACAGTCTCTTATGAGTTAGATCGGCAGGAGAACAAAGTAGTTGTCTACGTCACCGACGAAGGTTGTGGCATAGCGTCTGAAAACAGTGAACGGATCTTCGAACGTTTCGTGAAGTTGGACAGGACGTCGCAAGGAGCCGGGATCGGCCTTACGATTGCGCGTCACCTTGCTCGGCTTCTTGGCGGTACGCTTGTGTTGGATACGTCTTATACCGGAGGAGGTGCGCGTTTTAGATTGGTTCTGCCGATAGAATAATGATCCTTACAGAATGTAGCCTACGGTAGGATTTTCGGATTCTATAATCGGAGAGTGAAAATGCGGGCATCTATATGGTAAGCCTTTTCCCTTGCAATCCATTGTGGTAACGTAGCGGTGTGTTTGAATCCGCATTTTTTAAAGAGCATGCATGATGCGGTGTTGTCTTCTGCGACGGTTGCGGCGATCTGATGTAATCTCAGATTGTTTCGGCAATAATCCACTGCAAGTTGCAGGGCTTTGGCGGCATATCCGAGTCTCCGGTAAGGGGATGCCACCATTATCCCTATGAATGCGTGGCCGTTCATGGCATCTATTTCATACAGGTCAAGCGTCCCTACGGTCTCGTCCCCGGTGTCGATCATGAGCCTGAGTTCTTGTCGTGCAAGAGGGTTCGCGTCGTATTGGTGCACATATTCCCATATCTGATGGCGTGACAGTGGAGCCGGGGAAAATCCGTAGCGCCACATGTCGGGATTGTTTTCCCATACATACAGTCGGTCTACGTCGGAAGGCTCAAGGGCGCGTAAATGTATCATGGCTCTGTCATTTTTTTTACGGAAGGCGGTAGTTATCCCATTATGGAATCTGAAAATAGTGTGCGGTGCTGCAGCGATCTGCCTAACGTTATCTCGTCGGTGTATTCGATTTCGTTGCCTACGGATACGCCCCGGGCAAGTTGAGTGATCTTTATGTCGTAGGGCTGCAGGCGGCGATAGATGTAGTAGTCGGTGGTGTCACCTTCCATGGTGGCGCTCAGTGCAAGGATGACTTCCCTTATGTTTCCTGCGGATACGCGTTCCACGAGGGAGTCTATCTGCAGCTTGTCGGGGCCGATGCCGTCAATGGGAGATATTATCCCTCCCAGTACATGATACAGGCCATGGTAGGAGTGGGTGTTCTCGAACACAAGAACGTCTTTTACGCTTTCCACCACGCATATGGTAGAGGTGTCGCGTCGCCCGTCGGAGCATATCGGACATATTTCGGTTTCAGATATGTTGTGGCACGTGCGGCAGTATTTGATGCCTTTCCGCAGGTTGATTATTGATTCACCGAGGGAGACGGATGTGGACACGTCCTCGCGCAGCAGGTGCAGTGCCAGCCGCAGGGCTGTCTTCCGGCCGATTCCAGGCAGACGCGATATTTCAGTTACGGCAGTCTCAAGCAGAGCCGATTCAAATTCTGTTTGCATATGAATTGTTAGATATGCAAAGGTACGAAAATTTTATCGTAGCTGCGTTGAAAAGGTTATTGACAAATCGTTTGACTGTTCGGGAACGCCTTTGTGTGCCGTAAAACATCATGACATTGTTTGGATTGTTAAGGGAGTTTCAGTAATTTTGTATGATTATGGAGTATATCTGGCATATCATAAGTTCGGGATTGCTCATAGGCATATTCATTTCCGCGCCTATGGGGCCTGTCGGTATGCTGGTAATCCAACGCACACTTAACAAAGGTCGTCTTCCGGCTCTGTTTACGGGGATAGGTGCCGCACTTTCAGATCTCACTTACAGTCTGCTTACGGGGCTTGGCATATCCTTCATTACGGATTTTATTGAATCCAAGGAGTTGCTTCTGCAGATTGCCGGAAGCGTGGTTCTGATAGGTTTTGCCTTTTACCTATTCCGCACCAACCCTACGGCTGCCCTGAAGAAACCCGATGATAGCCAGAACACATTCTGGAGGGATCTTGGCACGGGATTCCTGTTTACTTTTGCCAATCCTCTGATCCTGTTCTTTATAATAGGTCTCTTTGCCCGTTTCAATTTTCTTCTTCCGGAGTTCTGCTATTACCACTATATTTTGGGATATGTATGTATCTTTGGCGGGGCATTGTTATGGTGGTGGATGATAACGTATTTTGTGAACAAGGTGCGGGCGCATTTCAATGTGCGTTCGCTATGGATTTTTAATCGTATAATAAGTGCCGTACTTTTTTTGATGGCGCTTATCGGACTTTATAAGGGCATCTCCGGGTATCTTGCCTTATGAATGATGCCGGATCTCAATTCTAACCAGATATTTCGCCATGGGCAGTAACAAGAAAAATATACTTCATATACCGTATAATCCGACTTTTGACTCCATGAAGATGGAGGAGGTGGTCAATGCCCTTGAGGAATGTGGCGCACGTTTCTCGGTTGAATCCCTCAACTGGCCTGACAGGTTTCCATACCGTCCGTTGACTATCGTGACAGCTGCTCACTCCAACCGCTATCTTTACATCGATTTCCTTGTAAGGTGCAATTATCTGCGTGCGGTCAACTTCACTGACAACTCGCCTGTAAGCGAGGATTCCTGTGTGGAATTCTATGTCGCCCCCGATCCGGCAAAGGAAGCATACTGGGTATTCGAGCTTAATTGCGTGGGGACTATCAATGCGGCCTTCTGTACCGGAAAGGCGGAATGCACGCCGTTGGCAACTGATTTCCTGAAGCAGATAAAGCGATATACTTCGGTGGGCACCCGTCCGTTTCAGGAGGTGGAAGGCTCCTTTATCTGGAATGTGGCCATGGCCATACCTCTTGAATTGCTCGGAAATGAATATGATGGCAAACCAATGAAAATGAAGGGGAACTTCAACAAGTGCGCTTCCGCCACTTCACAACCGCATTATCTGAGTTGGGCGCCAATAATGACTTCCACTCCGGATTTCCATCAGCCGGAATTCTTCGGCGACATTATACTTGACTGACATTGGGGTAGGGGACGTGCCGGATGTCCGTGTGGGTGTTGTGGGTGCAGTTTTCTGCCAGTCCGATCAACCTTAAATATAATCTCATTGTTTTCTTACCATGGATAACATTGCACTTGCCAAAAACAGGGTGGTGAAATTTCTCGGCAAGGAACCGAAGATGTTCACCCGTGCCGACATTGTAGCTTTCATAGAGCAGAACGGCATAGAGATGGTCAATTTCATGTATCCCGCCGGCGACGGGAGGCTTAAGACCCTCAATTTCGTAATAAACAATAGGAAGTATCTGGAAACGATCCTCGTGTCAGGGGAGCGTGTGGATGGCTCAAGCCTGTTTCCATTCATAGAGGCTGGCAACAGCGATCTATATGTCGTTCCGCGGTACAGCACCGCGTTCGTCGATCCATTTGCGGAAATCCCAACCATTGCCATGCTTTGCACTTTTTTCAACAAGGAGGGGAAGCCTTTGGCTGAATCTCCCGAACAGACACTGCGTAAGGCATGTGAAGCATTCCATCGTTCTACCGGGCTTGAATTTGAGGCGATGGGTGAACTGGAGTATTACGTGATAGCGCCTGATGACGGAACGTTTCCCGCCACAGATCAGAGGGGATATCATGAGTCGGCTCCGTTTGCGAAGTTTAACAAGTTCCGTGCAAAGTGCATGAATTACATTGCCCAGACCGGAGGCCAGATAAAATATGGCCATTCGGAAGTAGGTAACTTTACCATTGACGGCATGGTCTATGAGCAGAACGAAATAGAATTCCTCCCTGTGCCGGCCATGGAAGCTGCGGATCAGCTGATGCTTGCCAAGTGGGTGATAAGGAATCTTGCAAGGGAGGAGGGGCTGAATGTCACTTTTGCGCCAAAGATTACGACTGGTAAGGCCGGGTCGGGATTGCACGTACATATGCGTCTGACCCGCGACGGGGTAAACGTGATGCTTGACCGGGAACGGCGGCTAAGCCCCGAAGCACGTCGTCTGATCGCCGGACTAATGGAACTTGCTCCAAGTATTACGGCGTTCGGCAATACTAATCCCACGAGCTATTTCCGTCTTGTGCCGCATCAGGAAGCGCCCACGAATGTATGCTGGGGTGACCGCAACCGCTCAGTGCTTGTGCGTGTGCCGCTCGGATGGACGGCAGAGTGCGATATGAGCGTTTTGGCCAATCCGCTGGAGTCTCCCTCGGGGTTTGATGCCTCGCAGAAGCAGACGATCGAGATAAGGTCGGCTGACGGTTCGGCGGATATATATCTTTTACTGGCGGCATTGGCGGTTGCCGGCCGGCGTGGTTTTGAGAATGCCGAAGCCGATGAGCTTGCCCGTGCCACTTATGTGGATGTAAATATACATAGCGATGAGAACAAGTCAATGGCTGACAGGCTTGCGCATTTGCCGGCGAACTGTGCCGAAAGCGCCGACGCTCTTGACAAACAGAAGTCCATATATGAGTCCGATGGAGTATTCCCGGCCTCCATGCTTGACGGTATTATGAGCCGTCTGCGTGGATTCAACGACAGGAATCTTGCCTCGGAGGCACGCAAGGATCATGACTTGATGAAACAGTTGGTAAACCGGTATTTCCATTGCGGTTGACCTAAGTAGACTGATTCAGGCAAAAAATACGTCTTGAGAACGTATTTTTTGCCTGAAAATTTTGCCGGTTCAAAAATAGTTCTTACCTTTGCAGTGTTGAAACAGAGACCACGTTTCAGACTTCAACAAAGAGCATTTTTCATTAATGGCGATTTAGTGTAGTGGCCTAGCACGCCACCCTCTCACGGTGGAGACCCGG
>CAJTYH010000013.1 GCA_910583675.1 uncultured Muribaculaceae bacterium
TCCAGCACTTGTCCTGGAGGTCTATGCCGGGATAGCCGAACATGCGGCTCACCGTGACAAGTTCCTCGTCGTTGATCTTAAGGATGTTGCAGCGTTTCATGGAGTTGCACAGTATCTCCTTGTTGTAGAACCCTTGACGCAGGTTCACGTCGAACACCACAAGCGTCTCGTCATTCTGTGGCATCGCGTCCATGAAGCGGTTTATTGTCTGGCGTGATACGACGTTGCGTTGTGCGAGTGAGCCGAAGCATACCGCCCTGGTCTTTTCCGCGAGGCTTTCGAGTTTGGCAGTATAGGGGATGTTGTCCCATGCCACATTCTCCTTTATGTCGTACTGCGGAACGCCGGCCTGATCGATTTCCACCTGTACCGTACCGGTAGGGTAGGGAACCGTCTCTATTAGTGTGTCAAGTTCCTTGGCATTGAAGTTTTCTATGATTTCTGTGCCAAGCGCGTCGTTTCCGATGGCGCTTACCACACAGCTCGGCAATCCGAACTGTTTTACGTGGTATGCGAAGTTGGCAGGGGCGCCACCTATCTTCTTACCTTCGGGAAGCACGTCCCAGAGTGCTTCACCCATTCCTACGACTATGCCGTCTGATATTTTCATGGCCTATGATCTTATTTTATGGTTTTTATCTTCAATGTGTAGTAGAGGAGATATGCCACTCCCGCTGCCATTACCGCGACGGCACCTGCCTGTCCTGCCGCATCTGAGGCATAGCCCATTGCCAGCGGGAACAACGTGCCGCCGAACAAACCCATTATCATAAGGCCTGAAACCTCGTTTTTCTCATTGGGCAGGGCTGTTATGGCTTGTGAGAACACAATCGGGAACACGTTGGAATTGCCGAATCCTACAAGTGCGATACCCACGTAGATGGTAGTCAGTGTCTCAGCGGAAAAGAGGATGATCATGGATGCCGCCATCATCAGTATGCTCAGGGCAAAGAATAACTTCGGCTTTACGTAGCGCAGTATCAGCGAGCCGGACAGGCAGCCGGCGGTGCGGAATATGAAGTAGAGGCTTGTGGCGAACCCCGCCTCTTCAAGTGGGAGGCTCAGGCGCTCCATGATTATCTTGGGTGCGATGAGGTTGGTGCCCACGTCTATCCCCACGTGGCACATTATGCCGATGAAGCAAAGCAGCACAAACGGATTGGAGAGCAGTTTCAGGCACTCCTTTATGCCGGAAGCCTTGTCGGGGCGTTCCTCCTCGATCGGGGTCGCTCCCAGTATTACGATGCTTAGAAGGCTTATTGCGGCATATATCAGGAACAGTATGCGCCAGTTCATGCCGAAGGTTGGCATCATGGTCGTGGCACCCCATACGCATATTATAGGTGCGAGGAATGATGCTATGGCCTTTACGAACTGTCCGAATGTGAGAGTGGAGGGGAGCTTGTCGCTGCTGATAAGGTTGCTCACGAGCGGATTGAGCGAGGTCTGCATTAGTGCGTTGCCTATACCCAGAAGGGAGAAGGCCGCCAGCATCAGCCAGTAATTCTCGCCAAAAAGTGGGAGGACAAGGCTCAGCGCGGTTATCACAAGTGAGACAAGCACGGTCTTCTTGCGTCCGATCCGGTTCATGAGCATCCCGGTAGGTACGGCGAATATGAGGAACCAGAAAAATACGAGCGAAGGGAACAGTCCCGCCTGGGAGTCTGTAAGGCCGAGGTCTTTCTGTACGAAATTCGAAGCCGTACCCACGAGATCTACGAATCCCATTGCAAAGAAGCATAGCATCACGGGGATGAGCTGCAGCAGGGAACTTTTTTTGGTAATGGAAACTGAGGTATTCATGGTTTTGTTTGGTTATCTTGAACACTGCAAAACTATGAATAATATTTGAAACCGGGCTATAAAGATTGGAGCATGGAGTTACAATTTGGTTGCGCCGCACGTTTTTTGCAATTTGATGCTACCGTATTAGTCTCATTTATGCTAACTTTGAGGAAAATTCACCATGTAGTGTTCCCAATCACATACGTGTACCCATGAAAAGACTTCCTTACCTGTTTTTGATTTCCCATGTCTTGCTTGTGTTTTCGGCGGCAGTGGTTTTGTCCGGTTGTTCGGCCAAGCCGTCGCCTGAGTTGCGCATAGGGGTGTCGCAATGCAGCAGCGACGACTGGCGCAACAAGATGAACAGTGAAATAGAGAGGGAAATAATGTTCCATCCGGAGGCTGAGGTTGAGATACGCTCTGCCGATGACGACAACGACAAGCAGATCGAGGACATACGTTATTTTGCCGAAAACGGTTTCGACATTATTATTGCCGCGCCCAATCAGGCTGACGCGCTTACCCCAGTGATAAGCGAGGTTTACCGGAAAGGGATTCCGGTGGTTCTGTTTGACCGCAATATCAACGGAGACACTTATACGGCATCAATGTATGTGGACAACAAGGCATTGGGAACGGCTGCGGCACGATATGCACGCCAGTTGATCCCGTCGGGAGACATAAATGTAATAGAGATAGAGGGGCTGGCCGGTTCCACCCCCGCCGATGACAGGCATGCCGGTTTTGCCGGAGAGGCAGCAGGACGAACCGGGATTTCCCTTCTTGCTTCCGGGGCGGGCAACTGGAACAAGGACGATGCCATTGCCGTGGCAGACTCATTGTTACGAATTTATCCACAGACCAATCTGATCTACGCGCACAACGACCGTATGGCCATTGGAGCCTCGGAGGTGGCGCGTCGGCTCAACCGACCGGACATAAAGATAATAGGCATAGATGCCGCTCCCGAGATAGGGATCAGGGCAGTGGCGGATGGCGAGATAGATGCCACGTTCCTGTATCCTACAGAGGGGCATCGTCTGGTGCGCCTGGCACTCGCAATATTGGGAGGAGAAAATTACGACAAGGACAACATGCTTCCTATGGCGTCTCCGGTGGACAGCACCAATGCCGACATACTTCTCATGCAGAACGAATCCTTGAAGGAGGAGACAGCCAAGATGGTGCGTCTTAAGAACGAGGTCGACGAATATTGGGACAAGCATTCGGCACAGACGACCCTTTTCTATGCCACAGTTGTCATAATCATCCTCCTTTTGGGTGTGCTGTTCCTGCTGATGCGCACTTTCTGGCAACACAAGCGCTATCAGAACGAATTGCTCCTGAAGAATACACAGTTGGCAGACGAGCGCGACAAGCAGGAGGAGCTGAACCGTCAGCTGAGCGACGCCACCAATTCTAAGCTCGTATTCTTCACCAATGTGTCGCACGATTTGCGCACACCGCTTACGCTGATAGCCGAGCCGGTTAGCCAGCTTGTGCATGCGCCAAACCTGACGGACACGCAAAGGATGATGGTGGAGGTTGCTGACCGTAATGTGCGCATTTTGAAGCGTCTTATCAATGAGATACTGGATTTCCGTAAGTTCGAGAACGGAAAGCTTAACCTGCACCTTGTGGAAGTGGATTTTTATGCGTTGCTGCATGACTGGTACGGTGCGTTTCTCCCTCTGGCACGGAAAAGGAACATAAGGCTGCTCCTTGACATCAAAGAGGGTAAGGATTGCATGCTTGCGGTGGATGTGGAGAAGATGGAACGGGTGGTGTTCAATCTTCTTTCAAATGCTTTGAAATTCACGCCGCCAAACGGTGAGGTGACCTTGGCTTGCCGTTGCGACGGCGATGTCATGCGCCTGTCGGTGAGCGATACGGGCATAGGTATAGCAGCCTCGGAAATCAGGAACGTATTCGACCGTTTTTACCAGGTGGACAGCGTGCACCCCAAGGGATCCGGCATCGGTCTGTGGCTCGTGAAGTCCTTTGTCGAACTTCACGGGGGAAATGTCTCAGTGAAAAGCGACGTGGACAAGGGGGCATGCTTTAACATAGAGATGCCGGTGCGGCATGTGGATGCCCCATATGCCAATGGGGATGTATCCGTCCGTCCATCGTCTCTTGACAGCAACGATGTAATAAAGGAACTGGATGCTGCTGACGGGGAAAGCGTGGTCATTGAGGACGCGTTGCCCATTATGCTCGTGATCGATGACAATGCCGACATACGCACGCTGGTTAAGCAGACATTGACGGGTGATTATAATGTCATTCAGGCTGCCGACGGGGAGGAGGGTCTTCGCATGGCCGTCAAGTATGTGCCAGACATAGTGCTGTGCGATGTCATGATGCCGGTAATGGATGGCATGGAATGCTGCCGTCGCATCAAGGAGGAGATAAGCACAAGCCATATCCCGGTGCTGATGCTCACGGCCTGCTCGCTTGACGAACAGCGGATGAGAGGATATGAGAGCGGAGCCGACGCATATCTTACGAAACCGTTTGATGGCGAAATGCTCAGATCACGTTGCGCGAATCTACTCGCCAATCGCAGCCGTATCAGGAATCTGTACCGATCCGAAGCGGGTGTGCCATTGGCTTCGCGGAAGGAGGAAAGCGTTTCTGCCACGAATCGGAAAGTCGTGATTTCCGACATAGACAGCGAATTCTATACCCGTTTCCTTACCATAGCAGAGAAGGAGATCGGAAATCCGGAAGTCGGGGTAGACGAGATCGCCTCCATGATGGGGCTTGGACGTTCGCAGTTCTACCGCAAGATCAAGGCGCTGACCAACTTCTCTCCGGTAGAGCTTCTTCGCCAGATGCGCCTTAAGCATGCACGATCATTGCTTACCACCACTGAAAAGAACATCAGCGAGATAGCATACGAGACGGGATTTTCCACCCCGGCTTATTTCACGAAATGTTTCCGCGATGCCTTTGGGAAAACGCCCACCGAGCTGCGCGAGGAACTCGGCATGAAGAAATAAAAAGAAAACCAGGTACCTTCACAGGCACCTGATTCCCCATTCATCACATTATGCTTACAATTAAGTGCTCTTGTATGTTGGTAAGTAGCTCTTTAACGTAAGTCTTTGGTTGCGTTTATGTATTGTCAGTAGCGGCCTTGTACGATAGGCCAGTCCACGATGTTCCACAGGGCTTCCAGGGCATCCTTGCGGCGGTTCTGGTAGTCGAGGTAATATGCATGCTCCCACACGTCGAACGTGAGGATCGGTGTAAGCCCCTTGGTAAGGGGGGATCCCGCATTGGACTCCTGGGTGATGAAAAGCTTTCCGTCGCGGTCGCGTGAAAGCCATACCCATCCTGAGCCGAACAGTTTGACACCCGCGTCAACGAATTCCTTCTTGAACTGCTCGAATGAGCCGAAGTCCCTGTCTATGGCGGCGCGAAGTTCGCCGTCAGGCTCTCCTCCACCGTCGGGCGAGAAGGAGAAGAAATAGAATATGTGGTTCCAAGCCTGGGAGGCATTGTTGAAAAGAGCGCCTTTGGCATCCCTGATGACCTCCTCAAGAGGCAGGTCTTCAAACTCCGTGCCTTCTATCAGGGCATTCAGGTTGTCTATATAGGTCTTCTCATGCTTTCCGTAGTGGAATTCGATCGTGCGTTTCGATATGGCCGGTTCAAGGGCATCGTTTGCATACGGAAGGTCTGGCTGGTCGTATTTCATCGTTTATGGTTTTATTTGTATTTATAAAATCTATTAATTGTAGGTAAAGGGCGTTTGCTGCTCTTCATACAGAAAACGCCCGGAGCACTGCTGGGGTTCGCTCCGGGCGTTGATTTTAATGTTTTTAGTGCCGACCGTCTGTATTGCGGCGGCAAAGTTCGCTTTTTCAGAATTTATATCCAAGCGTGAGCGCCAGTTGACTGGCATTTTCCGATATGGATGCCTTTGGTGCCAGTGTCCAGTACCCGTCGTAGTCGGTGAATGGGGTGAAACAGTTGTATGTGCTGGTGCGATGGCTGTATACATATGCAAGGTCTATGTAGAATCCTCCCATGCGATAGCCCAGACCAGCTGTTACCATGTTGGTGGACTTGTTGAAAGTATATCCGAGGTCGGTATTGGTCGTGTATATTTCCAGCTTGTCGTCCATTGCGTCGTCCTTTACGCTTGACGAGGTGTAGGCGTATCCGGCACGGATACTGAACTGCGGTGTGACACGGAACTCGCCACCGACGCGCAGGGTGTTGGAGCTGCGGAAGTAGGTGCTTATGTCGTCGTTGTAGAGGTCGAAGTCGCCGTAGCTGTCAGAGGTGGTCATCTTGTTCGTAGCGGTGTATTCGTAGTCCACGCTGAGGATGCCTCTGCCGCCGATAACTCCTGCCAGGCCGAACATCATGCGCCATGGCGATTTCATGTTCCAGTCGTATGTGGCATAGTTCGTCTGGTCGTGCCCCTTGAAACCGTTGTTGGCACCGAAACTGCATTCTCCCTGATAGGAGGTGGTCATGGAGTACCATGTGGGGGAGTGTATGGCAAAACCGATGCGGAATTCATTGATCGGTTTGAGGATCAGGCCGAATTTGATGTTGACACCCGTTCCGGATACTTTTTTCCAGTTATCTATCTGCCAGTCGCCGTTGCCCTCCTCTATTTCGTAGTTTTCGCTGTCTGGTACAGGCACGTTTGCGCCTCGGAGGGTTTCGGTGTAGCTGCTCCAGCGCTCCTGGGTCAGGTCTGTGATGCCTATGCCGAGACCCCAGTATACCACGTTGGCCAGATTGCCGCCGAAGTCGATGTTGTACTCGTCGGTGTATCCACGTTCACGCACGCTGAAGTCGGCTGTGCCCGTTGTGGCGGGAATGCCGGGATTGCCGCCGCTACCCGGTACTGCATATTGGAACAGGCCGTTGTAGACTATGTTCTGGGTGTTGGACGAAGGATCCGTGACGGTTACGGGATTTATGATTCCGGCACCGAAACCGAGAATGCTCAACCAATTGATATCCGAGTCCTGATAAGGGTCGTAGTCGTCATAGAATAGCATCTTGTCAGGGTTGACTCCATCGGTCATGAGAGCGATGTAATTTGACATTGAAGTCTCCACCGGTATGCCTCCCCCACGGTACTCCCGGGTGAAGGATTTCAGGCGGTTGTAGCTCACGCCCCAGGAGAAGGTCTGCATCACGGGATTTGAGAAGTTCATGGTGCCCACATATCCGAAATTGTTCACATCGAAGTGTGTGTTGCTTACGGAAGCAGTTCCGGGAATGCCCGAGGTCTTGTTTGTCAGGAAACTCAGGTCAAGTGTCAGGCCTATGTCGCTCCCACGATATACGCCGATGCCGGCAGGGTTCTGTCCGAGGGTTGAAAGATCTCCTCCAAGCGCTGTGAAGGCTCCACCCATCGCCATGAAGCGAGCTGTCCCTCGAAGTTCGGTGGGTGAAAGATTGTATGCGTCAATGGCGCTTTGCGCCATTGTGGTCGCCGGAATGGCAGTCAGTAGCAGTAATTGAGCTGTACGTAATATCTTTTTCATGATCCCATAAATTTTTCAAGTTGAATAGGGGGAAGTGGAGAAATTAAGAAGTTAAGAAATTTAGAAGGGCATCCCCGCGATCAACAGTTTGTCCTTTTTTTGATAAGTTATTCTCTAATAATTGTAATATCAAGTTTCTAAATTTCTTAACTTCTCAATTTCTTCATTTCTATATTTCTCAAAACTTTTACCGTCCCCTGTGACCACCGCCACCGCCGCTGCTGCGGGTTGCGCCTCCACCTGAGAAGCCGCCTCCGCCACTGCTGCGACCCGAACCGAAGCTACCGGAAGATGAGTTGCGTCCGCGAGAGCCGGAATTGTAGCTCGGGGTGTAGTTGTTAGAGTTGTTTCGGTTGGAGTTGGAGTTGTTATAGCTGTTGCTGCGGTTGGTGTTCGTATTTGTGTTCTGGTTCTGGTAGTAACCTCCGCGACCGCGTGTCGGGGCTGTTGTGGCGTTGCTGTTGACCGTTCCCGACGGACGGGGTGTAGGCTGGCGGTATCCGGGACGTGCGGTACCGTTGGTCACGCCGGTGCCACGGTTGCCGGATGTGGATGGACGAAGCCCGTTGCTGTTGTTGATCGAGCCACGGGTGCCGTTGGAAGTGTACCGGCCGCTTGAAGTCCCCGGGCGATAGGTGCCATTGCTGCCGTTGCTACCGGAAGCGGGACGGTTGGGACGGTATGCGCCGGAAGATGTGTATGTGTGGTGGTGATGGCCGCCACCCCATACAGGGCCGCTCCAGACGGGGCCTCCCCAACCGGGATACCATCCGCCTCCCCATCCGGGGTATCCCCAACCGGGGCCACCCCAAGACCATGAAGGCCCCCATCCCCAGCTCCATGACCAGGAGGGTCCCCAGTAATTGAATGCCGGGCCGTAGCCGAAGCCCCACCATGGATCATAGTATCCCCAGTTGTTCCATGCCCAGGGATTGGAATAGTAGGTGCCGTAATATGGATAGCCGTAGCCGCCGTACAGGTTGATGTTGACGGTGCTTTGGGGCTGTATGGCCGAATAGTTCATGGCATCGGCATATTCCGGATTCTCGGCAACGTTTTCAGCATATGCCTCCTGAGCCACCTCGGAGTTGTGGAAGCGTGCGAGGTTGCGGGTGTTGGACATCTCCTCGAATTGCTGCAGGGAGATGGAATCCGGCATCTGGGTGCCATTGTCGGCAGCGGGGATGCGGCGGTTGTATTCGTCTACGTCGCGTGTGGATGTTCCTGCGGGGACATACTTGTCGGCGCTCTGGTATTCGCCCACGTTGTTCCAGGGCACGTATGCCGCACCGTCGTAGTAATACTGCTGCTCCCGGGCTTGCTGATAGTTCTCCCGGTTATCCAAGGCTTGCTTGACGACCTTTTTTGTCTCTTTCTTGGCCTTGGAGGCGTCGTAGTAGATGTCGTCGTCATAATAGCTTTGTGCCATGACGCCCGATGCTCCCAGCAATGAAGCGAGTGCGAGTGCCTGCCAGCGGCCTATGATAGCTCGAGTTTTCATATTGGTGTTCTCCTATGTTTGTCTTTTTGACTGTTAGACACGTGCTGTGACACACGGGTTTAATCTGCAACAGATTATTTTTACAAAAATAACAAACTCCGGGCAATTTCCACTCTTCCCAAATACTAAAAAACTGAAAAACCGGCTCTGGCGCGTCACTTGATGGTTCTGTGATACTCCGTGGAGCCGGTTTGTTGGTTAGCTGTCAGTTTTCAGTCGTTGTCGGTGAAAGCTGTATGGGCGAACAGTGCCCTGGCAAGGGTTATTCCTGACGGTATGGCTTCATGTCGTAGGAAGCCATGGCGAGGGTGAAGCCCCAGTAGATGAATGCAAGCGCGGAGAGGAAGCTGACCATCATCATGTTCTGGGTGTAACCCGCTTCCATGAAGAAGAATCCGAGGATGAGGAGCAGGATGCCGTTGATCAGGTACATCCACCAGTAGCGTTTGGCCCTGGAGGTCACCGATGCGATGATCCATGCTATGCCCCAGAAAATGAATACCACAGCGAGGAAATAGGGGAATACGAGTTCGGAAAGAATGATGCTGCGAACCAGCATGAAGCCTACGAACATGTCGATGACACCTCCGGCGAGCCACCATCCCCATCCTCTCGGCCTGTTTACACCGGCTGATACGCAGAGCTGTACGATGCCGGTGAGGATCAGCAGCCATCCGAATATCTGCGACGCAACCGCGAATCCGGCTGCCGGCCAGAACCAGTATGCGAAGCCACCGAGCACTAACAAAATCCCTACGACGAGGACGAGCCACCAATATTTGGTCTGTCCCCAAAAATTCATTGATAAGGTCTTCATAATATAATAAATTTGTGAAACATTGTTTTGCGGAAATGCATGGGGAATCGGATTATCCCCCGCTTTGGTAATATAACATCCCGCTCAGGTAAATAGTTGGTGATAATCGAAAAATCAGTAACTTTGCATGAAGTTTCCAACCAACCAAATTAATACGAGGCTTTGATATATCCCGATACTTTTGAGAGGAAGATAGGGTTTGATGCCGTGAGGACGCGTCTCCGTGAGTTGTGTGCGTCCACCTTGGGCAAGACCCGTGTGGACGACATGTCCTTTTCCGATGATTTTTCTGTCGTAGAGCTTGAACTTGGACGCACGGCTGAGATGGCCGCGATACTTGCCGGTGCGGAGCCGTTTCCGCTGAGGGGGCTTCATGATGCCACTCCGGCATTGAAGCGTTGCCGCATAGAGGGCGCGAGCCTTAACGGCGAGGAGCTGCTTGACATACGTCGCACCCTCGGTGCCATGGATGAGGTGTGCCGTTTTTTTACGGCGGCTGCCGGGGGATTGGACGAGGATGGCGCCCCTATTGCCACCCCTTATCCTCTCTTGTCTGACCTTGCAGGGGGGATTTCACCTTTCCCGGAGGTCATACGTGCCATAGACCGGGTGCTTGACCGGTACGGAAATGTGCTTGACAACGCGTCCCCTTACCTCGCGCAGGTGCGTGGCGAGCTGTCGCGGGTGTCGGCTACGGTGAATTCGGTGATGCGCCGTGTCATTTCCCGTGCCGTCGAGGGTGGGTATCTTGAGAAGGATGTCACGCCCACGGTGCGCGACGGTCGTCTGGTGCTTCCCGTAGCGCCTATGCACAAGCGCAAGATCAACGGTATCGTGCACGACGAGTCGGCTACCGGAAAGACCTTCTTCATAGAGCCGGCAGAAATTGTTGAGATCAACAACCGTGCCCGTGAGTTGGAGCTTGAGGAGCGCCGCGAGATAATGCGCATCTTTGCCGATCTTACCGCGTCCATGCGTCCGCACATACCGCTGATGCTGGAGAGCTACGATGTGATGGGGGAGCTTGACTTCATAATGGCCAAGGGGGAGTATGCGCGTGAGACTGATGCCACCATGCCGCATTTCGGCGACGTGCAGGAACTGGAGTGGTATCATGCCACCCATCCCGTGCTGCTGGCATCGCTCAGGAAGCAGGGGAAGGAGATCGTGCCTCTTGACATAATGCTTTCGCCCGAGAGGCGCATACTTGTCATTTCAGGCCCGAATGCAGGTGGCAAGTCGGTGTGCCTCAAGACTGTGGGGGTAGTGCAGTATATGCTCCAGTGCGGCATGCTCCCGACGGTCTACGAAAATTCCCATATGGGGATGTTCTCCGATATATTCATTGACATAGGCGACGACCAGTCCATAGAGGATGACCTTTCCACATATTCCTCCCACCTGCGCAACATGAAGCAGTTCCTTTCGGCGGGACGAGCATCCTCGTTGATGCTCATTGACGAGTTCGGCGGCGGCACCGAGCCGCAGATAGGTGGTGCCATCGCACAGGCCATCCTCAAGGAATTCAACCGGAAAGGGATGTGGGGAGTGGTGACCACCCATTACCAGAACCTCAAGCATTTCGCAGAGGAAACCGACGGGTTGGTAAACGGATCCATGCTTTATGATCGCCAACAGATGAAGCCCCTTTTCCGCCTTTCCATAGGCAATGCGGGCAGCTCGTTCGCCATAGAGATCGCCCGGAAGACCGGTCTGCCCCTCTCCATCATTGACGAGGCGGCGGCGATCGTAGGTTCAGATTACATAAACATGGACAAGTATCTCCTTGACATAGCGCGTGACCGCCGGTATTGGGAGAACAAGCGGCAGAGCATCCGCCTTAAGGAGAAGAAGATCGACCAGGTGCTGGAGCGATACGAGGAGGATGCCGAGACGCTGCGCAGCAAACGTCGCGAGATCCTGGCGGAGGCCAAGGACGAGGCGCGCAGGATACTCGAGGGGAGCAACGCCGCCATAGAGCGCACTATCCGCGAGATCCGCGAAGCCCAGGCCGACAAGGAGCGTACCCGCGAGGCGCGTCAGCGCATGGCTCAGGAGAGGGAGGAGCTTATGGCTCACCGCGAGTCCGACAATCGTCTTCTGCGCAAGGCTCCCAAGCAGAAAAGAAATCCCGATACTGAGAAGAAAGCCCCGGTTCGCGCCTCCTCCGAATCCCCGCTCGCCGTGGGGGACAATGTGAAGCTTGACGGCAGTGGCACTCCGGGCAAGATACTTGAAATCCAGGGGAAGGAGGCCATGGTGGCTTTCGGCATGATCAAGACCAAGGTGAAGCTTTCGCGTCTCAAGCGCACGCTTAGCCAACCTTCGTCGGGTGCGGCGACCGCGTCGTTTGTCAGCTCATCCACCACCGACCGGTTGCGTGAACGCCAATTACAGTTCAAGCGCGAGATAGACGTGCGCGGCATGCGTGTCGACGAGGCCATACAGGCCGTGACATACTTCATAGACGATGCCATCCAGTTCAATCAGGGTGAGGTGCGCATCCTCCACGGCACCGGTACCGGCGCATTGCGTCAGGCTTTGCGTCAATACCTTGACTCAGTGCCGGGTGTGTCTTCCTACCGCGACGAGCATGTGCAGTTCGGCGGTGCCGGCATCACCGTCGTCACCCTCGCCTGATCCAATTCTGTACCCACCCTCATTTGCCCCCAAGATAACCCTTGCAACCAAGAGAAATTTATCACGGCATCCGGGTGCAAAAAAGGCGATGTGCCAAATTTCTTGACACATCGCCCCCTCTCTTTATTTCACGTAAATTTTTCTATTTCACGTAGATTTTTACGGTTGTTCCTCTGGCCGTCACGAGATACAACCCTGCCGGGAGCTGGATTGTGGTGCATTCGCCTGAGGTCACGGTCTGTTGGGCGATGCGTCCGTCGGGTGTCACGATCGTGACTGCAATCCCCGCCTCGCCGTTGATCGCCAGTCCGCCGGGAACAGCCGAGCATTTCCACTCCTCGCGGTCGGCTGCTGCCGTCTCTATGCCCGCGCCGACACCGCCATCCTCCACGATCTTTCCGAACTCCTTCCATCCCGGAGCCGCCGCATAAAGTTCCTTGGCTCCCTGAGGCACATGCAGAGTGAGTTTTGCAGGATATATGGCGTTTTCTTTGATCTCAAAGGAGATGCTGAAAGGCGCTTCGTCTTCCACATATATGTCCTTGAGCATTGGTGTGTTCTCAAAGACACCTGCCTTGATTTCCAACTTCGTGTCGCCGCGTTGCTTGAATATGATCTTGTTCAGCGTCTCTAAGTTCTGGAAGCAGTTTTCCCAGATCCGTACCAATGAGGCATTGATTTTAAGTTCTTCAAGTTTCGGCAGATTATTGAATTGTTTTCGGCTTGTACGTTCAATTATTCCTAAATCAAGTTTCTTGAGGTTCGGCATGTCGCTTAGTACGCCAAAATGCGTGATGTCTCCAAAGTCAAAGCTCGCCAAAGTGACTATTGGAAAAACGAGGCTCTCAAGACCGACATTTATAAACGAATTGCTCTCGAAGTTGATCCTATCCAGTTCATAAAGATCTATTTCTTTCAATGAGGGTAGATTTACAAAGCTGCCTTTCCCGACTTGTAAAAGTGGGCTGCTCAGCTTTATCTCTTTGAGATCCGGCATGTTTGTGAAATTGTGATTGCCGGTATATATGATTGAAGGTGGTATCGTTATCCTCTCTATGCCATTGACATCGCGTCCTTTCAATAGCTGATCCGAGAGGCCGCGAACGGTATATTCATCGCCTTTGTATTCGATTGTTTCCGGGATTTCCAAAATCTTGGAACCGGATGCTTCCGTAAGTTTCTCGTCAGATATGAATGCCAGATTCACATCAGTGCCATATATGGTTCTCTGGAACTTGTAGCCATTCTTGTAGAATTGCCCGAGGGCGGCTTCATCCTCTATTATTTCCCCGAATTCTTTCCAACCTTTGGCCTCCTCATATAATTCTTTGGTGCCTGGTGGCACATGCAGCACCAGTCTCTTGGGCTTGAAGTTGTCTGAGGTGTAGTTGAGTTCAAACGGCACAAGAGATTCTACATACACGTCCTCCAGCATAGGTGTGTTTTGAACGCATCTAAAAGAAGAGTTAAACCCACATTTTCGTCTCGTTCAATAAATCGGATTGTTCTGAGGGATTGGATGTCGTAAAAATTGCCATAGCCTATGGTTTGCAAGGACTTACCAATGGTGAGTTTTTTCAAGTCCGGCAGGTCAAGAAATATATTACCATCTATGCCGCAAATTGAATCCGGGATTATTATCTCTTTTATCCCGGCTTTCTGGAATCCTTCGTTATAGCGATGGTTACACCAGAACTCTTGTCCTCCAATTTTCCATGCGGTATATGTGGTTCCTTCATATTCAACTGTATTTGGGAAGGTAAGTACACCGTCCGAATTTTGAACTTTTTCAAGCGCTTCCTCACTTATGCCGTAGATTCCCGCAGAGTTTTTGTATGCTCCGGCATGTGCATATGCCCTAAAGTCGTATCCGTCCTTGCTGAAAGCGAAGTCGGCCATGGCGGTGACAGTTCCTATGATCATGCACAGCACTGTCAATATGTATTTCCGTAGCTTCATATGTATAATGTTTTAGGTTGTAATATATTTTGATTGGTGTTGAAAAACGTCGAATTGCCACGTGTTGATATGTAGGATTATGGCATCTCCTTTCCGGTGATGAGGGAGATGGCAGTAGGCTGCCTTTGGGCGACTGTGAGAATCAGATGGATTAGCAGGGCTCTTTTCATGATCGCGGTATTTTAAGGTTAATATTGAGGTTGCTTGTATGCTGATTAATTTCCGATATTAGATTTCGTTTGCAAGGTACAACATAAATTTGTAAAATACAAATATTTCAATAGCTAAAATTAAAAAAACGACAATTATTTTTCAATCGCATCTTTATGCAGCGAATTTTATACATAATATGCAATTCTTCTATGCTCCAAACCGACGCACAATCCATTGCGATCAGGTGATGGTTCAGAAAATTTATTGTGGATTTTAGTGGTTTGACATGGGGTGGACTACCCCTTTTCCCCTCATCCCTTTCCTATCGTATTTGGTTAATCCAATAGGATTTATTATTTTGCGCTGAAAAACAAATCCAATAAATAAATCCAATGACCAAGATTATAGCCAAGGACACCACCATAAGGACAATGTCAAAAAACGGCATTGACTATATCTGCATCACCGACATAGCAAGACAGAAAAACCCGGTTGAGCCGAAAGATGTGGTAAAGAATTGGATGAGGGTGAAGAACACACTTGAATACCTCGGACTATGGGAAAGCTTAAACAATCCCGATTTTAATGGGGTCGAATTCGACCCCATTTTGAAAGAGGCAGGTTCCAATTCCTTTACGATGAGTCCAAGCCGTTGGGTAGAGCTTACAAACGCAATCGGTATTATCAATAAGTTAGGTCGGGAGGGTGGTACATATCAACGGCATGCAGTATACATGCAGTATAGTTGTCGCGCGGGTGGTAAGCGCCTTTATTCCTCGGGGAGGGGATCTTGGTCGGAGGAGAGGCGACGGATGTCGGCGGCACGGGAGGTGCGGGCACCGAGGTTCATGATCTTGCGGGCGGTGGTGCAGAGGTTGCCGGGGCCTTCGGCAAGGCGGCGACGCGCCTGGGTGTAGGCCGCGCCGGCTGCGTTGAGGTGGCGGTCGATGTTATCGAGGTCGGATGTGAAGTTTGCGAATTTGTCAAGCATCGTGCCGCTGAGGCGTGCTATCTCCTGCACGTTGCGGTTTATGGCATCCTGTTTCCAGAGCTGTTCGAGCATGCGCAGTATGGCGATGAGGTGGGTGGGGGAGGAGATGAGCACGCGTTTGCGGTATGCCTCCTCCCATATGCCCGGCTCGAGGCGCATCATGGCGAAGTAAGCCCCCTCGTTGGGTATGAACATTATTACGAAATCAAGGCGTTTCTCCCCGACGAGATCCTGATAGCGCTTGTCGGCAAGTTCGGCTACATGCCGGCGCACGGACAGTATGTGGCGGCGTGCGGCATCCTCACCCTCGGGCGAGTCGGCGGCACAGGCCACATAGTCTGCATAGGCGCTGAGGGAGACCTTGGAGTCCACCACCACGCACCGTTCGTCGGGGTAGAAGACCACTACGTCAGGCCGCAGCATGCGGCCGTTGTCGGCAGTGAGGCGTGAACCGTCGGTATTGACGGTGGCCTGTGTGGCGAAATGGATCCCCTTCCTCAGTCCCGACATCTCAAGGAGCCGCTCGAGGATCATCTCGCCCCAGTCACCCTGCACCTTGGAGTCCCCTTTGAGTGCGCGTGTCAGTTCCTGTGCTTCCTGGCCGAGGGTGTTGTTCAGTTCGGTCAGTCGTCTGAGTTCGGCTCTCAACGAAAAGCGCTCCTTGGCTTCGGTGTCGTAGGCGCGGTTCACCGCCGTGCGGAAATTCTCTATGTCGGCTTTGAGTGGTGCGAGTATCTCGTCAAGGCGCTGTTCCGAGCTTTGTTTGAAACGATCGGTGTGTGTCCGGAAAATCTCGGATGCGAGGTTGCGGAAGCGTTCTTCGTCGGCACGCCGTTCCGTTTCGTGGCTGCGGGTGGCAGCCGACAGCCGCTCGCGCAGGGATACGTTCTCTATCTGGAGTTGCGTACAGCGTGAATTTGAGTTGCTGAGGCGCGACAGGAGGTAAAATATCGCAATGAGTGCCAGGAGAATCGTTGCCCCTGAAATGATGTAAAAAACGAACATGTTGTAATTATGCAAAAAATGCCCTTGGAGATGCAAATCGGACTCGGATGGTAAATGCTACCTTTGCAAAGGTAATGATAATTCGGAAATTATCAGTAATTTTGCTCTGAAATAGCATCAGTCGGCCTCTGTCTCTCCATGTTGCATAGATTAAATCAAACAAACCGATGAATACCAATAGATTGAAGTGTATATTGCCATTTGTGGCTGCTTTTGCCCTCATTGGCTTCGGCTCATGCCGCCATGAAAAGAACGAACTGGGGCACCATCACCATAGCGAGGCTGAGGAAGCCTCGGAACATGGCGCCCACGATCATGACCATGAGGGTGAAGAAAGTGCCGAGCCGGAAGGGGAGGGGCATGCCGACGAAATCCTCCTTTCCCCTGATAAGGCGGCAAAACTGGGAGTCGTTGTAACGGAAGTCGCTCCCGCGCAGTTCTCGGAGGTGGTGACGGTGAGCGGTGAACTTACGGCATCACCATCTGCTCAATCCACGGTCACGGCTCGTTCAGCCGGTATCGTCAATCTGGCTTCATCGGCCTATCCCGGATCGGCTGTGACGCGCGGCCAGACCATAGCCACGGTTTCAGGACAAGGGATGGCAGGTGGAGATGCCAATGAGAGCGCCCGTGTGGCCCTTGCCGCAGCCAAGCGTGAGCTTGACCGCCTTACTCCGCTTCACAAGGACGGGATAGTGTCTACCCGTGACTACAACGCTGCCCTCATGGCCTATGAGACGGCAAAGGCAGCCGCAGGGAACGCCACTTCTGCAGGAAGCACCGCCACGGCTCCCATATCGGGCACTGTTACGTCGCTCCTTGTGAACCAGGGGCAATACGTTGATGCCGGTGCGCCGATCGCGCAGATTGCCGCATCCTCCTCGCTTACACTCAGGGCAAACCTGCCGGAACGCATGCTCGCCTTCCTCCCGAAGGTAAGCGGGGCGAGGTTCCGTACTGCATATTCCGATGAAGTCCACGACATATCAGATTTCAAGGGGCACCGCAGTGCCGACGGTGGAAATGCCGTGGCACAGCAGGGGTATTTCCCCATATATTTCACTTTGTCTAATGACGGTACGCTTTCGGCCGGTTCATTCTGCGAGGTTTACCTCACGGGGGCTGAACGCGGGGAGGTGATCTCAGTGCCGGTCAGCGCCCTTAGCGAGCAGCAGGGGGAATATTTCGTCTATGTGCAGGTGCACGACGATGCATATGACAAACGCCCCGTAAAACTGGGAGCCGATGCCGGCGACCGCGTGGAGATCCTTTCCGGACTGGCTCCGGGAGAGAAGGTTGTCACTTCCGGTACAACGTTCGTTCGTCTGGCCGAGACTTCGGGAGCCATTCCGGAAGGGCACAGCCACAACCATTAAGCAATTAGTAATGAGTAATTAATAATTAGTAATTGGTGGCTTGTGAATGTTTTGATGGACAGAGATTTTGCTTTTGATTTTTTTTGAGCATCTGTGTTGTCGGCATTCAATTGCTAATTACTAATTGATAATTTTAAAATTGAATAGAGGGGTGCTTAACAAGATTATCCATTTTTCGCTTTATAACCGCATTGTGGTGCTCATCCTGAGCGGGTTGATACTGCTGGGAGGAGTGGTTGCACTCATGCGGTCTGAGATAGATATTTTTCCTGACCTCAACGCACCGACAGTGGTGATAATGACCGAGGCTCCCGGCCTCGCACCCGAGGAGGTGGAGAAGCTGGTGAGTTTCCCGGTGGAGACTGCGGTTAATGGTGCTACCGGTGTTAGGCGTGTGCGATCATCGTCGGCAACGGGATTCTCCGTTGTCTGGGTTGAATTCGACTGGGATACGGACGTGTATGTGGCGCGTCAGATCGTGAACGAGAAAATAGCCTCTGTAGCCGAGGCGCTTCCTCCAGGTGTGAATGCTCCCGTGCTCGGGCCCCAATCCTCCATTCTCGGTGAGATAATGATAATAGGTCTTACCGTAGATCGGGATAAAGCCGACTCCATTTCCCGGCGGGAAGAGGCACCCACATCCATGAGCCGTCTGCGCTCGATTGCAGACAGGGAGGTGCGTCCGCGCTTGCTTTCGATCGGCGGCGTATCCCAGGTATCCGTTCTGGGTGGAGACGTGGCCGAATACCAGATATTGCTTGATCAGGGCAAGATGCGTTTCCACAATGTGACACTTAAGGAGGTGCTTGATGCCACCGAGTCCATAAACGAGAACGCGGCAGGGGGCACGCTCTATGAGTACGGCAACGAGTATATCATAAAGGGGAGCGTCAACACAGCCGACACGGCAGACCTGTCACGCACTGTAGTGCGTGCCGAGGCAGGGATGCCTCCGGTGACACTGGCCGACATCTCGCGCACGGTACAAGGTGCGAAGGAGCCTCGTCTGGGACTGGCATCGGTACGCACCGAGCCGGCAGTTTTGCTTACTGTCACCAAACAGCCGGCGGTAGGCACCATAGGACTTACGGAGCGAATAGACGAGGAACTTGCCACCCTCGGCAAGACCTTGCCGCCGGACGTGCGCATCTCATCTGATATATTCCGCCAGAGTGAGTTCATCGCCAATTCGGTTAGCAACCTGCAGGAGTCGTTGATAGAGGGTGCGCTCATGGTCATAATAGTGCTTTTCTTCTTCCTGATGAACCTGAGAACCACGGTAGTGTCGCTCGTGGCGTTGCCAATGTCAATACTCATAACTGTGCTTATCCTGCGGCTTATGGATGTGAGCATCAACACAATGACGCTCGGAGGCATCGCAATTGCCATCGGTTCGCTCGTGGATGACGCAATAGTTGATGTGGAGAACGTGTACCGTCGTTTGCGTGACAACAGCAAACTGCCTCGGGAGAGCCGCATGTCGGTGGTAGAAGTGGTCTACAGCGCATCGCGTGAGGTGCGTATGCCCATTTTCAACTCATCGCTGATAATTGTGGCAAGTTTCCTCCCGCTTTTCTTCCTTCACGGGATGGAGGGGCGCATGCTGATCCCGCTTGGCGTGGCTTTCATTGTCGCTCTCGCCGCTTCAACTATCGTGGCGCTGACCCTTACGCCGGTTCTCTGTTCGTTCATGCTCGGTTCGCGTCGTGCTACCGGAAAACTTGACCGTGAGCCGTGGGCTACGCGCAAGCTCAAGGCGGCATATGCACGTGCCCTTGCGTGGTGTATGCGCCGGTCAAAGGCGGTGCTTATAGCTGTAGCAGTTATGTTCGTGGCAGCCGTGGCGCTGTTCTTCACCTTGGGACGCAGTTTCCTTCCCCCCTTCAACGAGGGATCCATGACCATAAACATGGCCACGCTTCCGGGCATCTCGCTTGAGGAAAGCGACCGCATAGGGCGCATGGCCGAGGAGATCATACTGGAGACACCGGAAGTGATCACTGTGGCACGCAAGACAGGACGTGCCGAGCTTGACGAGCATTCGCAGGGGGTGAACTCATCGGAAATAGAGGCACCGTATCGTCTGAAAGACCGTTCGCGCAACGAAATGGTGCGCGATCTCAGAAGCCGCCTGTCAGAGATCCCCGGCATAAGCCTCGAAATAGGTCAGCCGATCTCCCACCGCATGGATGCCATGCTTTCCGGAACCGAGGCTCAGATCGCCATAAAACTGTTCGGCGGCGACCTGAACACTCTTTTTGCCACGGGTCAGAAAATAAAGCAGATAGTGGCGGAAGTGCCCGGAATAACGGATGCCAACATAGAACAGCAGATGGAGCGTCCACAGCTTCATATAAAGCCGCGCCGCGACATGCTTGCCCGATACGGCATAACCTTGCGGGACTTTACGGAGTTCATAGATGTGGCTCTTGCCGGCAAGGCCGTATCGCAGGTGTATGACAGCGGCCTTCCCTATGACATAACCGTCAAGTTTGATAGCAACGCGCGCAATTCCATAAAGACGATCTCGGAACTGATGATAGATTCCAATTCGGGAAAGATACCTCTGTCGTATGTGGCCGACGTGGTGTCCTCCTCAGGCCCAAATACTATCAATCGTGAGAACGTGAACCGCCGGTTGGTGATTTCGGCCAATGTGGACGGACGCGATCTGCGTGGTGCTGTGAACGACATCCAAAAGAAGGTGGCCGAGGAGATCACGCTTCCGGAAGGGTATTATGTCACATATGGCGGCCAGTTCGAGAGCGAGGCGGAGGCATCGCGCACTCTTGGCCTGACCTCGCTGCTTGCACTGTTCATTATCTTCATGTTGGTATATGCTGAATTCAGGAGCGTGCCGCAGTCGCTTGTCATACTCATAAACATGCCTCTTGCAATGATTGGTGGAGTACTCATTCTGGTGCTTACCGGCGGTGAACTGAATATACCTGCCATAATAGGATTCATCTCGCTGCTTGGCATCGCCACGCGCAACGGCATGTTGCTTCTGTCGCACTACAATCAGTTGCAAGCCGAGGGTATGCCTCTTGCCGAGAGGATTTCGAAGGGGTCGGCTGACCGTTTGACACCGATCATAATGACGGCGCTCACATCGGCGCTTGCATTGCTGCCGCTTGCGTTGCGGAGCACGGTGCCGGGCAATGAAATCCAAAGTCCTTTGGCTGTTGTGATCCTTGGTGGTCTCTTCTCGTCAACGATACTGAACGTGTTCGTTGTGCCGATCCTCTACCGCCATATTTCAGTGAAGTATCCCCATCAACTGCCTGCGGGCGATAAGTAAAGTACAGATATGAAATTGAATGTCAGTTTTCTTAGATATATTTTTGTTGCAGGGTCGGTCGTTTGCGGGATGCAATCGTTGATGGCTCAGGAGCAATTCGCCGACATAGTGCGTGGAATAGCGGCTGATGCGCCCTCCTTCAATGCCGAGCGGGCGCGGATGCAAGCCGAGGTGGAGAGCATAAAGGGCGAGAACGTGCTTGAAAATCCGGAAGTGGAGTTCGAGCGGCTATGGAGTTCAGGCATGGCCGACAACAAATGGAGCGGTTCCCTGTCCCAATCATTCGACTGGCCGGGAGCGTATGGCTCGCGTCGGCGTGCCGCAACGGCTCTTGCCACTGCGGGAAAGTTCGGGCTTGACCAGACTTTCCGTCAGCTTCAGGTAAAGGCAGCTGAAAGCATCCTGCAGATCATTGCTGCAAACCGCAAGGTGAAGATCCTTTCTGAAATGCACGAATCCATGCAGCGGTTGCGCGAGGAGTATGACCGTGCCTGGCAGATGGGGGAGACTACGATCCTTGATGTCAATAAGATGAAAATAGAGGAAATACGTTCGGCTACGGAGCTTGAGCAAGCAATAGCTGAGGTCAATGCCCTTAAGGCTGATCTGCTTGCCATGGCACCAAGCCCCGATGGGATCGCCATGGACAAGGTCATGACTTTGGATTTCCCCTACATGGAACTGCTACCGGAGGATGCATATACCGAAGCTGTGGAGACATCTCCGGAAGTGCGTTATTATGCGGCCATGGTTGAGGCTGAGGAGGCTAATCTGGCTGTGGCCAAGATGCAGAGGCTGCCCGGTTTCAGTCTGGGATACGTGCATGCCTTTGAGGAGGGCACGCATTTCAACGGTCTTTCGGTAGGAGTATCCCTCCCGATCTATTCGCGCAAGCATGCCGTGGCATCTGCCGCACAGCTCGGTATGGCTGCGAGATTCGACCTCGTGGCACGTCGCGTGGAGTTGGAGACCCGCATTGCGGCGGATTATGCCTCGGCATCGGCTCTGAAGCGGCAGATAGATCGTTTCTTCCCTTTGGTTGAAGGGGTGAACAACCTGATCCTCTTGCGTAAGGCTCTTGACGGCGGGGAGCTCTCATTGTTGGATTACTTGCAGGAAACCAATTATTTCCTGCGTGCGCGCCTTGATTGCCTTGATCTACTCCGCGACTACTCTATCCTGGCTTTCCGCTTGAACACATTCGCATCATCCGCAATGTAAGATTCCGTTTTTCATTTGTATAACAACAGAACCGACCATACACATTAAATGTAAAATCCACGATTTTATGACATCTGCTAAAATTGCCTCTATTACGGATGGACCTCGGCAATCAAACTTCGAATTATTGCGGATCGTGTCAATGTTGCTAGTATTGGCTGTCCATGCAAATTATTTTTCCATAGGAACTCCTTCGTTGGGAGAACTTCGTGAACATGTCGTTCCTACTGTGACGCGGGTATTCTTGGAGGCTGCATGTTTGGTATGTGTTAATGTCTTTGTGTTGATCTCCGGTTGGTTTGGCATAAGGAGATCTGTTAAAGGTGGCGTATCATATATATTTCAATGCCTATTTTATTCAGTCGTAATATATGGGCTGTTTTTGTTGTTGCGTCTTGATACGTTTTCCCATATAAAGATGTTTGAAGCATTCTATGTATATAGGGGAGGAGGCTGGTTTGTAGTGGCTTATCTTGGCTTGTATATATTGGCTCCGGTCTTGAATGCTTATATTGAAAAGGTATCGGTACGGCAGCTTGCCATGACGGTCTTGGGGTTTTATGTGTTCCAAACCATTTTCGGGTGTGTGGGGCATTACGATTTTTTCAGTCTGGGATATTCTACTTTGTCATTTGTCGGATTATATATGTTGGCACGGTTGATAAGAAAATCTGGTTGGATTTTACCCCCCCCCAATTTTGAGTTATTTAGCTGGTACTCTGGCTACTACGGTACTTCTTGTCGTGCATGTGCTTTGGCCTGGATTAGGCGCGGTGTTTATGTCGCAGGCATATTGTTCGCCTTTTGTGGTGTTCAGTTCCGTGGCCTTGATGATGTGTTTTGCGGGATTGAAAATCGGTGTGTCTCCGTTTGTAAATTCTGTTGCAAAGTCTGCATTCGCCGTATATCTCATTCATATGAATCCATGTGTCGCTCCGTACTATGCAAGAATGTGCAGGTGGGTCTACGATAGTTTCGATGGATTGGTATATCTTTTGGCTATAGGATTGACAATATTTTTGGTGTTCGCCGTATGCATAATTGCTGACAAGGCACGAGTCTTTGTATGGAATCGTTTGTCTGCACCACTTGTCCGTTACACCACGCACCTCATGACCAAGGTCGAAAATCTCATTTAAAGCACATGAGTAAGCCTTCGAAGAAGGAGAATGAAGTTTAGCCCCGAATCTCAAGCGCTGTAGGGGCGAGGTGTTGGGGTATGGATGGCCTATCATTGAACTTTGGTTTCGGAGATGCCGCCCAAGTTCAGGTATTAGAAGATCCTGGAATAGAAAATATTTGGTAGGTTTCTTGAAGCCCGTATTAATTAGCATGAATGCAATCCCCGCATCAATCGCCAATAGGTGTGTGATGCGGGGATGCAACTTCATTCGCCTTCGGAGAAGGCTGGAGGGGTATCATAATTGATATACCGCCGTTTGGTCAGGTCATTTTGAATGTCAAAAGACATACGGACGACCGAGGGTGTTATCGGGCGATCTTGAGGCGCGATGTGCCGTAGCTGCCGGTGGCTTCGATTATGGAAATCCCTTTAGGTAACGTTTCTGTGGAGAGGGCGGTGCTGTCGGTAGGGGTGTGTACGGTGCGGCCGGTTATGTCGTAGATGCGGACTGTTTCGGTGCCGTCGGGAAGGTATATGGTGCTGCCGGTTACGATGATGGATGTATCGGCATCGGTTTCCGTAGAGGCGATCCCTCCGGTTTCTACTTCAGTGATCTTGAAGCTGTGGAGGTTGATAGTGCCCATTCCGGTGGCGTGTGCCGCAAAGATGCGGTTTCCGGCTGTGAGAGATACGATGTCTGCGGGATGATCCGTAGACGTTGTTATACGAATCTTGTCGGTATGACGTTCAGATGTTTCCGGTATCGTCATTGTAGCTATCGGTGTCATATGTGCGGGATCAGTATGGCTTGAAGTACAGATGTCCCAGTTCACGGGATATTCCGATATGGTGGAAGTTTCTACGGCAATTTCATATTCCTTTCCGGGCTCCAGATAGATATGCGGTGATACAGCCCAGTCGTCAGATGTGGCGAAACGGGAATAGAAGGTTATGCCTCCTCCTTCCATGTTTTTCCACTCGTAATTGTCACGGTCTAGATTGTGGCGCGTCCATCCTTGCAGTTTTGCTTCGTAGGGGATGCCATTTCCTTTGCCTATGTAGACTTTTATGGAAGCGGGAAGCGCCTGTGCCTTTCCGTTTTCATTGAATACTTCAACTGAATATTCATATTCGGCAGCTTCAGGAATTTCCGTGTCGGTGAATTTCATCTCCTGTCCCGGCGCGAGGTTCTCCTTGAAGTCGGCAATGCGTTCGGCATTGCGCAGGAGTATCACGCGCGTTATGGACTCAAGTGTGTTGCCGGCATTGTCAAGCGTCGGATTTACCCATGAAACTTCAGCAGAGAGCGAAAAGTCCTGTGCAGGGATGGCGGTGAGATTTTCTGCTATTGCGGGAAGGGGGAATACTTTCTCCATCTTTATCGAATACAATTCTATCCTGCACTTGTCTTCGGTTCCGGCCACATGGTGCCATGCCATGGCATAGTTGCCGTCGGCAGGGATATTGACGATGACGGAATTCTCATGGTTGTTCCAGATGTCGGACATGCGGAAGCTCTCAACAGCAGTGAACGTACCCGGGATGTCGGCACGATCGGTGATGTAACCGAAATCGTAATTGGCATGACGGTCGTTTACTTCGAATGAAACCTTGTAGTACCCTTTCTCAAGTGCGATATACGGTGTGGCCAGGTAATCGTCATTTTCCCGGTCTGTCAATTTTTTTGATGTCCAGTAATAACGCCACCCGAAGTCTATGTTCCATTCCCGATCACTCCCTGCGGGATCGTGGGCGATCCATTTTGTGAGTGCCTCATAGTGTTCGCGTTCCGAGCCGGTAGTCCAGGTATAGGGGAACGGTTCTATGCCGCCTCCCACGTACATTGTCTCAACTTCCCGCACATCCTCCTGAGAGGTTCCAAGTCCATTGTAGGGTAGGATCTTATAGGTGTGTATGCCCGGCACGTCCACTGTGGTGTCTACAAAGCTGCCGGGTTTGCCAGGGTTTGCGTCCGAGACTTGGCCGACAAGTTTGCCGTCGCGGTATATCTCTACTTTGGTAAGTTCGTCGAGCGGGTTCCCTTTAAGTGTAAGCGAGGGGTTTGTCCAGTTCAAGGTGACTTTCATTCCACCGTTGGGGTCAACTGTGGTTTTCAGGTCGGTGACGGGTTGCGGCCATTCTTTGACCATGCGTACGCTCAAGCCATAAACGCCATATCCCATTGTGCTGCCGTTCTCGGCATGGGCATGGAATCCTACATGGTATTTGCCGGGATTGTCTATTGTGATCAATGTCGCTCCTGTAGTACCGGGATATGAGGTTCCCCCCAAGGGGTAGGTGAATGTTCCGGGATCTGCGGGATCGGTTCCCAGGAACCAGTCAAGTACGCCGAAACTTTCTGCCGAGATGGATACTTTGTAGTCGCCTGCTTCGGGTATTTCAAATCCCGGGGAGACGAGCCAGTTGTCTTCCTGTTCGTCGGGATCCACAAATGCATAGGAGTTGTCACCTTCTTCATAATACCATGCTCCCTGGCCTGATGCATGGCTTCCGCGGATGGCAGACCAATGTATGCAGTCTGTCGGGAATTCGGCCTTGTAGGGAAGGGTCTTTGTAACGGGTACGGCTGCCGGTATCACTTCCACGGCGTGTGTGCCGTCACCCTCCACGAGTGAGAATCCTGTGACGTACAGTGTGAACTGGTTGGCCTTGCTGTAGCAGTTCAGTCCGAAATTGTAGTTCCCGGACTGAGCCACCCTGAAGCTCTTGCGCAGTCTTTTCCAACGTCCCATTACGGTCTCGTTGTTCATGTCGGTCAGGACGGTGCCGTTTCGCTGGATTTCCGGGGTATCTCCCTGAGCGAGCGTAACCCTGAAGTTTTCGGGAGAGAATTCAGTGCGCACCCATATGGTGAAATAATAGTCCTTGGCAGCCTCAAGCGCGATGTCAGGGGAGATGAGCCAAGCATCAGCATCGGACGTCTCCGAGTAGACATATTGGATGCCGTTTGTGCAACCGGTGTTTCCCCATTGACCGCCGAAGTCTCCGGTAACGTTGCTCCAGGATTTCACTCCGTTTCCTCTGGTGTTGTACCAGTCAGAGCTGATTCCGTATGGCGTACCAAGTTCCGATGTGTAAGGTACGCTTTCTGCACTCCAGGCATGGAGATTGCATATGCATGCAATGGCAAGGAGCGATGTGCGAAATGGATTATACATAAAATAACGATTGGATTTACCGGAAGTGCCGGTTGGATGAATATTATGGAATACAAATGTCGTAAAAATTCCAAATAATTGGGATGAAGTATCTTGGTTTAACAATTTTTAGCAAAAATATATCCAAAATGCCAATCCAGTTTACGACATGCATGTACAAAAAAATTGATTTGTCTCACGACAAACCAATCTTAGTTAACCTTAAATCTAATACCATGAAAAACACGTTGCAAAGGTAATGCGTTTTTGCATTCCCGTCAAGCGTTTTTCTGTAAAAAAGACGTAGCATTAACAATATTTTGCATCGAATGGCGCATAAAGGTGGTTTGTGAGAGCAATTTGCCTGAAAATGTCAACAAGTGTTGACGTTTTGTCATTTCTCAGTGGGACGCCGCTTGGTTGTCGCAGATCACCACCTTGCTATCCGGATACAAAAAGGCGACATGCCAATTTTGACATATCGCCTTGTACGGTGGTGTGAAGAATGAGGGAGGGGATTATTTTTTCTTGCGGTCGCCGTAACGTGAAAGGAATTTGTCCACGCGACCTGCAGTATCCACGAGCTTCTGCTTGCCGGTGAAGAAGGGGTGTGAGGAGCTTGTGATTTCAAGTTTTACGAGGGGATAGGTTACGCCATCGATTTCAATGGTTTCCTTGGCAGCTACCGTAGAACGGGTAATAAAGATTTCCTCGTTCGACATATCTTTGAAAACAACTTCGCGGTAATTGGAAGGATGGAGGTCTTTTTTCATTTTATCTTGTTGTTATATAATTACTTGAGAAGCACCGCTGGTAGGGCGGCATATAGTAATGGCTTGCAAAGGTACTCATTTCCCCTGAACCTGCAAAACTTTTCGGCGGAATCTTTAATTGCACTGTTTTTAACAGGATGTTAACAGGCCGTTGCCGGTGTTTGTTAATGGGATGAGAGCGAAATTTCGTAACTTTGCAAGTTGCCGCGCATCGTCGCGCCGGCGCTTCAATCAGGATTGTCATGGATTTCAGACTTAATTCGCAATATAAGCCGACAGGCGATCAGCCCCAGGCTATAGAGCAGCTTGTCAAGGGTGTGAACGACGGTATGCCGGCTCAGACGCTTCTGGGTGTTACCGGCTCAGGCAAGACGTTCACCATGGCCAATGTCATAGAGCGGGTAAAGCGTCCGACTCTGATCCTGAGCCATAACAAGACGCTCGCAGCGCAGCTTTACGGCGAGTTCAAGCAGTTTTTTCCAGAAAATTCGGTGCAGTATTTCGTATCGTATTACGATTATTATCAGCCGGAGGCATACATCCCGTCTGTGGACAAGTACATAGAAAAGGACTTGATGATCAACGACGAGATAGAGCGCTTGCGTCTGGCCACGGTATCGGCACTCCTATCCGGGAGGCGCGACGTGGTGGTGGTAAGCTCGGTGTCGTGCCTGTTCGGTATGGGAAATCCTGAGGACTTCAATGCCAACGTGATAGACATACGCGTGGGGCAGAAGATAGCGCGTAATGCCTTCCTGCGTTCATTGGCGCAGTCGCTTTATTCACGCAACGAAGTGGAGCTTAACAGCGGCAATTTCCGTGTGAAGGGGGACACTGTTGACATCCGGCTCGCTTATGAGGACATAGTCCTGAGGGTGGTGTTCTGGGGAGACGAGATAGAGCAGATCGCCACTTTGCATCCTCTGGACAATGTGAACCTCGGTTCGCATGACAGTTTCCGAATATATCCGGCCAATCTGTTTGTAACGTCGCACGAACGCCAGGCCTCGGCATTGGCGCAGATGGAGCTTGACCTTGGGGAACAGGTGGAGTTTTTCCGCAAGGAGGCACGCGAACTTGAGGCGCGTCGCCTATACGAACGCACGACCTACGACATAGAGATGATCCGGGAGGTGGGACATTGCCCCGGCATAGAGAATTACAGCCGGTATTTCGACGGACGTGAGGCCGGTATGCGTCCATTCTGTCTGCTTGACTATTTTCCAAAGGACTATCTGACCATAATAGACGAAAGCCATGTGACCGTGCCCCAGATACGAGCCATGTACGGTGGCGACCTGTCACGCAAGCAGAATCTGGTAAACTATGGGTTCCGCCTTGACTCGGCGCTTGACAATCGCCCGCTCCGTTTTGAGGAGTTCGAGAGACTCACCAACCAGACGATGTTTGTCAGTGCCACTCCTGCTGATTACGAGCTTGAAAAGAGCGAGGGCGTGATCGTGGAGCAGGTGATACGTCCAACGGGGCTTCTGGATCCGCTTATCACTGTTCAGCCGTCGGAACACCAGATAGACCACTTGCTCGAGCAGATACAGCTCCGTCGCGAACGAGGGGAGAGGGTTTTGGTGACCACGCTTACAAAGCGCATGGCCGAGGAACTTGACGACTATCTGAAGCGGCTCGACATAAAATCGGCCTACATACATTCCGATGTGGATACGCTTGACCGCATAAAGATACTTGACGACCTGCGTGCCGGGGTCTATGACGTGCTTATTGGCGTGAACCTGCTGCGTGAAGGGCTTGACCTCCCCGAAGTATCGCTGGTGGCGATACTTGATGCCGACAAGGAGGGATTCCTGCGGTCGCACCGTTCGCTTACACAAACCGTGGGGCGTGCTGCACGAAATCTCAACGGCACTGTCATAATGTATGCCGACAAGATCACCGACTCAATGCGCCTTACCATAGAGGAGACTGAGCGTCGGCGTGCCAAGCAGTTGGCCTATAACGAGGAGCATGGCATCACGCCTCAGGCCATAGTCAAGGCACGCAACCGCATCATAGGGCTTGACGAGGAGGATGTGAATCCGTCGCAGATGCCAAAAAGGGGATCACGCAAGACGGTTTCTCAGACTGCTTCCCCGGTGCCTTACGAGAACGAATACACCTCGAATGTCAACATTGCCGCCGATCCAGTTATCTCATATATGAGCGCTGCGGAACTGCAGCGTTCGATCACTCGCATGCGTTCCGACATGGTGGCGGCTGCCAAGAACATGGAGTTCATGGAGGCCGCGCGTCTGCGTGATGAGATATTGAAGATGGAGGAATTGCTTAAGACCGTTCAATGATGAAGTCTCAGAAACAACAACCGTCCATACCAATGCCACGCCGCCCTGTTACTGATTGGCTTCCGACCTCGGTCAAGGAGGCGGCGGAACGCGGGTGGGACAACGTGGATATAGTCTTATTTTCCGGAGATGCCTATGTGGATCACCCGTCGTTCGGGACGGCTGTCATAGGTCGTCTCCTGATGGAGGTGGGTGGCTACAAGGTGGCTATCGTGCCTCAGCCCAACTGGCAGGATGATCTGCGCGATTTCCGCAAGTTCGGCCGTCCGCGCCTTTTCTTCGGTATTTCTGCAGGAGCCATGGACTCGATGGTGAATCATTACACCGCTGCTCGCCGTCGTCGCAGCGATGACGCATACACGTCTGACGGTCGCCATGGCATGCGTCCCGATTATCCCACTGTGGTGTATGCCGAAAAGCTGCGATCACTGTTCCCGGATGTGCCGATAGTGGCCGGAGGTATAGAGGCTTCCTTGCGTCGCAACTCGCATTACGACTATTGGCAGGATCGGTTGCGTCCATCCATACTTGCCGATGCTCCGGTGGACATGATCGTCTACGGCATGGGAGAACTTCCCATGCTTGAGTTGGCACGTCGTCTTGATGCCGGCGAGAAGATAGGGGAGATAAAGGATCTGAAGCAGACTGTGGTCTGGGAGGATGTCGCTGCGATTCCCGCTACGGATGAAAACAATATCGTACTGCATTCCTGGGGGGATTGCCGTGCCGACAAGCGGAAGCAATCAGCCAATTTCAAGCATATAGAGCAGCAGTCGAACCGCCGGCATGGTGCCACGCTGTGGCAGGTGCACGGGCATCGTGTCGTGAAGATAAATCCCATGTTCCCTCCTATGACTCCAGAGCAGATAGACATGTCGTTTGACCTTGGCTATACCCGTCTTCCTCATCCGCGCTATAAGGGGAAACGCATACCGGCCTATGAAATGATACGCCATTCGGTCAATCTGCACCGGGGCTGTTTCGGCGGTTGCGCCTTCTGCACCATTTCGGCGCATCAGGGGAAGTTCATAGCGTCGCGTAGCAAGGATTCCATCCTGCGTGAGGTACGCGAGGTGACGCGGATGCACGATTTCAAGGGGTATGTTTCCGACTTGGGCGGCCCATCGGCCAATATGTACCGCATGGGTGGAAAGAATCCTGCGATATGCGACAAGTGTATGCGTCCGAGTTGCCTCCATCCCAAGCCGTGCCCTAACCTTGACAATGACCACCGTGCGCTTCTGGATGTGTATCATGCAGTGGATGCGCTTCCGGGCGTGAAGAAATCATTTATCGGAAGCGGTGTGCGTTACGACCTTTCGATGCATCGTAGCGGTGACAAGGAGGTGGACGCTACAAACCGCCGCTACAATGAGGAGCTGATTCGCGATCATGTGAGCGGCCGCTTGAAGGTGGCTCCGGAGCATACGGAGGATGCGGTGTTGGATGTGATGCGCAAACCGTCCTTTGCGCTCTTCCACGACTTCAAGAGGATATTCGACCGTGTCAACGAGCGATACGGGTTGCGTCAGCAATTGATCCCTTATTTCATCTCCTCCCATCCCGGATGCCATGAGACGGACATGGCCGAACTTGCCATAAAGACCCGTGAGCTGGATTTCCATCTCGAGCAGGTGCAGGATTTCACTCCTACCCCTATGACTGTAGCTACTGAAATATATTACTCCGGGTACCATCCTTACACCGGAGAAAAGATATTTACGGCGGTTACCCCGGCTCAGAAGCTCGCCCAGCGACAATATTTCTTCTGGTATGACCGCACATATCGATCAGGCATCATCTCTTCGCTCAATCGTCTGCATCGTCCCGACCTCATCAAGCGCCTTTTTCCCCGCTGAGATACCTGAAAGTCTCTTAAACGAATTCCATAACAGCGAAAAGACATTCCGGAGAGTCATTGCATTTCCCGGAAAATGGCTGATATTTCATTGTCGGATGCTCGGTATGTATTATTGACGAGATAGGATACAAGGGACTTCATCAATCTTATTTCGCCAATATTCTCCATTGACTTGAACAGCCGCTTAAACCGGAGGTCTTTGTTTGATGTCACATCTTTTGTCTGGGCTGTAAATTCTTTCAAAACGGGTGATAGGCCGTAATCACTCATTCTGACATCGGCGGCATCTGCACACGACAGAATGAAACCGTCGGCGGCCGGATATACAAGGATGATAAAATGTGGTAGCTTGCGATGGCGCATAAGCCGGATGTGTTCGTTCGCAGCAACCTCGCTAAATTCATTAAGATAGCCTGGCTTTCTTTTATCCGCATCAATTATGCCTACAGCGAACCTGTTGGCAAATTTTTCCCGCATGACTTTTGCGACCTGATTGCAGCCTTTCTGATGGTTGCAACCTCCGGCGCATACCAATGTTTCCACAAGGTTTGTGTCTATATAGCACTCGGGGATTATGAAATCTGCACGTTGGTTCATTTTCCGAGATATGCTTCAAGATTATAGAACATATCCATGCCATTGTCGTAAGCCTCTTGAAGTTGTGCATCGGTAAGACGATTTACCGTAGTTGAATTTTCCGCCATATCAACTACAAACACAGCGAGATCGTCGCCAGCGCTTTCAAGCAACGAACTCATGACATACGGACTATGCGTTGTGATGAAAAATTGGTTGTCGTCGGATGCTATGATGTCGTTCACCACATTGGAAATATATGGCGGAAATGTATGAGCTTCAGGTTCTTCAAAGCAGATTGCCTTATTGTGGTTGCTTTTGATGGCTGCCTTGTAGAAAATCAACCGCTGCAATGAGTCTGCAAGTGAACTGAACGGGATAAGAAACATATCCAAACCGTTTTCCCTCATTGCCTTAATTTGCTGAGAGCCGGAATCAAACATCATTTTCAGACCATATCCATGGAACAGTTCTGCCAGTTTCGATTTCAATTCGGGCATGTTCGCCACTGTTTCCATCAGGTTTGCACCGGATGGAGGAAGTAAATATCCGAGATTAGAAGATTCTGTGGTAAAATGTTTTGGGAAAAAGTATGCAAGTATATCCGGGAATATATCGGGATCTTTTTTCGTGGAAAGCGTCAACGAAGATGAAAATGAATATTTTGAAACCTCACCTTTGATGCTTATGTCAACCGACAATCCGTTATTGGATCCGCGACTGACGTTGATGGTGCTTTCATCGGCTGACACTTCCACCGGAGATGACGATACTCCGTTATGGAATAAATCGGCTGTGTTCTCAATGCGTAAAACATTTTTCAGCGACTTGCTTGATGAATTTACCATATATGGGACATCAAACAGGGAAAGCGCTTCCAGTATATTGCTCTTGCCCACATTAGGTCTCCCAATCAACACATTTATGCGCTGACAGTCCGAGAGTGTCACTGATTCCACAGACTTGAAATTTCTGATGGACACGCTTTTTATGTTGCTAAATGCCAATTTATCCATAATGGACAAAATTACGAAAATATTTTGATATGAATGTGGTTGGCAACTGCTATTTCCAATAATATCCGATGAATAGTGTTGTGTTCTCGAAAAATTTCATACTTTTGCATTCTAAAGGGTTGTTTGTTAGCGGAATTGTGAATTTTGTCATATAACTAACCTAATCAAGTATAATATGGACTTTATCAAATGCCTGAAGGCATCAATTTTAACTCTCCTGGTCGCGGTTGTCTCCTGTTCCGTGTTCGGTTGTGCCGACAGTAAAAACGACCGAACGTATACAAACCCTCTGAAAACGGTTGACGGGGATACCATATGCATAGCCGACCCGTTTGTCTACAAACACGATGGCATCTACTACATGACCGGCACTACTTCAGATGACCCCGATTTTGAATATTATACTTCTCCCGATCTGGTGAACTGGACTTTCGGCGGCGCTCTGTACCGTCGTCCAGACAATCATTTCGGCAAAGACTGCTTCTGGGCACCTGAAGTGAAATACTATCAAGGCAAATTCTACATGACTTACAGTTGTCATGACCCGGTGGGCGGACGCCTGCTAACATGTCTTGCCGTGAGCGATACTCCCGACGGGCCGTTTACTGATCTGTATACCCCGTGGTTTGCACCTGAATATTCTGCCATTGACTGTCACATCTTCGTTGACAACGATAAAAACAAAACTCCATATCTGTTTTATTCATGCAACGGACACCGCGACGGATACGCTTTTGGTGAGATATATGTAGCAAGGCTGAAATCCGACTTGTCCGGATTCGACAGTGAGCCTATGTTGATCTCTCAGGCCTCACAGCCTTGGGAGCTTGTACGAAGCGATATAAACCGTTGCAACGAAGGCCCGTTTGTAATAAAGCATGGCGATACATATTATATGACATACTCGGCGAACGACACCGGATATGAGTTCTACGGTGTCGGAGTGTCAGTTGCACAATCTCCGCTCGGGCCATGGAAAAAGATTGACAGCAACCCATTGATGACTACCGACATTGACAATGGCATCTCTTCCCCGGGACATAACTCTATCGTAGAGTCTCCCGATGGAAGCGAGATGTTCATTGTATATCATCGCCATGCCGATGCCTACGGCAAGCGACCGTCATGGGATCGGGTGGCGTGCATTGACCGTTTATATTTCGACAATGACGGGAGGTTGCTCGTCAAAGGCCCTACAACTACCCCACAAGCATATCCGCTCTGATAGGACTGATTCATACATCGGAATGATATAATTGCATAAATATCGCATAAATTTTGCATAAGCGCATTTTATGCAAAATTTATTGCAAGAATATTTGCTGTTTTCATTTTTGAACCATATCTTTGCCGACATAAAACAAGGAATAAAACAATGACGGCAGTTCTCGCAATTCAACGATGGTGGCGCCCGACGGCAGAAAATCCGTTGGTTGCGGCATTGCATGCGATGTGGGATGCCTGACAAGATAGATGTTTCCAAAGCGCATCTATTTACGTTGAAAAGATATTGATGACCATCGGATTTTCGGTTTTGCCGATTGTCCGATGGCTTTTTTATAGTTTGTCAACAAAATATAATCAGATAGGATATGAAAACAGAAAGTACCATCACGCACAAGCACCGGTTGCCGGTGAACGACGAGGGATTTTACGGTGACGGACGGTTCGGCGGATCGTTCGTGCCATCCGGGCTTAGAGGCAATATTGATGAATTGGCCGATGCCTACTATGAAGCTGTGGCCGATGATGATTTCATGGAGGAATACCGGCGTTTGTTGCGCGATTACGTCGGGCGTCCCACTCCGTTGTACCGTGCCGAGAGGCTGAGCCGTCATTACGGCACCAACATCTATCTCAAGCGGGAGGATCTGAATCATACCGGCGCGCATAAGATCAACAATGCCATTGCGATGGGCTTGCTGGCTCGCAGGATGGGCAAACGGAGGGTGATCGCCGAGACCGGTGCCGGTCAGCATGGTGTTGCCACGGCGACGGTGTGTGCCCTGCTCGGGCTGGAGTGCACTGTCTTCATGGGTGAGACCGACATTGAACGTCAGCGGCCGAACGTAGAGCGCATGAGGATGCTTGGTGCGGAAGTGGTAGGTGTAAAATCCGGTACGGGTACATTGACCGATGCCGTGAATGAAGCGCTTGCAGAATGGTGTCGCAATCCATCCGAGACATTCTATCTTATCGGAAGCGCGGTGGGGCCTCATCCATATCCTGAGATGGTGGCGGAATTCCAGTCAGTGATAAGCGAGGAGATAAAGGCGCAGGTGCCGGTGCTTACCGGAAAGGCATTCCCTGACTATGTGATCGCGTGCGTGGGAGGGGGCAGTAATGCCGCCGGGGCTTTCTTCAATTTCATTGATGAAGGTGCTGTGAGGCTGGTGGCCGTGGAAGCTGCCGGACATGGAGTTGACACATATGAGAACGCCGCAACCATGACCCTCGGTTCGGAAGCCGTGCTTCATGGCTCACGCACTCTTGTGATAAAGGATGGCGAGGGAGAGATTGCCGAGCCATACTCCATATCCGCCGGTCTTGATTACCCCGGGGTAGGGCCGTTGCACGCATGGCTTGCGGCATCGGGGCGTGTCACGGTTCTGGCCGCTACCGATGATGAGGCCGTTGCAGCAGCTCATCGCCTTACGCGTCTGGAGGGTATCATCCCGGCTCTTGAGAGTTCCCATGCCATCGCCGCCCTTGAAAAGATGCATTTCTATCCCGACGACGTTGTGGTCGTCAACCTCTCCGGACGTGGCGACAAGGATCTGGAGACCTATCTTTCCTGTCCGGACATCTCATAGGAGGGAAAGCAATAAGCGCATATGGTAAAAAGCAAGCCGTCCGGCAGCAGGGGTTAGCCTGTTGCCGGACGGTTTGGTCGTATTCAAATGGTAATCTTATTCGAATTCAATGAGAGGAGCATCGGTGCCCACGACTTCGTCCAATGTTACGAATACGCGTTTTACCGTGAGGTCGCGGTCGGCCTCAAGATCGTTTTCCATCTTCATGGCCTCGTAAACGAGCATCTTCTGTCCTTTCTTTACTTTGTCGCCGGCCTTGACGTTGATCTCTACGATGCGGCCGCCCATAGGTGCGCGGAACACTTCTCCTGTGATCGGTTCGTCTGCAGCAGCTGAGGCTTTAGTGGCGGTTTCTGCCTTGGCTTCCTCTTTCGGCTGCTTGGCTGCATATTCCTCGGCACGGCGGTTGCGCAGGAACTTGTTGGCTACGTTGGGGAGGAGTTCCATGAGGAGTTCCTCTTCGTTGTTGGTGGCAAGTTTCACGTTGCCGAATTCCGGAACGGTAGGTATCTCTGGTTTCTTGTATTTCGATACGTCGTATGCACGCTCCACGGGGTCGCCTGTGATCTTCTCGCGGAAAGCGGGATCAATCGGTGCCGGAGTATGGCCGTATTCACCCTTCACAAGCGATATGAACTGGTTGGAGGTGTTGGTGTAGTCCGGATTGCCCTTCTTGCGGTCTATGGCGAGGTTTACTGCCTGAGCGCCTACTATCTGGCTTGTCGGGGTTACCAATGGCACCAGACCTGCGTCGCGGCGCACCTTGGGGATGAGCTTCATGGCATCGTCAAGAAGGTCTGACGAGTTGAGCGCCTTGAGCTGGGCTACCATGTTGGAGTACATGCCGCCGGGCACCTCCGCTTCCTTTACCAGAAGGTTGGGCTTGGGGAAACCGAAATGGGCTTCGATTGCGTGGCATGCTTCGAGAAGGGTGTCTTCGTCGCCGGCCTTGGCAGCTGCGATCGCCTTGTCGAAGAGTGCATCCACCTCTGCGGGGAGTTTGTCGTGGAGCGGATCGAAGCGTTTGGGGAACTTGTCCTTGTTGAGGTCGAAGTCCGCAAGGTTGCGGCGCACGGCCTCGAGGCGTTCACGTATCTCGCCGACCTTTTCCATGTTGGCCTCTACTTCTACGCCGAGTTTCTGGCAGAATATGTATATGAGTTCGATTGCTGGAGCGGCTGAACCCTCGCCGAACCACCAGATATTGGTGTCAAGGATGTCTACGCCGTTGAGTATGGCCATTACTGAAGATGCCAGACCGTAACCTGGAGTGCAGTGTGTGTGGAAGTCCACAGGAACTTTCAGCACCTGTTTGAGTTTGCCGATTATGGAGGCGGCGCGAAGCGGATTTACCAGGCCGGCCATGTCTTTCAGTGTCACGATCTTGGCACCGAGGCGCTCCATCTCAAGGGCTTTGTTTACGAAATATTCGTCGGTGAAGATCTTCTTGGGTGTGGCAGGTGCCTGTTCCTTCTTTCCGAAAAGTGATGCGAAGAATCCTTTCTTGACGGGTGCGGGAGCAGCCTCTTCCTTGGGATCCACGGTATAGCATACGGCAGCATCGGCGATTCCTCCGAGTTCGTTGATCAGTCGGATGCTTTCGCGAACGTTGTCTATGTCGTTGAGCGCGTCGAAGATGCGCATTATGCTGAGGCCGTTCTTTATGGCTTCTTTATAGAATCCTTCCAGCACGGAGTCTGGATAGGGAACATATCCGAACAGGTTGCGGCCACGGGATAGTGCGGAGAGGAGCTGGTTGGGGCCTACTGCTTCGCGTATGGTGCGCAGACGCACCCATGGCGATTCGTCGAGGTAGCGCATTACCGAGTCGGGCACTGCTCCGCCCCATACCTCCATGATATAGAATCCTGCATCCTTGTAAAGGGGCAGGAGCGGATCGATGTCCTGTTGTTTCAGACGTGTGGCGAAGAGCGACTGCTGTCCGTCACGCAGAGTGAGGTCTCTGATTTTGAGCTTCTTTGTTACCATAACCTTTGAATTTATGTTTGGTTTGGGATTGGCTTCCTGAACAGTCTGTCAAGCTGCTGGATGAGGGGCGGATGCCCGTTACCCAGACTTGAAATATAATTGCGAAATTACTAAATAATTTTGAATTATCAAGTGGTTATCTTAAAAATGCCTCAAAAACAGGCATATTTTCGTGCTTGGCAAACGGGATATGTATCACGCTTTCGGAGAATCGGTGTCGGTGTTAAATAGTGTTATTATCCGGAGAGGTTATGCATAATAAAGGGGGAGCGCCGGGGGCGGATTCATTAAAAAATGCGATATTTGCAGGTTGAAAAATGATGGGAGACACGGGTGTGGTCTTGCGTCGATATTTTTAAGATAATGAGATTGTCAGATTTGAAGAGCGGCCAATCGGCTGTGATTGTGAAGATACTCGGTCATGGTGCCTTTCGCAAGCGCGTCATGGAGATGGGATTCGTCAAGGGTCGGAAGATAACTTCCATCCTGTCGGCTCCCTTGCGCGATCCTGTAAAATACAGGTTGATGGGTTATGAAGTGTCCCTGCGTCGAAATGAGGCTTCAATGATCGATGTGATACCCTTGGAGGAGCACACGAGACCCGATATGCCCTCGCCGCAGGAATACATGGTGCCGTCGGAGGAGGTTGATGCCATCCATCGCGAACGCTACGAGGGTGAGCGGCATATCATCAACGTTGCCCTTATAGGCAATCCAAACTGTGGCAAGACCTCGCTTTTCAATGTGGCGTCCGGAGCGCAGGAGCATGTGGGCAACTACAGCGGTGTCACGGTGGATGCAAAAAAAGGGGTGTTCACACACGGAGGGTATACGTTCAATATAATAGATCTCCCCGGCACGTATTCCCTTTCGGCCTATTCGCCCGAGGAACGGTACGTGCGCCGTTATCTTCGCGACAACAGTCCAGACGTGATTGTGAACGTGGTCGACGGTTCTAATCTCGAACGCAACTTGTATCTCACCACCGAGCTTATAGATATGGACTATCCCATGGTGATAGCCCTGAACATGTTCGACGAGATGCGCTCACGCGGTGTCAAGTTCGACTATGAAAACCTGGGCAGCATGATAGGTGTGCCTGTGGTGCCCACTGTCAGCCGCAACGGGGAGGGGATCGGCAATCTGTTCGATACGATAATCGAAGTCTACGAGCGACGCAACAGTGTGGTGCGCCATGTGCATGTGAAACTCGGGCAGGATTTCGAAAATTGCCTGACCGAACTAAAGGACGCAATCAAGGTCGACAAGGGGATACATCCACACTATTCTCCCCGCTATCTTGCCATAAAACTCATGGAGGGTGACCGCGAGGCTGAGGAAGCCGTAGTGAATAGCGCCATGGGGGGAGAGATACTTAAACTGCGCGACCGAAAGTTGAAGGAGCTGGAACGCCATCACAAAGGGGAGGATGTCTCGGCTCTGATAGCCGGGGAAAAATATGGCTTCATCGCCGGTGCGCTTGCAGAGACCCTTGAGATACCTGACACGGAGAAGCAGACGCGCACTATGGTAATAGATTCCGTGGTTACCAACCGCATATTCGGATTTCCTTTCTTCCTTGCGGTAATGGTCTTCATATTCTGGTTCACCTTTGCCGTAGGGAGCTATCCGCAGGACTGGATACAGGCCGGCGTGGATCTGCTCGCCGGTCTCGTGAACAGCCGTATGCCGGACGGCCCGTTGAAAGACCTACTTGCGAATGGCATCATAGGGGGTGTGGGTGGTGTCATAGTCTTCCTGCCAAACATACTGATCTTGTTTTTCTTCATATCCTTCATGGAGGATTCGGGATACATGGCAAGGGCGGCCTTCATAATGGATCGCCTCATGCATAAGATAGGGCTTCACGGCAAATCGTTCATACCACTGGTAATGGGATTCGGATGCAATGTGCCTGCCATCATGGCGGCGCGTGCCATAGAGAGCCGTTCATCGCGGATCATCACTGTGCTGATCACCCCGTTCATGAGTTGTTCGGCTCGTCTGCCGGTCTATGTGCTTCTTATCGGCACGTTCTTTGAGGCTCAGGCGGCTCTGGTGTTCCTTGGGATGTATTTCATCGGTGTACTTGCCGCGATGTTTACGGCCAAGATGCTACGCAAGTTCTTCTTTACCGTAGACGAGACTCCGTTTGTAATGGAACTTCCGCCGTATCGTGTGCCTACCATGAAGACCACCCTGAGGCATATGTGGGGGAAGGGAAAGGAATACCTGAGCAAGATGGGTGGCATAATCCTGTTGGCATCCATAATAGTATGGGCGCTTAATTTCTTCCCGTTGCGTGGTGAGAATCCCAATGACATACAGGATATCAACGTGGAACAGAGCGGCACGATCGATCCGGAACATGACTCTTACCTGGAGATGATGGGCAAGGCCGTAAATCCGGTTCTTGAACCGTTGGGCTTCTCATGGAGGGCTACTGTAGCCGCAATTGCCGGAGTGCCGGCCAAGGAGATTGTTGTCAGCACGCTCGGAGTTCTGTATACCGGGTCTGACGAGGCCGCCGAAAGCACCTTAAAGGAGCGTCTTTCCACTCCTATGAAAGGTGCGGTGGAGCCTGATTTCAATCATGCGAGTGCGCTTAGCTTCATGATATTCATATTGCTTTATTGTCCATGTACGGCAACGGTGATTGCCATAGTGCGTGAAACCCGTTCATGGCGATATGGCCTTTTCACCGTCCTGTACAATACGGCTCTGGCCTGGATCGTCGCTTTCGGTGCATACAGGCTTGCCCTCCTGTTCTGATCACTCCCCATATAATACACTGGCGGTGTGTCAAAATGACATATTGCCTTTTTTGTGTCCGGATGGTGATGGTGGTGTCAGAATGGTTCAGATGGTAGAAGCTTGAAGGTGAGGCCGAAGGGAGTTGACTTAGGTCAATGACCGAGACCGAATCCTTCAAGCGACGACCCAGATGAGCCATTATGACACACCATCTTATTTATGGTGATGAAGCCTATTAGTTATCCAGAAGGAAGCGGTCGGCATCCATTGCCGCACGGCATCCGGCAGCTGCGGCATTGATGGCTTGCTGATAGACGGGATCGCAGACATCGCCTGCGGCAAAGATACCGGGCACGTCGGTTGCGGTGGATGGCGCGTTCACCTTGAGGTAACCTTCGGCATCCATGTCGATCTGTCCCTTGAACAGGTCGGTATTGGGGGTGTGGCCTATGGCGAGGAAAAAGCCGTCGATGGCTATGTCAAAGCGGCGTTCCCGGTCGGTGCCGAGGTTTTCTACGATGTTGGCTCCTTCAAGAACTTCTCCACCGTATAGGTCAACAGTGTTGCAGTTGAACAGTATCTCTATGTTCTCCTTTTCCTGCAGGCGTTTCTGCATTACCTTGGATGCACGCAGGAACGGCTTGCGTACTATCAGGTATACCTTTTTTGCCAATGATGCGAGATAGAGAGCTTCCTCGCATGCGGTGTCCCCACCGCCAACGACCGCTACGGTGCGTTTGCGGTAGAAAAATCCGTCGCAGGTAGCACATGCCGATACCCCCATCCCCATGAATTTCTGTTCGCCGGGAAGACCGAGGTATCTTGCAGAGGCACCGGTGGCCACGATTACGGTGTCGGCCTGTACGGTGTCGCCCCCGTCAAGGTAGAGCATGAAGGGACGCTTGGAAAAATCAACCTTGGTAATTTGTCCCATGCGTATGTCCGCTCCGAAACGTTTCGCCTGTGAACGGAAATGCTCCATCATTTCTGTGCCGTTCACCCCTTCGGGATAGCCGGGGAAGTTCTCTACGTCGGTCGTGGTGGTGAGTTGGCCTCCCGGTTGGGGGCCTTCTATGAGCAGTGGTGCCAGATTGGCGCGTGAGGCGTAAATGGCTGCGGTAAATCCGGCGGGGCCTCCACCTATTATTGCGCAGCGGGTAGTTATGGTTGCCATGGTTGTTATCAGATTTTATTTATATGTTAGCGTAAGTCTATTATCTCTGCAAGGGGATACTTCTTGGGATTGAAGCGGAAAGTGGCAGGGGATGGTGCCTTTATCTTGCTCAATGAGAGGATCTTTATGGTTGTAGTCGTCCTGTCTGTGGTTGTAAAGGTTATTTCTGCCGGCAGATGGGTGGACGCATTGAGCGTGAGAATCACCTTGGAATAGTCGCTTTTCCCTTTTGGCGTGAGTTCCAGGCGATCCGTTCCTATCGGTGCGGTGATTCGTCTGCCGTTGAATTGTTTCTGCAATCCGTCCATTATGGCGAACGGGTTTATCTGCTCCAGCTCCTCCGTTGTAGGTTCCGATACGCTTACCTCTCCGGCGGCAGGGGAATATGACCATTGTGTCTTCCCGTCGAACCATGTGGTCATTTCCGGGGTGGTGAGGTAGAAACAATTGCCGTCGATTGTTATGTCGCCGGCTGAACTTTGCCCGTTTCCCGTCACGGTGAAGGAGGCCTTGAGCGATTTGGCATTCTTCATCTCCCGGCATGCCGAGGCAAGAATGTCGGCAGAAGTCGGGGTGGCTGCGGTTGCGCTTTGAATCGCAGTGGTCGCTAATAGAAAGATAATGTATATGAAGCGTGTTACTGTATGTCTCATCTTCTGTAGAACAAATATTTTCGGCAAAGGGTTTGGGAGGAGACCTTACTGGACAGGTCAGGAGAGGGTGCGGAGTATGTCCTGTAACCCCATCATGTCCACGAGTACCTGACGCGGTTTGCCCCCTGTGGCAGGCCCTACGATACCGGCTGCCTCAAGCTGATCCATTATTTTTCCGGCACGTGCGAATCCGACCTGGAAACGCCTTTGGACGGAACTCGTAGAGCCGAATCCGCTCTGTACGATCGCTTCGGCCACTTCGTTGAAAAGCACGTCGCGGTCTGACAGGTTTCCGCTCCCTACCATTGATCCTCCTTCCGGTTCCATGACAGGTTCAGGCAAGAGATATGCGGTAGGATATGCCGCCTGACGCTCTATGTGCTCGCAGATGGCTTGCACTTCCGGGGTGTCTATGAAGGCGCACTGAACGCGGGTTAGCGCCCCGTTGTGGGAGAACAACATGTCGCCGCGTCCGATCAGCTGGTTTGCTCCCGGACGGTCGAGGATAGTCTTCGAGTCAACCATCTGTGTCACGCGGAAGGCTATGCGACCCGGGAAGTTGTTCTTTATCAATCCCGTGATCACATCGGTTGACGGGCGTTGTGTCGCCACGATCATGTGGATGCCCACGGCGCGGGCTTTTTGCGCGATACGTGCCACAGGTTTCTCAACTTCCTTTCCGGCTACCATGATAAGGTCTGCGAACTCGTCGACTATGACCACTATATAAGGGAGGAATCGGTGCCCGTTGTTGGGATTGAGGCGTTTCTGTATGAATTTCTCGTTGTATTCGGCGATGGAACGCACATTGGCATCACGCAGCAACGTGAGGCGGTTGTCCATCTCCACGCACAGCGAGTTGAGTGTGGCAAGCACCTTGTCCATCTGCGTTACCACAGCCTCCTCTTCGTCAGGCAGCTTTGCGAGGAAATGCTTTTCAAGCACGCTGTATAGGCTGAATTCCACCATCTTGGGGTCTATCAGCACGAACTTCAGTTCCGCAGGGTGGCACTTGTATAGCAGGGATGCTATTATGGCGTTGAGACCCACCGACTTACCCATTCCGGTAGCACCGGCCACAAGCAGGTGTGGCATCTTGCAGAGGTCTGCCACGAATACCTCGTTGGATATTGTGGCTCCCATGGCCATCGGCAGCGTCTCCTTCCCTTCAAGGAAGCGTTTGGAAGAGAGTATGGAACGTATGGAGACTGTCTGCGGATCCTTGTTGGGCACCTCTATGCCGATGGTGCCTTTGCCGGGCATCGGGGCGATGATGCGTATGCCTAGCGCTGCCAGTGAAAGGGCTATGTCATCTTCAAGGCGTTTGATCTTGGCGATGCGTACCCCCTCTGCCGGAATGATCTCGTAGAGGGTGACGGTAGGCCCTACGGTAGCTTTGATCTTGCTGATCTCTATACCATAGTCGTTGAGAGTCTTGCGTATGCGAGCCTGGTTTTCCTCCTGCTCGTCTATGTCCACGTTGTTCTCTTTCTGAGGTATGTCGCGTAGAAGTTCTACCGAGGGCTTGCAATAGTGAGACAGTTCAGCAGTGGGATCATAGAGTTCTGTTTTACCCTCGTCTCCCTCCTCGATGGTTTCAGCTACGATTACATCTAGTGGGGCAGGAGTGGGAGGAACGGGGGAAACCGCCACTGGAGTGGCGGTCGCTTCTGCTGCTGCAACTGCGGGGGTGGGGATTGAAGGCTCTTCCGAATGACTGGCAATTAGCTCTTCGTTTTTTTCTTCCTGAGCGTTTTCTCCCGGTATATGCCCTGATGATGGCATCTCCGGCTCCGGTGTAATGGGGGGCATATAGCGAGCATGGTCGGTGATCGCATACGGATCCTCGTTGCCGTAATCCTCCGTCTCCTCGAATCCTACAGGTACGGGTGTATGATCGGAAACGTCGTCCTGTGGATTCCGTGGGTCGTCATCCTCTTCACTGTCTGTCTGTTCGCGACGATCTGCAAGTTCCATCGCCTCCCGCACGCGCTCACGATCCTCTTCGCGTTCAAGACGAAGCTGTTCGGCCTTTTCCCGGCGTGCGCGTCGCATCGCACGGTATCGGCTCAGAAGCACATATATGTCGTTTATGTAGACGTAAAATACCGATACTATTGCAAAAGCGCTCACGAGGGCAGCCCCTATCCAGTCGCAGTGAGCAACAAGCCATAAGTTTACATATTGGCCATGGTATCCCCCCAGGTTATAGTCGGTTCCAACCCATAATGAGAATAGACCGAGTACAAGTGATGTGCATATGGCCACCAGAAGGGTCTTGAAAGTCAGTGACCAGAAAGACATCTTCCTCAGACCCATGAATGCAAGGCCGAGCAGCACCATGTATGCTATCAGGGCGATTGAGCCGAGTCCGAGTCCTTCCACGATTATGGATTGTGCCAGACGGGCACCGACTGGGCCGGCGGCATTTTCTACTTCTATTCCCTGTGAGGTAATTTCGGTGACCGTGCGCGAGGTAACAACGCTCTGATCTTCGGCTCCAGAACGGAAAAAGGAGATCGCAGCCACTGAAATGTAAACAGCGGCAAATACAAGGGCTACTCCCAGAACTGCGTGAAACCGTTTGTCGCACAGGAATCGGATTATCCCATAGTCGCGCAACGGCTTTCGCGGTGCGCGCGGCTTTTTCTGTCTGGCCTCCTTGGCCGGAATCTTTGCGGAATGATTGCTTCGGTTTTCCACAGGTCTCCCGGCGTTGTCGTTGATGCGTTTTTCGGCTACTGGATCCGTCGTTTTACGTCTGCGTCGTGGCTGCGGGGCGCGTTCCAACGGCTCATATTCTCTGTCGCGACGGGCATAGTCTGTTTCATTGCGTTCAGGATTGAACCGTTCGTTGTAGGGGAGCTGCCTGTCGGGATGCTCCCTTCTGCGAGGACGGTCGTATATGAGGTCGGGGTCGTAGTCGACACCGTTGGCATTGTAGTTGAATTCGCTCATTGTTGTGATCTGGCGTGGAGATGATGAATTGTACCGGCGTTTGAAAACCGTAATGTGTATCCTTTGTTTGGCAAAGATACGAATTTCCCACGGTATGGATGCTCTCATATACCGCTTTTTTGCACCTTGTGATACAAAGCCCCATGTGTAATTTTGGAAAACGCCGGAAAAAACACTAAATTTGCACGTTAAAAATTCAAACTCGCTCGCCGGATGCATTATAGGTGGGCGTAAACATCACATTCAGAATATTTTATATACAAGACAAGATAAAAAGAAACTATGGCAACGACCGCAGACTTTAAGAACGGCATGTGCCTCGACATCGACGGCAACTATTTCTTTATCGTTGAATTCCTGCATGTAAAGCCTGGCAAAGGCCCCGCTTTCGTGCGTACCAAACTTCGCAATGTGAAGACCGGACGTATTCTTGACAAAACCTGGAACTCGGGCGTCAAGGTAAACGAGGTTCGCATCGAGCGTCGTCCTTACCAGTATTCATACAAGGACGAGATGGGCTACCACTTCCTCCATACCGAGACATGGGAGGAGATTGTGCTTCCCGCTGAAAGCATCGAGGGGGTTGCTTTCCTAAAGGACGGCGATATAGTAGAAGCTATGGTGCATGCCGCTTCCGAGACGGTTCTTACCTGCGAGCTTCCCGCCAACGTTGTGCTTGAGATCCAGTATACCGAGCCGGGCATCAAGGGTGATACCGCAACCAATACGCTCAAGCCCGCAACAGTGGAGACCGGTGCCGAGATACGTGTACCCCTCTTCTGCAACATCGGCGACAAAGTGCGCGTAGATACCCGTACGGGCAACTATCTGGAGCGTGTGAAATAATCAGCGTCAGGAAATTCACTTTATCAAATAATAAAAAAGGAGGTTGCGGACGTAACCTCCTTTTTTAGTTCGCGTTTGTTGCACCTGAAAGAAACCAAGACCTTGACCTCTTGACATGTACGGGTTGTAGCCGCGCGAACGTTATCTGAAAATCCTCCGTGAATACCCCGGCTTCAGCGGATGCCTTTGTGCGACATCGCGTCCTACATAGGCGTAACGCCCATCCATCTGAGCCGCATACGCAGGAATCTGCATCTTTGTTGAGAGTTTGGGTGATGACTGCATACCTTATCCATTTGGATGAAAAACAGCGATGTGCCAATTTTGACACATCGCCATCCTCATTGTGAGAGAAATTCGTCTATGAAGTTGAGGAGTATGGCAGGTTCCTCTTTTATCAGTTTTTCGCTTTCCTTTGATGTTTTTTTATCCGGGCAGAATTTTTGCATTAGAGCATCTGCCAGTGGTGTTTTCCCGTTTCTCTTTAATGATTTGGATACTTCCTTGAAGTATACCTTTGATTTGCGTTGTCCGGGCTGTAGGGCCTTATCATAGAAATTGTATATTTCCGAAGGATTGTCGTGGAAGCAGATATACCATGCATTCATAAGCTGGATTTGTGGCTTGGTGCCGCCGGTATCCCAGTAAAGCAGCGTGTATATGTCGGCATGACGACCATGCTTGTGTCTCAGGAGCATCTTGTGGAGGCCATATCTGCCTTCTCCATTGTATGCCATGTAGAAGTCGCCGGGGTTGAAGGATTCATGCGTGCTTGAGATGATCAGGATTGAATCTGTGTCTTTGGCTTCGTGCTTTATGGATTTGTCGCTTCCGTCGGGGTTTACCGTATGGAAATTGTGCCCCTGGTCAAGGAAGGTCTGGCGTCGGGTATGCCAGTGCTTCACGAGTTGCCCTTCGTAGACGCTTCCATCCTTGAACCATACTTTGGCGGTGATTTCCTTGCCATTGTCTTTTTCCTCATCCTTCTTTTTGTCCTTGGCTACGGCACAGAAAGCCATGGATAATGCAATTGCACTTGCAAGAATTGTAAACAGACGTTTCATAATGATTGATTTTGGTGATTGTCGCAAAGTTAGATACAAATATCCTGACGACAAATAAACAAATGTTAATAAAAATAAACGTGTGGTAAAAAGCAAAAAAGAAGCTCCCCCGCAGCTTCAATGCCAAGCGGAGGAGCTTATGTAGGGTATGTCGTCGTTATGCTTCTACGGCATTGCGGTTGCGGTAACCGGAAATGGCGATCCAGCAAAGGGCGGCGATTGCGGCTCCTACAAGGGGGCCTACGACCATGATCCAGAAATCAGGCCATGCCTCGGGGCACCAGAGAGCGGGGCCGAACGAACGGGCCGGGTTTACCGAGCAGTTGTCAACGGGTATGCCTACTATGTTTACCAGGCCGAGAGCAAGTCCGATTGCCAATCCCGCGAAATTTCCGAATCCTTTGCGGGAGTCTGTAGCGCCGAGGATCACAAGTACGAAGAAGAATGTGAACAGGCACTCCATGACCAAGGCCATGCCGCTGTTCGCACCGGGCTGAAGCACGTTTGTCGCAAGATTGCAGTCGCCGGTTATACCGCCGAACTCGAATCCCGGAGCCATGGCTACGAACCAGTAAAGGAAGCCGGCACCGATTGCTGCCCCGAGAAGCTGGGCAACGACGTATCCGCAGAATTTTCCGAATTTCATCCTGCCCGTGAGGAGCATGGCAAAGGAGACTGCCGGATTCACATGGCAGCCGGATATGTTGCCGATACAATAGACAAGGCACAGCAGTACCAGACCGAAACAAAGACCTATGCCGAGAACCCCGATTTTGGGGCCGGCAAGCACTGCGCTTCCGCAGGCAAGAAGCACCAGGAACATTGTTCCGATACACTCAGCGATATATTTTTTCATAAAGCCGATAAATAAATTTGGTAAGTTAAAACGTTACTTAAGTGGGAGACGTATTATGTCCCACTATATTTAAGACATATAAACAAACTTTTTGTTTAATGGGAAACGACAATTCCGAACTTTTTCCTGTAGAAAGCCATCCATGGGAGCCTTTCATTCCCGCCGGTGCACGGATTTTGATAATGGGGACATTTCCGCCCGGCAACCACCGCTGGAGCATGGACTTCTATTATCCCAACCGTACCAATGACTTCTGGTTTGTGATGGGGCATATTTTCCTGGGCGACCGCTATGCCCTCTATGACCGTCAGGCGAAGAAATTCAATCTGGACGCCATAAAAAGCCTGATGACAGAGAAACATATCGCCTTGAACGATACTGCACGGAAGATTCGGCGACTGAAAGGGAATGCCTCGGACAAATTTCTGGAGATACTGGAGCCGGTGCCGTTGAGTGATCTTCTTGCACGGATGCCGGATTGCAATACCGTGGCCACTACGGGAGAAAAGGCGGCTGCCGTCATAGCATCCATTACGGACACCGCGATTCCCCGAATGGGAGAGATGGTCACGGGCAATGATGGGTTGGAGATCTGGCGTATGCCTTCCACCTCACGCGCCTATCCTTTGGCTCTTGAGAAAAAGGCAGAGTATTATGCCTCCATGTTCCGGCACATAGGGATCGTCTGACACGCAGGACATGTTGTAAAACAGTTCTTGTAGTTCGCTTGTTTCGGGCTGAAGTTGTAGCATTTAAAATTATATTGCCTATATTTGTGTCGCAATTAAAAGGAATTCAATATCATGAAAATGCTCAACAAAGTGATCCTGGCTGCCTCCGTTGCTTCTGTGGCTGCCGGTATTCTTATTCATGCTTCCGCTGAGGTCAACCAGTACGGAACAGAATGGAATTGGAATAAAGGCACTATCGAAGTTGTCAGCCCCGATCGTCAGCCCGATCAGAAAAGTGCGCTTGGACTCTCTTTGCCGGCTATGGAGGCGGTGAGGGTCGGTTTTGTCGGTCTCGGTATGAGAGGCCCCGGTGCCGTGGAACGTTTCACATATATCCCCGGCGTTGAGATAAAGGCCTTGTGTGATTATGAGCAGGCGCGTGCCGACAGTTGCCAGAAGTATCTCCGCAGGGCGGGTATGCCTGAGGCGGATGTCTATTTCGGCGAGAATGGATACAGGGAACTTTGCAGACGGCCTGATATTGACCTGGTATATATTGCCGCAGACTGGCTCCATCATGTACCGATCGCGAAATGTGCATTGGAAAACGGCAAGAATGTGGCTATCGAGGTGCCTTCAGCCATGACCTTGAGCGACTGTTGGGATTTAGTGGATCTTTCCGAGCGGAAGCAGAAGCATTGCATGATTCTTGAAAACTGTTGTTACGACTGGTTTGAGATGAATACCCTCAATATGGCACAGCAGGGGGTGTTCGGTGACATAATCCGGGCGCAGGGCGCTTATATCCATGACCTTTCACCGTATTGGAAGCATTATTGGAAGAATGGTTCCGACGACCGTCTCGGATGGCGGCTTGACTATAACATGCGCCATCGGGGGGATGTGTATCCCACGCATGGTCTTGGCCCTGTGGCGCAGGCTTTGGATATCCACCGCGGCGACCGCATGAAGACGCTCGTGGCGATGGATACGCGCTCCTTCAACGGCCGTGAGCTTGTGAAGGAGATGGCCGACACGGCATGCGAAAGTTTCCGCAACGGCGATCACACGACCACCCTCATACGTACTGAAAAGGGTAAGGTGATTGAGATTCAGCACAATGTCATGACTCCTCAGCCTTACAACCGTCTATATCAGCTGACAGGCACCCGGGGATTTGCAAACAAATATCCGATTGAGGGCTATGCCATAGGCCGTCAGCAACTTTCTGATGCCGGGGTCAAGGTGGACATAGAGGATCTTTCTGCCCATTCTTTCCTCCCGGACAAGGAGCGTGAGGCTCTTGAGGAGAAATACCGTCATCCAATTCTTAAGAAATATGGCGAGACGGCGAAGGAGGTGGGTGGCCATGGCGGCATGGACTTTATCATGGACAGCCGTCTGGTCTATTGTCTTCTGAACGGGCTGCCGCTTGACATGGATGTATACGATCTGGCCGAGTGGTGTTCCTTGGCCGAATTGGGTTCGCTTTCGATGGACAATGGATGTGCCCCGGTGAGCATGCCTGATTTCACACGTGGCGACTGGAACAGGACAAAGGGATACCGCCATGCGTTCGCCACAGAAGAGCAGGAAAAGGAATCATCGGCTAAGGCCGAGGCATTCACTGCCGCCTTAAAATCTAAGGCCACATTGAAAAAAGGTAAGGGAAACAAATCCGGAAAGAAAAAGTAATGGAAAAGGACGGGATATTGCGTTGCTTCGGCATTGTTGCCGAGGAGTGTGGGATATTGCCGGTTGGCAACGGGCATATCAATGATACGTTCAAGGCTGTAGACAGTCGTACAGGGCGGTCGTATATACTACAGCGTATCAACCATAATGTGTTCCGTGATGTTGATCTGCTTCAGGAGAATATAGGAAAGGTGACCGCCCATATCCGTCGCAAGCTTGAGGCGTCAGGTGAAACGGATATTGACCGGAAGGTATTGACGCTGGTCAAAAGGGGGGATTCGGAGAAGACTTACCTCCAGGACGGCGATAGCTACTGGCGGGTGGAACTTATGATCACTGATGCGGAGACGCGGGAGTCGGTGACGCAGGAGAATGCCCGGCATGCGGGTGTGGCTTTCGGTCGGTTTCAGGAGATGCTGAGCGATATGCCTGACGTGATAGGGGAAAGCATTCCCGATTTCCACAACATGGAACTGCGTTTGCTGCAGCTTGATGAGGCTGTCAAGGCGGACGTGGCCGGAAGGCTCGGCACTGTGAGGGAGCTTTTGTATGAATTAAGGAAACGGGCGGAGCATGCCTGTCTTGCCGAGCGGCTTTACCGTGAAGGCCGGTTGTCTAAACGCATATGCCATTGCGACACTAAGGTCAGCAATATGCTGTTCGATAGCAACGGCAGCGTTCTTTGCGTGATCGATCTTGACACTGTGATGCCGTCATTCGTGTTTTCGGACTTTGGAGATTTCCTGCGCACGGCGGCCAACAATGGGGACGAGGATGACCGTGATCTTGACCGTGTGGAATTCGACATGGATATTTACCGTGCATTCACGGAAGGTTATCTGGAGGGAGCCGGCGGTTTTCTCACGGAGACAGAGATTGCAAATCTTCCATACGCTGCAGAAAGATTCGCCTATATGCAGGCCGTACGCTTCCTGACAGACTATCTTAACGGCGACACGTATTACCGTATTTCCTATCCCGACCATAACCTTGTGCGGGCGCGTGCCCAGTTCAAGCTGCTGCAGTCCATTGAGGGATGCCTCCCTGAAATGGCAGAGCTTACCGACCGCCTGGCATCCAAATATGCCGCATGTCCGCCCGGCAAGAGCATGCCGCGTATGTGATTTTTGAGGTTAGGCCATATCCCGTTTTGAGTGTTGTGGGAAAATGAGTAATTTTGTGGGGCTTAAGGGTGAGGGAACAAAACGGCGCGTGCGGATGTTTTATTCCGGAGACGATGTGTCTGTTTTGCTGATTAAACTATAATTCAACAGTTTGTTTATGATTGAATGTGCCATTTCCGACTATGCCAGCGCCCAGTATCTGTTGCAGCTATTCATGGAGAACGCCGGGTACTGGTTGGTATTCCTGTTTATGGTAATCGAAAGCTCGTTTCTTCCTTTCCCCTCGGAAGTAGTGGTGCCTCCTGCGGCATTTCTCGCCGCGCAGACGGCGCGTCAACTGACGTATCAAGGTGAGACCATCGCCATACCCGACATGAACGTGTTTCTGATAGTGCTTGTGGCGACTGCCGGTGCCATCGTTGGGGCCTTGATCAACTATTATCTGTCGGTGTGGGTAGGACGTCCGATAGTGTATGCGTTCGCCAACAGCAAGTTCGGCCATGCCTGTCTTATAGATCAGGAGAAGGTGGAAAAGGCTGAACGGTATTTCGACGAGCATGGTGCCGCATCTACTTTCATTGGGCGCCTGATTCCGGCTGTGCGTCAGCTCATCTCCATCCCTGCCGGGCTGGCTCGCATGAACATAGTAAAGTTCGTGATCTTTACGGGACTTGGAGCCATGGTGTGGAACTGCGTGCTTGCCGCGCTTGGCTACTGGCTCGGCAAGACGATAGACATAAGCCAGCTCTATGCCAAGGTAGAGGAATACAACGGGTATCTGACTATTGCGGGCATCGTGTTGCTTGTATGCTGCATCGGATACATTGCATGGAATGTGATCAGTAAACGTAAAAAATAGCTATATGAAAGTTTCGCCGTCGTTGTTGTCAGCCGATTTCGGCAACCTTGACCGGGATGTGGAAATGCTCAACCGGAGCAGTGCCGACATGATCCACCTTGATGTGATGGACGGGGTGTTTGTTCCCAACATCTCTTTTGGATTCCCTGTCATAGAGGCCGTTGCCAAAAAGGCAAAGAAACCGCTTGACGTGCACCTTATGATCGTCAATCCGCAGAACTACATATCGCAGGTGCGCGATTGCGGCGCGGCGATAATGAACGTGCACCAGGAAGCATGCGTGCATCTTCACCGCACGGTGGAAGCGATAAGGAAGGAGGGAATGAAAGCTGCTGTGACGCTTAATCCCGCCACTCCGGTGTGCTTGCTTGAGGATATCATAGCAGACCTTGACATGGTGCTGCTCATGTCTGTCAATCCCGGTTTCGGAGGACAGAAGTTCATCGGCAACACGGTGGCCAAGATCCGTCGTCTGCGTGATCTTATAGATCGTTGCGGCTCTCATGCCGAAATCGAAGTGGACGGTGGCGTGAATGCCGAGACGGCTCCTCTGCTTGCAGAGGCCGGTGCCGACATACTTGTGGCCGGGAGCTATGTTTTCAATGCCGAGGATCCTTTGGGTGCGATCAGCTGTCTCAAGGCCGTGTGACCTGCTTAAGGGCGCCGTTATATTTTGAAATGGGGGGAGGAAAGGATGGGAAACCAGAAATGTCAGCAAATTGCAATGAATGAAGAATCGCTGAGCCAGCTTTATCTTAAGGATACGGCGTTTCAGGATCTGATGCAGCGCCGTATTTTCAACGTGCTCCTTGTGGCGGCTCCGTATGATGCCTTTATGATGGAGGAAGACGGTCGCGTGGAGGAGCAACTTTATAATGAGTATGTGGCTCTGAACCTCTCTTCCCCGCCACGAATCACCCGTGTGTCGCATATCAGTGAGGCTCTTGCGGCCATGTCGCAGAAGCATTTCGATCTGGTGATAGCCATGCCGGGTATGGACATAAGCGACACTTTCATCACTGCGAAGACGCTCAAAGAGGCTCATCCCCGGGTGCCGGTAGTGGTGCTTACTCCGTTCTCAAAGGAGGTTTCGAGGCGCATAGCCTCGGAGGATCTTAGCGGCGTGGACTATGTGTTCTCGTGGCTCGGCAATGTTGATCTCCTTCTCGCCATAATCAAGCTGCTGGAGGATAAGATGAACGCCGACAACGATGTGCTCGGGGTGGGTGTGCAGATGATCCTCATGGTTGAGGATTCCGTACGGTTCTATTCTTCAATACTTCCTCACCTTTACAAGTTCCTTCTCAAGCAGAGCGTGATCTTCTCCACTGAAGCCCTTAACGAGCATGAGAAGATGCTCCGCATGCGCGGCCGTCCCAAGGTGATCCTTGCACGCGACTATGAGGAGGCCATGGCTCTTTACGAGAAGTTTTCCGACAAGATGCTGGGGGTGATCACCGATGTGAGTTTCATGCGTGGGGGGGTGAAGGATCCGCGTGCGGGTCTGAGATTCGCCGAATTCCTGCGGTCGCGCGACCCATATCTTCCGATCATAGTGGAGTCCACAGAGAGCGACAACAGAAGCCGGGTGGGCAGCTTCGACGGTGTGTTCCTTGACAAGACCTCAAAGAAACTTCCGGTAGATCTGGGGCAGGCGATAATGAAATGCTTCGGTTTCGGCGATTTCCGCTTCCTTGATCCGGAGACCGGCAAGGAGATAATGCGTGTCTCGTCGGTCAACGAGCTTCAGAAGAGGATGTTCGACATACCGTCGGCTTCGTTGCTGTATCATGCGCGCCGTAATGACATTTCCCGATGGCTTTACTCCCGTGCGATGTTTCCGATCGCAGATGTGATCAAATGGCATCGCTTCAATTCCCTTGAGGAGGCTCCTGCGGTAAAGCGCCTGTTCTTCGACCTGATAGTGAAATACCGCAAGATGAAGAACCGTGGGGTAGTGGCCGAGTTCCGCAAGGATCGTTTCGACTACTATTCCAATTTCGCGCGTATCGGTCAAGGCTCGCTTGGAGGCAAGGGACGCGGCCTCGCTTTCATAGACTCCATAATAAAGAAGCATCCCGAATGCGATAGCTTCCACGGTGTCACCATCACGATTCCCCGAACAGTAGTGCTCTGTACGGATATATTCGATGAGTTCATGGCCGACAACGACCTGTATCCGCTTGCATTGAGCAATGCTTCCGACGAGGAGATCCTTGTGGCATTCCTCAAGGGTCGGTTGCCGGAGAGAGTGCGTGACGACCTGTTGGCGTTGACAGAGGTTGTAGACAGGCCTCTGGCCGTGCGCAGTTCCAGCATCCTGGAGGATTCGCATTATCAGCCGTTTGCGGGGGTGTATTCCACCTACATGATACCGCGCGTGGAGGATGGGGAGAGCATGCGCAAACTGTTGACAGATGCAATAAAGGGTGTGTATGCATCGGTCTTCTATGCCGAGAGCAAGGCTTACATGACGGCCACATCCAATGTCATTGACCAGGAGAAGATGGCTGTCATAATACAGGAGGTCGTGGGGAAGGAATACGACGGGTATTATTTCCCGTCTTTCGCGGGTGTCGGGAGATCCCTGAATTATTATCCTCTCAACGACGAGCTTCCGGAGGAGGGGGTAGCCGAGGTGGCTGTAGGTCTTGGGAAATACATAGTCGACGGCGGCCGTGCCCTTCGTTTTTCCCCGCGACACCCCGACAAGGTGCTGCAGACTTCCACGCTGGAACTTGCCCTGCGTGATACGCAGCGTGATCTGTACTGCATAGATCTCAATGAGATAGACGGTAATTTCAAGGTGGATGACAGTTTCAATCTGACCCGCGCCAACGTGCAGGACTTCAAGGATACCGATGCCTTGCGGCTGATGGTCTCCACTTTCGATCCCAATGACCAGATGATACGTGACAGTGCAGAAGGGCGCGGGCGTAAGGTTGTGACATTCTCGAATATCCTGCGCGACAAGGCTTTCCCTCTGGCCGAGGCGGTGAATTTCATGCTGACCGAGGGGCAGCAGGCCATGCAGCGTCCTGTAGAGATAGAGTTCGCCGGCAACATAGAAGGGGACGGCGACCAGAAAGGACGCATATATTGGCTTCAGATCCGTCCGATAATAGACCGCAAGGAGGATGTGGACGAGGAACTTATGTCTCTGCCAGACGAAAAGCTAATATTGCGCAGCAATACCGCGCTCGGGCATGGAACGACCGACAACATAACCCGGATCGTCTATGTGCGTCCCGACACGTTCTGTTCATTCAACAACCGCGCCATAGCCGCCGAGATTTCTGAAATCAACAGGCGGATGCTTGAGCGCGGGGAGGGCTACATACTCATAGGCCCCGGCAGGTGGGGCTCGAGCGACGATGCCCTCGGTGTGCCTGTGCGATGGGCTGACATATCCGCCGCGAGGCTCATAGTGGAGACCGCGCTTCACAACTACCGTATAGAGCCGAGCCAAGGCACCCATTTTTTCCAAAATCTAACCTCCTTCGGGGTAGGATATTTCACGGTGAATCCGTTCGGGAAAGACGATTACATAGACCAGGAATTTTTGGATGCGCAACCGGCGGAATATGAGAGTGAATTTGTGCGTGTGGTTGATTTCAGCACGCCAATTACGATCGGCATAGACGGACGGCGCACTTCGGGTATTGTCTGCAAGCCGTGAGGTTTTTTTCGAATGATTGCGGTAAGAATTCGTTTTGAAGGCATAATTTCGTGATGTTCAAAAATAAAAACTCCCGTTGGATTGCATAATTCAACGGGAGTTTCTATCTTTGTGAGATAGTATAACCGGATATGGGCGGCAATGGAGCGCCTTGATCTGAAACCACAAAAACTAAGCATGATGAGTTTCGTAAAGACGCTGAAAAAGGCTCTTGGGTTCAGTGACTCTGAAATGGAAGAAGAGGAACTGGAGGGTATAGACGCTCGTGTCACCCCTTTGCGTAGCCGTGGCGAAAATGCAGCCGCAATATCACGCGAGGAGCAGTTGACGACATCCCAGTCTGATCATGATGAGGCGGAAATCGGCAGTGACAATGAGCCGTCTGATGCCGTTTCAAACGGGGATGGCTCCTCCGTTTCCGGGGATGCGGTTACTCCGGATGCAATTTTTGAATCGGTGGTTCGGATTTTTAATGAGGCTCTTCCCGATTTTCTCCATAGTACGGTAGATGAAAAGAGCCAGAGGGAGTACCTTTACCGTGCCCTTGACTCCTCGATGAAAAGCTATCTTGACAGTCTGTCGGAACGTGCCGGACGCGATTGCAGTCAGCGTTTTGAAAATGAACGCCGCAGCATGCAGATGGAAATGGAGGAGCTGCGCAGGAAAGTACAGAAGGAGGAAACCGACAGCTCGGAATCGAAGAAACTTCAGCTTAGCGCCGAAAGGCAGAAGCGGGCGCTCAACGAGCGGTTGCATGAATTTGAAAAGCAACTTGCCACACTTCAGGCAGAGAACGAGCAGTATGTCCTTGAAAACAAGAGCCTGATGAACAAACTGCGTGTATCCGCACTGACATCGGGCAACGGGGACACTTCATCGGATGGCCAAACGGCAGAAAGGATGGAAGAACTCGCGCACGGACTTGAAGCCGCGCAGGAGGAACTTGCCGTACAGAAAGAGCTTACAGCCAAGGCGCAACAGGAAGCCAAGGAAAACCTCATGGCGCTTGACATGAACCGCCGCAAGCTCGCCTCAAGCATGGAGGAATGGCAGGCGGAAAGTGCGGAGAAGGATGAGCAGCTTGCTTCATCGCGTGCGCAGGCTGATAGGCTGGCCTTGGAGGTGGAGAAATTGCGTGCCGCTTTGGAACAGGCCAAGGTCAAGGATGAGTTCGGTGGGGCGATGATAAATGAATTGCAGTCCAAGGCTGCGGAAGCTCGTGACGAGGCTGCTGATGCACGTCAGCAGCTTGAGAGTCTTCAGGCTGAAGTCGCTTCCCTGCGTGCCGGAAACGCGCGTCTGGAGGCGGAACGAGCCTCCTTGTCCGAGCGGCTTGACGAGGCCAATGAAAGTCTGCGCGTGGTTGAGGAGATGCATCTGCAGCTTGACAAGCTTGAAGAGGCAAGGAAACATAACGAGTCGGTGCAGCGTTGCCAGAAAGATGAGATCCTCGCCCTTACAGAGCAGTTGAAACGTCAGGAACTGGAAAAAGCGGAATACTCTGAAGCGATGGCGGCAAAGGAAAACTCCATACGCAATCTGGAGGAGCAGACCGATTCGCTGCGCAAGACCATAGAGAACAATCTCTATGAACATGCCCGTTCGGAAAGCGTGTTGCGGGCTGAAATAGACCGTCTGAAATCGTTGGCCGGCAGGACACCGGAAAAGGCGCAAACCTATCCGTCTGATGCCGGCACCCTTTCGTTCGCGGAAGAACCGTCCATGTCTGACGGCGAGACCCTAGAGGTGCTTCTTCCGGCCTCCAAGGAGGAGGGCAGAAACGGGGCTTCCGCTGATCCGGCAGAGGGCAAACGCAAGGGTGGCAAGCGGGGACGTAAGCCCAAAGTGCGCATATCGGCCATTGATGATACCATAGAGGATACCGACTGGCTTGTTGCCACGCCTCCTGCGGGGAAAAAGGCACAAGCGGCACGGCAGGACAACTCCAACGAGTTCGGTTACAAGGAGCCGGACAGGAAAATAACACCGGATCACCCCGCGCAGATGTCCCTTTGGTGAATTATTTGCCGTGGAAACAGTCACGGGTTTCCGATTCGATCGTAGACGTGGGCAAAAGGTGGATGAATGGGGATGCAAGAATTTAAACCTGAAAAAGGAAGATTGGTAATAAGATAAGCCTTTTGTAGACAAGATGAGAGAGAAAAAGTTATCATATCCTCTGTTCGGAGCTTTTGTAGCATTGGTTTCCGGCATGGGGGACGCTTCGGCGGCAGGCATTTCCGCCCGTGCCGGGGTGATTGACACGAGTGTCATAGGGGAATATGTATATCCGGCGAATGCCCCGGCCACACCGGGTGCCATGCAGTTCATGCCGGAAGGGGACACGTTCCTGCGAATGAACGACGGGGGCACGAAAATCGTGAAATACGATGTAGCCACCGGAAAGGAAATAGAGACAGTCCTTGATGTGACGCATACGCGCGAAAGTTCCATATCCGGTATGGATGGTTTCACGATAAGCCCCGACGGTAGCAAGCTGCTTGTGCGCACTAACACTACACCGGTCTATCGGCGCTCTGTCAAGGCTGCCTATTATGTCTTTGAGATCAAGCGCAACATATTGCGTCCCTTGAGCAAGACGATGGCCATGCAACAGGCGCCTCTTTTCTCTCCTGACGCACGAATGGTGGCTTTCGTCGTAGACAACAATATCTATATAAAGAAGACGGACTACGATACCGAGGTGCAGGTCACGACCGACGGTGAGAAAAATCGCGTGATAAACGGCATCCCTGACTGGACATATGAGGAGGAATTCTCCACGGATTGCTCCATGGCATGGGCGCCCGACAATACGTCGCTCTGCTACCTGCGTTATGACGAGAGCCGCGTGCCTATGTTCACTTTCAGCGAATATAGCGGATGGTGCGCTCCACGGGAGGAGTTTGCATTGTATCCCGGTGTGTTCTCGTATAAGTATCCAGTGGCCGGAGAGCCCAACTCTACCGTGACGGTGCATTCATACGATGTGGACACACGCAAGACAAAGGAGGTAAGTCTGCCCGATGCCAACATAGAGTACATACCTCGCCTGGAGTTCGGCGGCAACAGTGCCGACCGTCTTATGATAGTGACCCTTGACCGTGCCCAGAGCCGCATGGAGGTTTATGTGGCCAATCCGAAGTCAACGGTAGTGAAGTCGTTGCTTGTGGAACAGGCAAAGGCGTGGCTGAATCCGATGGCTTATGAGGAAATATCGTTTGAAAACGACGGTTTCGTGGTCATGAGCGAGCGGACAGGGTGGAATAATCTATACAAATATTCCTATGCAGGTCAGGAGCTAAGAGCGATAACCTCGGGAAGTGCCGATGTGACTGCCTATTACGGTACGGATGCACTTGGGAACTCATATTACCAGACTGTCCCCCAGGGAGACGGTGTTACCAATGCCATAAACCGCGTCGTGTGCCGTGTTGACAAGCTTGGGAAGAAAGTGGAGACCATCACTCCGACTGAAGGATGGAGCAGCGCCATGTTCAATCCTTCGATGAGCTATTATGTGGTAAACCATAGCACGGCTTCCACTCCTCCCGTGCATACGCTGTATGGCGCGAAAGGGAAAAAGGTTCGCGTCCTTGAGGACAATGCCTCCTATGCATCGCGTTATGCGGGGGCGCCTGTCAAGGAGTTTTTCACAATGCAGTCGGAAGGCACGACACTGAACGGGTATATGATAAAGCCGGCTAATTTCGATTCTTCCCGCCGTTATCCCGTGATCATGTGGCAGTACAGCGGCCCGGGATCGCAGGAGGTGGTTAACCGCTGGCGCATGGACTGGGATGTCTATGCGGCCAAGGAGGGTTTTGTTGTCGTGTGTGTGGACGGTCGCGGCACAGGTGCGCGTGGAACCGCTTTCCGCGACGTGGTTTACAAACGTCTCGGTTATTTCGAGACGATCGACCAGATTGCCGCCGCGCATCATGTGGCATCATTGCCGTTTGTGGATGGTGACAGGATCGGCCTGAGCGGATGGAGCTATGGCGGATACGAGACCCTCATGGGGGTGACCTCCACTGACTCCCCATGGAAGGCTGCCGTGGCGATAGCACCCGTTACTTCCTGGCGCTATTACGATACAGTGTACTCTGAAAGGTTCATGCTCACTCCCCAGGAAAACGGATCAGGCTATGACGAGGGTGCTCCGGTGAACCGTGCCGCCCGCCTTGGATGCCGCCTCCTCATCATGCATGGCACAGCAGATGACAACGTGCATCTCTCAAATACGATGGAATTCGTGAGCGCGCTCCAGGCTGCCGACCGCTATTGCGACATGTTCCTCTTTCCCGCAATGAATCATTCAATTAACGGATGCGACGCACGTTCGCTTGTGTATGGTCGCATGATCGATTATTTCCGTCAGAATCTCTGACGATCCCGGATCCTCAGAACCTAATGGCGTATTGCATTGTTTTTGGTTCTGCATGGTTATATAACATGCCATAGTATAGATGTATCGGATATATAGAAAAAAGGAAGGAATGACCACGGCGATATTCGGGCTGTGGAGAAATTGGGCAATCGCAGTTGGATTGCTGACGGTGCTCACTGTGTGTTCCCCTTTGATACCCCGTCAATGGGTGGCTCCTCTCAATGTAGTGTTCTATCTTGCGTTGCAGTGGATGCATACGGTGCTCAGGAACCGCGACGTTCCTTCCTGTTCGCGGCTTATCCAGGAGGTGTCGGCAGTGATGCTTGTCACGGCTCTGTTTGTTGTTGGACTGTATTTCCTTGTGCGTGGAGAGGGGCATTATGAGCTGAACGGCCAGCCGTTCCTTCCCGACACGCCGGTGCTGGTCATACTCGTTACCGCTCCGGTGGCGGCCATAGTGACCCTCGCATTTCTTCTCAACCGGCGTGAGCCGGCTGTATGCCGCAGGTGCAAGTTGAGATATGGCAATGTTATAGAGCATGGCTTCATAGGAGGGCTGTTCCGTAGGGAATGGCGTTATCAGACAGGGTTGCTTTTTGCGCTTTCCACACTGCTGGCTGTCGTTGACTGGGGATATTATTTCGCCCATTACATAAACACCAACCTCAACCGTGCAGACCTCTTTTTCTTCATATGGATGCCTCTGGCCATGTATGTGCTGTCCTTGATCTATCTTGGGTGCAGATATTATTATCTTTGGGTATATTATTGCCAGAACGACGAGGAGGATTATGCCAAACGTCCGGGTACCACTACGTTGCGTTACCTTATACTTCATGGCGACAAGCTGTTTGTCAACATGGTGGATACGGGATTGAAATTCAACAACGGAGCCAAGGTAAAGCGTTTCGATACTCCCGCCGTGGTTCGGACGCAGTATTATGAAAGGGAGAACATACACACGGCCATCCGCCTATTTACCGAGGACACCGGCATAACGGATGCCGAAGTTCGTCTGGCATACAGTTCACCGGACGGTATCACCTATGAGAACATGTTCCATTATTTCGCTTTCCTCCCTGACAGCGAGGCGGTGGCCGACTCCAAGATAGAAGGGGAATGGTTCACATGGGGGAACCTGAGGCAGATGGCGACGCATCATATCCTTAGCCAGGATCTTGTGAGCGAGCTGAACCGGATCTATGAGGTAGCCATGGCATGGAAGACCTATGACCACCGCGGGAGGAGGCTGTATAGCATAAAGCATTATAAGCCTACTTTCAGGCTCCGCGACATCAAGAATTGGGACGTGAACTATGACGATCATCATTGGCTCACTGTGGCACGCGACAATCAGGACAGTTTCTGGTATCCGGTGAAGCGGCTCTTCAATAAACGCATGCGTGCGCGGGGATAAGCGATATGGCGACAGACAGGATATTGGCGATCGTAGGCCCTACCGCTTCCGGGAAGACCCGTCGCGCGGTGGATGTTGCCCGTGAGTTGGGAGGAGAAATCATAAGCGGCGATTCCCGGCAGGTTTACCGGGGTATGGACATAGGCACCGGGAAGGATCTGGAGGAGTACGGCGATGTGCCGTATCATCTTATAGATGTGGCTCCTGCCGGAAGCAAGTACAACCTTTACGAGTATCTGCGTGACGCTACGGATGCCATATGCGGCATACGGTCGCGTGGTGCCGTTCCGGTGGTGTGCGGAGGGACTGGACTGTATGTGGAGTCGCTACTGAAAGGTATGCGTCTGCCGGAAGTGCCTGAGAACAAGCCTTTGCGCGAGCAGCTTGAAGGACTTTCCCTGGAGGAGTTGACGGTGATTCTGGAAGGAATGAAGACGCTCCATAACGTTACTGACATAGATACGGCCAAGCGTGCCATACGTGCCATAGAGATCCAGACCTATTATCGTGAACATCCCGAGGCGGCTGCGATGACTGTTCCCGGAAATCCGCTCCCTGCTGTCATAGTGGGGGTGGAGATAGACCGCGAGGCGCGTCGCCGTCGCATCACGAGCCGGTTGGACGCACGTCTGGATGCCGGCATGGTAGATGAAGTCCGGGAGCTGCTCCGGTCGGGTGTGCAGCCGGAAGACCTCATGTATTATGGTTTGGAGTACAAGTTCCTGACACGATATGTGATAGGGGAGCTGTCCTACTCCGAGATGCGCGACGGGCTTGAGATAGCCATACACCAGTTTGCCAAACGCCAGATGACATGGTTCCGGGGGATGGAGCGGCGTGGTTTTCTCATCCATTGGCTCCCTTACGACATGGGGGTGGATGAATTCGTCGCCGAATGCAAGAGGCTCTATGAGGGGGAGGTGGGTTCAGCCGTTCAAATGCTTGATTAGGATGATTTTACGGTTTAAGATGCTCCGATTACTCGTCGCCATGGCGGTTGTTTGCTGTGGAGGAGGGTTTGTGCATGCTTCCGGGTGGGAATGGCAGGAGTTGCCTGAAGCTGTAGCTAAAGGAGGAAAGAGCGCCAGCGTTGAATTGCCGGCAGGCTGTCAGGAGTTCATATTGGAAGGGAACCTTGGTTTCGGGGGCAATCATATGGGTGGTGGCCTTGACAGGCAGCGATGGACGATAGACTTGCTTGACAAGGACAATCGGCCTTTGCGGCGCATTACAGCCGTTTATGGCACGAGGGCGCTGTATGACGGTTTTTCAGACAGCCGTTATTTGGAAATGTCGCTTGACTCCGTGTCGGCGGATGGTGCGTTGGTCTGCCTTGACAGGAACGAACTCCACAATGAGCGGGAACTTTATGGCCGCAATAATACTTTGACCATTGACAACGCCGGGGGAAAGTTGCGCATATGGCTCGGCAAGGAGGGCGGAGTGTATGTGCTCGGTGGTGCCGGGATGGATGGTGTGAGTGCGTTGCGTTTCGGTGGCACTAAATCGATGTCACTTAAGGATACTGCGATAAAATGGAGGCGCGATCCGGCATCTCGTTTGCGTACCGCATGGAAGCCTGAGGAGTTGGAGATGCTTTGTGCGGAAGAGCCTACCGCCGGTCTGGCGGGCACATGGAGATTTCTTGACCGTGACACGGATGTGCGATGGGCATCTCCGGGAGGCAGGTATACCTTGGCAGTTGTGCCCCATGACGGTGACAAGGTTCCTGATACAGCACCTGCCAATGGTGATGCCCCTGCGTTTGACATAATCTATCTTGCCGGTGCCGAGACCAACGGCAGCCGTTGGTCTTCGGGAATGATAAAAGGATACCTCTATGCCACGCCGTTCAGTAACCATTACGACGTGGTGTGGTATGACTCCTTTTTTGAGGAAATGGGCGATGAGGTTACCGCCGATCTTGCCGACGGGGCGATCCTGACGTTCAGTTTCCCTCTTTACAAGGCAGTATTGCGTTTCGTGAAAAACAACTGACAGCACCCTCGCCATGCGCATACGAAGGGGATTATGTGCCAATTTTGGCACATCACTAATTTGTGATTTTTCCGGTGGCGATGTCGTACACAGCCGTGCTGTCAAGCAGCCCGAGCGTGATTATCGTGCTGTTGCGGCTCATGCGGTATACCTCGCCGGTGTTTCCCGTGCTTTCCAGAAACGAGTACAGGGCTGTGGGGAGCTGGTCGTAGAGCAACATCTCCGGGAGTATGGCACCCCGTCCGTCTATGCTGATCCACGCGATAGAGGAGTTGAATTCCATATAGGCGCTGTTGCTCAGTGTCACATGGTATATTCCATCCGAAAAATCATAGTTTGAAACCGCGATTTCCGGGTAGTATTTCGATACGAATTTCTGGATCTGTGAGGGCAGTTCGTCATATTCGTTCTTCTCGTCGCAGTGCGTCATGACGGGAAACATGATGGTGCACAGCAGCAATATGACGATTACTGATTTTGATGGTGATGTATGATAGTGCGCCATTGACAGTTGTTTTGTTTTTTTAATAACACCTGTCACAGGCGATGGTTCTGTGCTTCCGGTCGTTTTGTAAGGGAATTGCGTGTAAAATTCGACTGAAACCTACTTTTTGACCAATAAAATAATGTGGGTAATGATAGATAAACGGGGAAATGTTTGTAAATTTGCCGTAATTTTTATTAATAGAGGCATTATGTGGTCGTGCTTGAAAGCGGTTGCCCAAGCAAATTGCAAGTGAGGCAATATACAGGCCGTTATGCCGAAGACCAGTCACACATGACACATTGCCACACAGAAAAACATAGTTACTGGAAAAAACAAATATAGTTATTTATATCAATAGTTCGTTAATTTTTGAATAATTAGGCCGAATCACGGACACCGAAAAACAG
>CAJTYH010000014.1 GCA_910583675.1 uncultured Muribaculaceae bacterium
CCTTGTTACTTCCGACAGTGTGCTTACCCTGGTAGGTTCGGATCTGGAACCGGCTGCCAGCGGCTTGAATTATGATCTCAAGCTAAAGAAATAAATTGCAGGGTAATGACTTTGTGGCGGTGCGGCTGTGGCGATGCGGTCGGCATCGCCGCTTTTCATTTGCGCCGCAGCAACAATATGGCAGGCGTTATAAGTATGGCTACCGCTAAGATTGACAGGAAAGTGACAAGAAGGTCGGAAGGCTCAAGCAGCACGGGATAGGCATCTACGGCCATGAGCGTCGGATCTGCAGCGTTGAGTTTTATCCAACCGAAGTGTTGCTGGCATAGCACAAGCGTTGCTCCGGCAATAAGGCCTACGGTGCCTCCGAGGATCACGATAAGCCATCCTTGATTGATGAATATATGGTTAATAAAGTTGCGTGTTCCGCCCATGGCCTTGATAATGTTCATGTTCTCATCCTTTTCAATCATCATCATGGACAGGGTGGATACGATATTGAAAGAGGAAATGATGAGTATGAATCCGAGCATTAGGAAGGTAATCCATTTTTCAATGGCAATCATGCGGAAGGCTTGTTCCTGTTGGTGATAACGGTCTTTCACTTCAAGTCCGAGAGGCGCGACTGTCTCTGTCAATGTCTTTTCAATTTTTTTTGTGTCGGCACCTCCTGCCGCCGTAACCGCAATGGATGTGGCGGCATCGTCATAGCTGAGAAGTTCCGCTGCCGCATCGTACGGTAACAGTATCATGTTCCTGTCGTATTCCTCCTGTTCGATCTGGTATACCCCTTTCGCACGCATCGGGCGCATGCGGAACGCTCCCATGGGATTGGCGGGATTTATGCGCCCCTGCCGTCTCGGCTCATAGATGGTGAAGTCGCATAGGCCATGGGTAGGGCGCAGGTTCAAGCCCATGGCAGTACCAACGCTGAGAAGGGCACCCGTATACGATATGGTGTCAAGTTCGGTGTCAAGGAAACTTCCGTGGAACGCCCCGGCTCCGTCGATTATCGCGTCGCGCAGGGATGAGGCTTTAAGCCCCCGGTCAGTCATCCCCTTGATCATCACCCCCATTTGCCGTTCGCCGGCCACCGCAAATGCCTGCTCGGTTATTTCCGGTTCAGCGTATGCCACAGCAGGAATCCGGCGCAGAAGTGTACAGATGGAGTCCGCGCCCTCAAGGCTCTTACCCGTTGTAGGTGTCAGCATGAAATCGGGATCAAGTTTTGACAACTTCTGCGATGCCAGTGAGCTGAATCCGTTGAAAACAGAGAGCACAATGATCATAGCCGCAGCGGAAACGGCCACGGCGGCTACGGAAATGGCGGATATCACGTTGACAGCGCCGTGTGACTTGCGCGATAGAAGGTATCGCAGCGCTATACGCAATGAAAGAGACAAGTGATAATTAGCAATTAGTAATTAGTAATTAATAATTAGTAATTGTGTGATCAGTCATTGTTCAACAGTTTGTCTATGTTTTCGATGTAATCAAGTGAGTCGTCAAGGTAGAAACTCAACTCAGGCGTCTTGCGGAGCTGAAAACGCACTTTCTGGGCAAGCTCGTAACGTATTGTCTTGGCATTGCGCGTTATGTTCGCGAGTATTTCCTGCGACTTTTCCGAGGGGAAAATAGATAGGTATGCCTTTGCGATGCTCAGGTCGGGGCTTATGCGCACGGCAGAGACCGAGACGAGTATCCCGTGTGTCTTTGCAGTCTGCAGACGCAGTATCTCACTAAGTTCCTTTTGTATCAGTCGTGCTATCTTTGCTTGGCGGGTTGTTTCCATATCTATGAAGTTTTATCAGGATCTTAAATTCCGGGGGCTTTGGCAGTCATCCTGCACCCTTGTCCGGCTGTCATACAATTATAACAATACATCCCTGTGCAAAGTTAACAAAAAATTTGGAAGCATGGCATCGGCAGGATTAATTGTTAAATGTGTTAACATCCTCTTCTGATTCGGCAAATTGGGTTAAATTTGCACCCCTGTTGCGCCGGCGTGTAGGCGCGTGTTATTTACATATTATAGTATGATTAAGAGAATTTATGCCATGATCATGGCCGCTACTTCCCTGACGATTGGGGCGGTAGAGCCGACCGATTATTATTCTTCCTGTGAGGGGAAGACCGGAGAAGCGCTCCTGAAAGCTCTTGCAGGAGTGGTAAGCGATCATAATAATGTAGGTTATGACGGATTGTGGGAGGTCTATAAGACATCAGACGTACATCCAGACGGTACGTTGTGGGACATATATACCACCAAGAACTGGGGTGCAACGTTCACCAAATGCGGTAATTACAAATTGATAGGGGACTGCATAAACCGCGAGCACTCTTTTCCCAAGAGCTGGTGGGGCGGCAAGAAAGCGGCGCAATATTCCGATGCATATCATCTCTATCCCACCGACGGAAAGGTAAACGGCCAGAGAAGCAACTATCCTTACGGGGAATGCTCGGGTGGCAAGACGCTGCCCAACAACGGGAGCGTGCGTGCCCTTGGACGTCTCGGTACGAGCACGTTCAGCGGTTTCAACGGTACGGTTTTCGAGCCTGACGATGAATATAAAGGCGATCTCGCACGCTCATATTTTTATATGGCCACGGCCTACAACAGCAGCATATCACAATGGACGCAGGGGAACGGCAACCAGATGCTGGCCGGCAACTCATATCCGGTTTTCAAGGAGTGGAGCATCAACCTGCTCCTGAAATGGTGTCGCCAGGATCCCGTGAGCGACAAGGAGCTTAACCGCAACGAGGCCATAAGCAAGCATCAGCACAACCGCAATCCTTTCATAGACCATCCGGAACTGGTGGAATACATCTGGGGCAACAAGAAGGGTGTGGCCTGGTATGTGGGAGCCGGTAATGATCCCGCCATACACGCTCCTGTGGACGGCAGTGTGATCGACATGGGGCTTAGCTCGGTGGGCACACCGCGTTCCGTCCAGGTGGATGTAAAGGGCACGGCCATTTCCGGCGATGTGCGAGCCATGGTCGAGGGAGCGGGGTTCAGTGTCACTCCTTCCGTCCTTTCGGCTGACGCGATTAATGGCGCTGGTGCCACGCTTACCGTGAACTTCGTTTCGCAGACTGCCGGAAGCGCTTCCGGTACCCTTACCATAACTGCGGGGGAGATAAAGACGGTGTGCCCGCTGGCATGCAGGACGGTCGAAGGGCTTCCCGCAGGAGAAGCTACCAATGTCACCGAAACCTCCTTTGTGGCTCGGTGGAGCTGCATAGACAATCCTACGGATCTTTACATTGTTAATGTGCGCCGCGACGGCGAGGACATTGACGAGTCGCCGATGAGTGTGCGTGCCGGTGAGGAGATGCTCCTTGTGGAGTCGCTTGAGCCGGAAACCACATATACCTATACCGTAAGCAACGGAAAGATTACTTCCGCTCCAGTGACGGTCACCACCCTTGCACCGCAGCCATCCATACAGTTGCTGTATGACGGTGAACTGGCTTTCGTGGCGATGCCCGGCGAACCGTCGTCCATAGCGGAGATACTTGTTGATGCCGAGAACATCGAAGGTGACATCTCGGTGGCCGTGGAGGCTCCGTTCCGTGTCAGCACCGACAAGTCGAACTGGGGATTGACAACAACGTTGACTCCCGATGAAGACCGTTTCTACATGCAGATGCTGTCGCAGAGCGAGGGTGTGTACAGCACTCCGATTGTCCTTACGGCAGGTGAGTATACCAACGACGATGTGGATGTGCAGGGCACCGTAACGGTCACCGTTACCGATTTCCACGAGGATTTCGAGGCAGATGCGGCAGGTGGCGGCTCCTATGGCGACAAGACCTACAAGGGCACGGCATGCACATGGAGCACGACCGCCCTGTTTGAGAAGAACGGATCTAACTCCTATCCCCACGAGGGTGAACAGGCTGCGAGGATGAACAAGTCGGGCAACCGCCACCTCACTATGATGGAAAGCAAGCCTAACGGCATCGGCACTCTCAGCTTCTGGGCACGGCTCTGGAGGGATGACAGCTCTCCCGCCTCGGTGGAGGTGCTCGTTTCGGGCGACAACGGTGCCACATGGAAGACGGTGCAGACCGTTGAGATACCGGTGAATAAGCTTGACGGTGGCGACAATGCCTATGCTGAATTTACCGTACCGGTAAATCAGCCGGGATCGGCCAGGATCAAGCTCAACCAGACCGGTGGTGCCCGTCTGATGATTGACGATGTGCGCCTTACGCCTTACTCCGTGTCGGGTATAGATCAGGCCAACGATGCAGAGTATCACTCCTGGGATGCATACAGCCGCGACGGCGTGCTTCTGCTCGAAAGCGACGGACGCTCCGATGACCATGCCACGGTATATTCCGTGGACGGCACATGCGCCTTCTCCGGTTTGCTCCCTGCCGGTACGATCTCGCTCCCCCTGTCCCCCGGCCTCTATCTGGTCACTGTCCGCGACTTCACCCGCCGCGTGGTAGTAAAGTAACGCTCTAAGACATATATATCACTCCTCCCAGCTGGAGCCGCATGGCTGCAACTGGGAGGAGTTGCGTAAATAAGGAGGTTACAACAATTTTGAACGGCGGAATGTTACGATATTGAAAAGAATCGCTATCTTTGCGATTGTAACACAATAATATATGAGACTGATTGAACTGAACATGGACAAAATCATCGCTCTGTGCAAAAAGTACAAGGTGAAGAAACTGTGGGTGTTTGGCTCCATCCTTACCCCGCGTTTCAACGACCAGAGCGATGTGGATTTCTCAGTACTTTTTGATGCAAAAAGCATTAAAGAACACGAATGGGCTGATATTTTTTTCGATTTCATTGCCGACCTTGAAAAATTGATGGGCAGAAAAATTGATATGGTGTGCGATGACGCAGTTCGAAATCCGTATTTCCGCGAAGAACTTGACAGTACAAAACGACTGATTTATGGATAAGAATGCACGTAAATATTTGGCCGATATACTTACTGCAATAACCGAAATCGAAGTTTCTACGGACAAACGCGGAAGAAGATTTGATGTGTTCTTGGATGATTATGTGTTTCGTAAATTCGTAGAACGGAACATTGAGATTATGGGTGAAGCTATGAATAGGATATTGAAAACATATCCATCCGTAAAGATCACTGCCGCCAGAAAAATCGTTGATACCCGTAATTTTGTAATTCATGGTTATGACAGCCTGAAACCTGAAATAATTTGGGCTATCGTTATAAATCATCTCCCGCTTCTGAAAAAGGAAATAACTCAACTCTTAGAGACAGAATAGCAATATCTAAAACATGACAGTCTATGAAGTTGATAGAATTGAACATGCAACGGATCATTGACCTTTGCCGCAAGCACAAGGTCAAGACTTTGGCTGTCTTTGGCTCTATCCTGACGGATAGGTTCAACGACCAGAGCGATGTGGACTTGCTTGTAAACTTCGATACTACCGACCACGAGAAATGGGATTACGTCACAAACTACTTCGATTTCCGTGACGCATTGGAAAGCATTTTTGGTAGAAAGGTAGATTTAATTGAAGAAAAAGGATTGCGCAACAAATACTTCATTGCGAACGTCAACCGTACAAAACAGATGATTTATGGCTATTGAGGAAGTGTTGACTTATCTCCAAGATGTGTTAGACGCAATTAACGACATGCAGAGTTGCTTTGTTGATTATCCAAACAGATATGACTTGTTTGAGAAGGACATCATGCGCAAATGCGTGGTTGAGCGTAAGACAGAAATCATGGGAGAAGCCATAAACCGAATAAGAAAGGCTGACCCATCTGTGGAAATTCCAAATGCAAGAGCCATAATTGACACACGCAACCGGATCATACACGCCTACGATAATGTACAACCTACTTTTCTTTGGAGTTTGGTGATACGACATATCCCTCAACTTAAAAAGGATATTGAACGTATCATTGCTGAATACGAGGAACTGTACAATCGTGAAAATAATATGGACTCCGATTGTAAGTAACCTTCCTGAGCACAGTATAAAGAGTAATGTTGCTTATGATAGGAGGAGTTCGTAGTCGGCGATGTCAAGCAAGCGCCCAAATTTTATGCCTACCTGTTTGAAGAGCGATACTTGCCTGAAGCCCAGTTTGGTGTGGAGGGTCTTGCTTGGTTCGTTGTCTGCGGTGATGCAGGCGATCAGCGCATGGTAGCCTTGTTGGCGGCATGATTGTATCAGTTCGGCCATTAGCATTCTTCCTATCCCTTTTCCTTGGTATTCCCCGGAGATATACACGGTGGTTTCCAAGGTTTTGCCGTATGCAGCCCGCTCTTTCCATGGGTGCGCGTAACAATAACCCCGGACTTTTTCATCTTCCTCGTAAACAAGGTATGGGTATCGGGTGGATATGTCCGAGATCAGTCGTGAAATCCGGGAGGCGGACAGCGGTTCCGTGTCGAATGTGGCGGTGCTGTTTATGACGTAGTGATTGTATATTTCCCTTATCGCTTCGGTATCGGTGGGGGATACTTTTCTGATCATGGTCGTATTGTGTTTCTTAGAGCTGCCCTTGCTCCACGGCGACGCATATGCGCTCTATTATGGCATCCTTGCGGTCTTTGGAGGGGGTGTACGAGCCTTTCAGGTTCACGCCGAAGAGCTTGCCGAAGCCCTGCCAAAAGGTGGCGCGGAATGACCCGAGAAACGCCTTCAGGATGTCGTAGCCGCTTTGGTCGGTTTCGCGCTGTATCAGTTTCACGAGCATGCGCGCCTGATTGCGCGAGAAGCGCTTAAGTGCGGGTTTGTATTGGTTGAAGACCGACGACTCCATCTCTTTCAGGTAGCGTTCGCGCTCCTCCTGTGTGGGAAAGGTTTCGATGTATTCGTATGTCTCAAGCAGGGTTTCACAGATAAGTTTGGCGTATGGGAGGGCTTTCTTCACATCGCGCACTGTCTTCCAGTAGAATTCCTGCTCTTTCTTGTTCTTGAATTTCAGCTCCGGGAAGACTGTGATTTCGTTGAATACCACCATCAGGACGGTATCCCCCTCCTCGGTCACCTTGTGGTATCTGCCACGGAACACAGGCTGTATGCCGCTACCCGGCTGCTCTACCGTGTGAGGCTGTTCATCCATCGGCTGCATCATTTCTGGGATGGCCGGCGATGCCGAAACGGACAGCGCCGCCATGGCGATCATGGCGGCTGTAAAAATCCGTTTCAATGCAGTTGATGGCTCCATGCCGTTATTATTATTGTTATATAACGGTGTGGGATAGCTGTTTATTGCTTTGGCGGGTAGTCTATGGTATAGTGCAGTCCGCGGCTTTCCTTGCGTTCCTTGGCCTGACGCATGATGAGGTATCCCACGTTGATGATGTTGCGGAGCTCGCAGATCTCGCGTGAGGCCTTGGAGCATTTGAAGAGTTTTTCGGTCTCCTCGTAGAGTATGTCAAGGCGGTTCCAGGCACGGTCAAGGCGCAGGTTGGAGCGCACAATGCCCACATATGTGCCCATGATCTGGTTTACCTCGCGTATGCTCTGGGTAATGAGCACCATCTCCTCGGGGTGGCGTGTGCCCTCGTCGTTCCAGTCGGGCACATCTGTGCGATAACTCAGATGGCCGATCTCCCCGATAGCATGCTTGGCTGCCGCATCGGCATATACCACGGCTTCTATCAGCGAGTTGGATGCGAGGCGGTTGCCGCCGTGCAGACCGGTGCAGGAACATTCTCCCACGGCATACAGGCGCTTGATGGAGGACTCTCCGTTGCCGTCTACCTTGATGCCGCCGCAAAGGTAGTGTGCGGCAGGAGCCACGGGTATGTAATCCTTGGTTATGTCAATGCCGAGCGACAGGCATTTCTGGTATATGTTCGGGAAATGCCGCCGTGTCTCGTCCGGATCCTTGTGCGTCACGTCAAGGAATACGTGATCGTCGCCGTGGAGTTTCATTTCCGAGTCAATGGCGCGTGCCACCACATCGCGAGGTGCCAGCTCCATCCGTTTGTCGTATTTCTGCATGAAGCGTTCACCGCTGAGGTTGCGCAGTATGGCTCCGTAGCCTCGCATCGCCTCTGTGATGAGGAAGCTGGGGCGGTCTCCCGGATGGAAGAGCGCCGTAGGATGGAACTGTATGAACTCCATATCCTTTACCGTTCCCTTGGCACGGTAGACCATCGCGATGCCGTCGCCGGTGGCTACAAGGGGATTGGTGGTCGTCTGGTATACCGCTCCTACCCCTCCGGTGGCCATGAGTGTCACTTTGGACAGGAATGTGTCAACTCCTCCTTCTGGATTGAGCACGTAGGCACCGTAGCAGGTTATGTCGGGGGTGCGGCGGGTAACCACCTTTCCCAGATGGTGCTGGGTGATGATCTCTATGGCAAAGTGATTCTCGTATATGTCTATGTCGGGGTTTGAGCGGACTGCCTTTATGAGGCTTTCCTGGATCTCGAATCCGGTGTTGTCGGCGTGGTGGAGTATGCGGAACTCCGAGTGTCCCCCTTCGCGGTGCAGGTCGAAAGTGCCGTCCTCCTTCTTATCGAAGTTCACTCCCCACTCTATCAGTTGCCTGATCTGACCCGGAGCCTCGGTGACGACCTTCCTTACCGCCTCGGGGTCTGAGAGGAAGTCGCCTGCGACCATCGTGTCGTGTATGTGCTTGTCAAAATCATCTACCTCGAGGTTCGTCACCGAGGCGACTCCCCCTTGTGCAAGGGCGGTATTGGCTTCATCAAGTGTGGTTTTGCAGATAAGGGCCACTTTGCCGTGGCTCGCCACCTTCAGGGCAAAGCTCATGCCGGCGATGCCCGATCCTATAACCAGAAAATCATATTCCTTTGTCATGGCTCACCTAAAGTATGAATAGTTCCGTGAAACCCACCAAGCCAAGCAAAGTTAGTGCTTTCCCTCCTAACGGCCAAAAAATAATATTGTCCAACTTATAAAAAAGGTTAGCGGGGAGGGTGGCGGCGGTTTGTCTCGAAAAAAATAGCTATCTTTGCCTTTTGACAGAGCAAAGGTTGTCGCTGTGATGAAAGAGCAGATAAAGGATGGGTGGCAGTGGTGCCGCAGGTATATAACTTTCCCGCTGATCGTGGCAGTGGGATATGTGCTTTTTGTGGTGTTCTTCAATGAGAATTCCTATTCGCGAAGTGCGGAACTCCAGGAGGAGATAGACGCATTGGAAGCCGAGATAAAGGAGAATAACGATACGATGATGTATTACAGGCGCCTGAATGCCGGGCTTGACACCGATCCCGTCGCTCTTGAGCGTATCGTCCGCGAGAACTATCATATGCAGCGCGTCAACGAGGATGTGTATATTGTCACGGAGTGAGAAATTGAGAAAATAAGAAATTTAGAAATAGTGTGGGGAGGGGTGAAGATATGACCGATACGAAGAGATATACCAAAGAGGAACTTTTGGGAAAATCGCCACACACGTGGTGCGTGGTAATAGCCACAGTAGGACTTCTTGCCATAGCTGCAGGCACGTTGCTGCCGATCCTGAATGTGACTGTAGCTCCTGGGGCTGTGGGCAACTGGTGGAAATATGTTTATGCTGCCGGAGCCGTGTGCTTCCTTCTGGGTAAGTTGCTTTCGCCATATACGGGCACGCATCCGCGCATAAAGCGTCTTTACAGAATAGAGGCTTGGAGCGCGGTGTTTTTCTGCGTGGCAGCCTTTTTCCTGTTCTATAACGGGAACGTGTCACGTGACAGTTGGGCGTTTACCCTCGCCGGGGGAGCGTTGTTGATTTTTACGACAATAGCCATACCGCGTGTGGCCAACAAGGAACTTAAGAAGTAGCTTGAAATGAAAATAGCACTTATAGGCTACGGGAAGATGGGGCGTGCCATAGAGCGCATAGCCATGGAGCGTGGTCATGAGATAATATGCAGGATTGATGCCGGAGAGGAGAAGAAGATCAGCTCCGACGCATTTCGCATGGCGGATGTGGCGATCGAATTCACCATGCCTGCCGCTGCTGTCGGGAACTATCGCCTTGCACTTGCTGCGGGGATTCCGGTAGTTTCCGGTACTACCGGATGGACGGCCGCCATGCCTGAGGTGAAGGCACTCCTTGAAGAGACGGGTGGAACACTGTTCTGGACATCGAATTTCAGCATCGGTGTAAATCTTTTCATGAAAATAAACGCCTATGCAGCGCGGCTTTTCGGTAAATTCCCGCAGTACTCCCCTTCGATGAAGGAGATACATCATATCCACAAGCTGGATCATCCGTCGGGCACGGCAATCACCCTTGCCGAAGGGATAATGGCCAACGATCCCGGAATAACGGCCTGGATAGAGCCTGAGAATGGTAAGGAACTTCCTTCCGGAGTGCTTCCCATAGAGCATGAGAGGGAAGGTGAAGTGCCAGGAACGCATATAATAAAATGGTCTTCTCCTGTTGATGCCGTTACTTTGGAGCACAAGGCATTCTCCAGAGACGGATTCGCCCTTGGGGCGGTCATGGCTGCGGAATGGGTGCATTCCAATCCGGCCTCCAAGGGGCTGCTTGGCATGGGACAGATGCTGGGTGACCTGTAATCACATTTTGTAAAACAATTGTATTCATTTGAATAGATGAGCGAAGAAATCAATCCGCAACTGCAATCAACCGGAAAGACTGAAGAGACCTTTCAGGAGGGATTCAAACGTCGCGTGCGTTCCAATACCGTTACCCGTTGGATAAGGTTTGGAGTCGTGATGCTGTTGTTCGTGCTCTGGGTGGCATGGATGGGCAATTGGTGGCTGCTTCTGGCAGGCATACTGCTTTTTGACATATACATCACCGGATACATCCCTTTCACATGGTGGAAAAAGTCAAAGAACGGAGCCGTAAGGTCTGTGATGTCGTGGGTGGATGCGATTGTATACGCACTCATTCTGGTCTATTTCATATTTGCTTTTGTGGGTCAGAATTACCAGATCCCTTCATCCTCCCTTGAGAAGACGCTTTATACGGGCGATTACCTGTTTGTAAACAAGACCGTATACGGCCCTCGCGTGCCGATGACACCGGTATATTTCCCATTGGTACATAACGAGCTTCCGTTCGGTCTGGGCAAAAGCTACATGGACAACCCTTCACTGGGCTACAAGCGTCTCAAGGGACAGCGTCAGGTTGAAGCCGGCGACATAGTGGTGTTCAACTTTCCTGCCGGCGATACCGTCATGACCAAGGTACAGAATCCGGACTACTATTCCCTGATCGCCATGCATGGGCGTGACTACGTGCTTAACAACAAGGGCACCTTCGGAGATGTGGTTGCACGCCCCGTAGACCGCAGGGAGAACTATGTGAAACGTTGCGTGGGGCTTCCCGGACAGCGCATACGCATCACCGACGGCGACATATACATAGACGGAGAGAAATTCCTTACACCGGAAAACGTGCAGTTTAACTATTTCTATCAACCGGTGGCACCGCTTTCCGAGGATGAATTCGAGGCTTTTGGCATCCCGGTGGATGACCGGTATACCGTAGATGTCGCTCCTTCCGATGTGATGTCGCTCAAGGAGCTGGGATTCAAGGTGAATCCCGACGGAACGGTTCCGCAAATCTATGTTTCCCCCCTTACGGCATCAATGGTGAAGCAGATGGAGGAAAGCCCGTCGATAGTCAAGGTCATGAAACAGGTGCCCGGCATTGAACCTATGGTGCCGCTTTTCCCGGCTGCGATCTCGTCGGACTGGACGAGGGCGGAATATGGGGGCGAGAATGGCCTGTGGATTCCCAAGAAGGGGACTGCCTTGAAAATGAACCGTTCCGCATGGGAGATATACGGTCGTGTGATAAAGGTATACGAGAACAACCCTTCGGCACAGTGGCACGACGGCAAGATGTGGATAGACGGCAAGCCGGTGGACTATTATACCTTCAAGCTTGACTACTATTTCATGATGGGCGACAACCGCGACAACTCCCTTGACTCGCGTTATTGGGGATTCGTCCCTGAAGATCATATCGTGGGAACCCCATGGCGTGTGCTTGTAAGCTTCGACAAGGACAAGTCGTTGCTGAACGGAGGAATACGCTGGAACCGGATACTCAAGGATGCGAACCCTGACAAGTAACTACGGAAGATTTCATGACACCACGGTGCTCCTGTTGCCCGGATATTACGCCGGCATAGGTTATTATGTACTGATGGGGGCTTGCGGGAAGGCTGTCGTTGGCACTGGGGAGCTTTTTGACAAGAGAGCCAAATCGGTGCATCGTTGCAGCATTGCCGATACTAACGGTTTGCTTCGGCTTACCGTACCTGTCGGCAAGCCCCACGGCATACCTAAAGCCCGTTGGACTGATGTGCCTCTTAGCGACCATGGCGCGTGGTGGCATGTGCATCGTGTAACCCTTGAATCCGCATATGGACGTACCCCGTTTTTCGAGTATTACATAGACCGCTTCATGCCATTCCTTACTCCCGAGGTAATGGAAAGCTTTCCGACCATAGCCGACCTTGACATGGCCATAGACACGGAGATACGAAAGATACTTCTGTTGGAGACGGAGGTATGCTATGGCGCATTTCCGGAATTGAAAGGAGAGCCGAGCTTGTCGGTTGTTGACCAAAAGGCGATGCCTCCTGCTGAGATGCACAAGCCGTATTATCAAGTGCGTGCAGGGGAGCAGGGATTTATACCCGGCATGTCTGTCCTTGATCTTATTTTTAATCTCGGCCCCGAAGCTCCACTCTATCTTAGTGAACTAATCGGAACCATGCGGCTGTGATAATTACATCAACAGGTCGCAATATATGTCCAGGGCAGCCTTTACATCATCGGCTGAAACGTTGATGCCGGTCACCGGTTTCCCCTCGTCTTTCAGAAGAGTGAATGTAAGGCCGTCGGCAGCGGCATTCTTCTTGTCGTGCGCCATGAATTGCAACAGGCGGTCATAGTCGTTGCATCTTATGGCGAAAACCCCGTAATGGTGCCTTACATAATCGGCATACGTGTGCAGGCGTTCCGACGGGAAGCCCTCCTTCATGTGTGACAACACCAGTGCGCATACCATGCCGAACGCCACGGCATATCCGTGGCTTATCGGCGATCGCCGTTCAAGTGCAAGTTCCTCGAAGGCATGCCCGAATGTATGGCCGAGATTAAGTGATTGCCGCTTTCCGAGGTCGTTCGGATCTTCCTTGACATAGCCGCATTTTACATTAACGCTCTCTTTGAGGAGTTTCAGGAGCGAATCAGGCTCGTAGGTAGTCACGTCGTATCGCAGCAGTCGGTCTGTCATTTCCCGTGAAGTGAGCATGGCATGTTTGAGCATTTCCGCATATCCGGAAAGCATTTCCTGCGAACTGAGGGTGCGGAAGAATGTCGTGGATATTATTACAACCTCCGCATCGGCGAAAAGTCCGACTTCATTTTTCAGGGTGTTGAAGTTTATTCCGGTTTTGCCCCCTACCGACGCGTCCACGGCTCCAAGAAGCGTAGTGGGTATGTTCACGAAAGGTATGCCACGCTTGAAAGTGGCGGCTGCGAAGGCTCCCATGTCGGTTATTACACCTCCCCCCACGTTTATCAACAGGGAACGACGGGTGGCACCGTCGTCGCTCAGCTTCTGCCATATGCCGGACAGGGTATTAAGGTTCTTGTGCATGTCGCCGGCTCCTCCTGTCTGTATGATTTGGGCATTTCGTATTACCTCGGATTCGGCTTGCAGCCGTGGTAGCACGAACGATGCTGTATTGGCATCTACCAGCACATGTACCGATATGGGTTCAAGTTTCTCTACGATTCCGTCAAGGGTTTCTGCCACTTGGTTTGTGAAAAGCAGCTGCGAGGTCACGTCCTGTGATATGTTGTCCTGTTCCATTTCATTAGGATTTTAGCGGGCTTTTGTCAGCTCGCAATAAGATTAGCATTCATTTAGAATATAAGGGAGCAGGTCGGCAAGCGTCTCCATTGATGGCAATACAAGGTCGGCACCCGCTTTCCACAATTCCTTGTCGGGTATCGGGCCGGTGGTGACGGCTATGGTGAATGCACCTGCCTTTGCACCGGATTCCACTCCAAGCGGCGCATTCTCTATGACGATGCACTCCCATGGAGCGGCCTTTGCAAGCGCCATGGCCTTGAGATACGGTTCGGGATGGGGCTTACCGAAAGTCACGCTGTGCGAGGTGATCCGCAGGTCATGCGGGAAACCTCCGGGAAAATCATCGTCAAGGCGCGCAAGGTTGGAGGGTTGTCCCGAACCGGTGACCAAGACACACGTTATGTCGTTCTCCATCAGACATCTGACCATGCGTTCGGCACCCTTTACGATCTCTACCCTTGGATATTCATTGAAATAACCTGTTTTCCTTGCATAAAGTTCAGTTTTTTCCTCAGGGGTTGCGGGGCGTCCGAATGCCCGTCTGATCAATGTGTCTATTGTGGCGGCTCCTGTCATCCCTTCGTACAGGTAGAATTCCTCGCGTGTGCATTCTACACCGAGTTCGGTCATCATCCGATGCCATGCCTTCGTGTGCCACTTCATTGAATCGAGCAGTGTCCCGTCCATATCTATGAGGGCTGCCCGGGGAGTAAAGGAGGTGTATCCGTGCCGGATCTTATATCGTTCGATGGAATCGTGTATGTCCTTGTTATGCTTTTCCATATGGGATGCTTATTTGTTGTATTTCCCACCCTTTATGCGGTACAGGGTCTCCTTGGTCACTCCGAGGAATGATGCGATCTGTGTGAGGGTGGCGCATTCGGTGATTCTGGGATAACGTTTCATTGCCCAGTGGTAACGTTCCTCTGCCGACATGGTCTGCAATGCGTCAAGGCGTTCTTCAAGTGCCAGCACATGTTGCGACATGGCCGTGGTCACAAAGAGTATGGCTGCCTCGTCTGGCTGGATGCCGGCTTCCTTTATGAGATCTTTCATCCGTAGATGAGGTATGAAAAGAACTTTAGTCGGTTCCAGAAACTGGATGGCGACAGTGTCTGGATGGCTGAGGATAAGAAAACGTGACAGCATTATGAACTCGTTGGCAAACGAAAAGCTGAACGTATGTTCTTTTCCTCCAACGGTGTAGAACAGTCGCGCTGACCCGGCTACGATGTAGAAGGCATATGTGCTCAGGTTGACTGCTCCCCGTATGGTGTCTCCCCGCTTGTATTCATGTTCGCGCATCATGTCGCGTAGTTCCAGTTCTATTTGGGGAGGGACAGTGATGAAGCGTTTTATGGTGTCAAGTGGGTTCATATGTCACGGGATAATAGGATGGTGTCAGCTTCCATGACTATGTCATACGGAATAGCGGAAACACGTGGGCGCGGCGAACCGCTATAATAGAATGTCATCTGCCTGTCCCAGCTTGGGAAATCTATTTTCCTTGTTTCGCCTGCCGGTATCTCTTGATGCACGGTCAGATGCCTCTTGTGTAGCAGCCGTCCGGAGTTGTCTGTGTATGTGATGGTGAAGGTTATGGCTGAAATATCCCTTTCCTCAAGCATATTGCTTGCAAAGACGGTTTCCTTTGTGGCACGCAGGGTCTTTTCGTAGCCGCTGAACCGTATACATCCGTCATATGCCGGTATGGTATCGAATGGCTCGCTATGGGATGTGGCGGCCTGATTCTCTGTGCGCTTCAGCTTTTTGGATATGCTGTTGACACGCTGCCCGGCACACTGCATGGCCGGGCAAGCGAGGATCAGTATGGCGAGAAGCATGATGCGTGTCATTGTCCTTGGGAGAAAGGAATGATGTTGTAGTTAATGGTCACAGGCGCCTTGGGCGTGAGGGCGGCTCTCCCGTAGGAGGCCATATGCGGATGAATCCGTCAAGATCCTTTGGTCTGTCGTCAGCGCTTTTGATGCGCAGGAAGTTTAGCTTGGGGAGCGAATAACCGAATACGACCTTCAGGCCGGAGTGCACTTCTGTAAGTGTGATGTGGCTCTTGTCGGCAAGATGCATTGTGAAGCGGTGTGGCTTGTGGAGGCGTTTGCCGTCGCAGCGGGTGAACATCATGCAGTCGTAGGTGTCCGGTTTTCCGTATGGCGTGCATGTGCCGGACACGGTGCCGGGAACGATTCCCGGTCGTGGGGAGTCAAGTATTACCAGAAGATACGTGTCTGACAAGGTGCGGCTGCTGCCCGGTGCGGTGCCTCCGATTATCGCCACTTTGGCTCCGTCGTCGCTTGATGTCCAGATCCCTTCTATGGGATCTATGGCCGTTTCTGTTATCCTGTGTCTTATTGAATGCTCGGTGCAGTCAGGCATTACCCATGAACTGTCCGGCAATTCCAAGGCGCTGCAGGCGGCTATGGCCAGTATGCATGCCTTTAACGTAAATATTCTTTTACCCCCCATGTGCCCTGTGATGCGTTAGCTGCGTGAGAACCGGTAGGTAAACCCGATGGAGAGGATCTCCTTGAATTGCCACTTATGCCATTTCGTCTCTTCTACGGGTCTTGCGTCGGACTGATAACGTAGGTGGGCGAATATGTTGGTGGACAGGTATTTGTTGACATTGAACGTGATCCTGTGTTCCCAGTCGCCATATTCGGTCTCATAGTTTGTGAAGGCGAACATGCGGGTGAAATACTCAATGTTCCAGGCCAGTTTGGCGGTCAATCGCAGCTCTATGTTGGAACCGTATTGGCTCTTTGTCTTGTGCCCCTCCTCTATGCCGAACCAGGTGGGATTCAGTTTCTCGTCATCGCGGCATATCTTGAGGTTATAGGACAGCGGGTTGATGGACGCGTTGAAATTGACGGTTTTTTTCCGGTTTTCTATGTTGTAGGTCATACCGACACCCACGTTGAGTTCACCCGGTGACAGGAAATTGGAGGTGAGGTCGTGGGAGTTGTTGCGGTAGTGGTTCAGCAACTGTGTCTTGAACTGGGCATTGACGGAGTAGAACCAGCGTTTCCATGCCCTGAAACCGAAGTTGGTGTTTACCTGCAGGAGATCTTCGGTGATGTTGTAGTCATGGACTTCATCATCTGGGGCATTGTTCATGCCGAGTCGGTATTGAACAGTGGTCTCGAAATTGACATTTTTATGGAATGCAGGGTTCAGCCTGATCTTGTAGAAGAGGTTGAGGATGCCGTTGAAGTTGGACTTGCCTCCCTGATACCAATTAGGGGAGATATATGCCTGCGAGAACTGGAGGGAGCCGTCAAAGTTGTGAAGCCAGTTTATACGCCCAAGGTCTACCGGTTTTGGCACGCTGGCCATCTCTTTGACATCGCGTGTAAACTCCGTCACGCTGATCTTGGCCGTAGTGGGATCCACCTCCATTACGAATTCTTTCGGGGCGCGTGGCATTGTCTCGAGGTTGTATCGCACCAGTTCGGGGTAAGCGATCATGAATTCCTGGAAACGCTGACGTTGCAATGCATCGCGTGCCACGGTGCGCTCTGCCCAGTTCATGTCTTTTGGAGAGGGGCTGTCGGGGCTGATCGGATTTATGGCTTTTCCTGCGAGGGTGCCGTCGTAGCTTACGAAAATTGCCGGTAGATAGAATGCCTTGGGCATGAGCATCTGCTCCACGTCCATGTATGGATCGACCAGCAGATCCTGCGGCCCGAAATCAAGGGAGTCAAGGGGATTGCCGTTCTCATCGGTAAGATCCCAGAGGGAAGGTATTTTTTCCTTGGCTTTGCGTTTGCCACGGAGATTCTGACGCGCCGGAGCTATGGTAAGCTCCGGTTGTGCGACTGAGTCGGGGAGAATCACCGTGGTGGTGTCCGACGAAGCGCTTACGGTTTCGCCATCGAGTATTATTTCATCGAAAAGCGATTGTCCATAAGTCTGAAATCCCCCTGCGGTGATTGCTGTGATAATTGCAAGTGTCCTGAAAAACATCCTCGTGATCATAATACTTGCAAAAATACGAAAATAATATAGTTTTTACAACCTTAATTCATTTACCTCTTTTTCAAGTCCTGTTTCGGGGGGATCCGCTTGCCTTGGTTACCGGGCGCTTCGCTTGACGTTGATGTTGAGAGGGATGGTCGCGGTGGTAGTAATGCGCAGGGTGCGTGAGGCTTTATCGTAGTAGCTTTTGATCTTTGTTGTTGATGAGCCGTCGGTGGCCGTGACTGAGGATGGAGATTCCACATTGTGTATCTCGAAAATAAGATGACGTTTCAAGGGCATTTCCGGATATGATCCCTCACCAGACACCGTGATCGCTATTCCTGTCGGGGTATTGTCGGCGGTAACGGTAAGCAGGGAGTATTCATTTCGTTCAAGCGACTGGGCTGAAGCCAGGTTGTCTTCGAAGATGGTGCAATCCGTCCGTCCGCTTCCTAAAGTTGGATAATATTCGATCGTGTAGTCGTCGGTGCGGTAGTCAAGGGTATTCCTCATTGAGTAGCGGGCTTTTGGGATCAGCGTGCCTCCGCGCACATAAAGCGGGATCGTTTCGAGCGGGGCATCGGCGATGATGGTTGTGTCTCCTTCAAATGTCTGCATGGGATTGTTGTAGTCTACCCAGGTTCCTTCTGGCAAGCGCACCTGTCGCGATGTGGCACCCTGTTGCATCACAGGGGCGACGAGCAGGTCGCGTCCCCAAAGGTATTCGTCGGAAACGTCGCTGTAAAGTTCCGGATGCGAGACATACATCCCTATGGGGCGTACCAGCGGCATCCCTTCCGAGGCGTTCTCGTATGCCAGTGCATAATTGTAGGGCAACCATTCATAGCGGGCTTTTACAATGGGAAGGAGTATATGCTGCAGATCCTTGTAGACGTAAGGTTCGGCATAGCGGGTGGAGTGAGTGCGCATTACTGGCGAGAACAGTCCCAGTTGAAGCCATCGCACGTACAGCTCCGGATCCACGGGATTAAGCGAGTCCACGGCGAATCCCCCGACATCATGGCTCATGTATCCGAGGCCGCTCAGTCCGGAATTGAGCATGATCTTCACCTGGGGCTGAAGACCTTTCCATGATCGTGACACATCTGTGCTCCATGGAAATACGTTGTTGCGTTGCAGCCCTGTGGTTCCACCGCGCATGAGGGTCATCAGTCGCGTGTCGGGATATTCTTCCTTGAAAAGATCGTTGATTATGCTGCTCCATTCGTTACCGTAGAGATTGTGGTATTCGCGGTTTGAAAGGCCGTTGGCATGGATCATTCCGTCTGGATGCACTTCCGGCTCGCCGAGGTCGCCCCACCATCCTGTTATACCTTCATCGGTAAGTTTCTTGTATCGTTCGCGCAGCCACTTCCTCGTGTCTGGGTTGGATACGTCAAGCATGCCGCCGTCTCCGACCCAGATTTTCACTTCCTTGGTGTTTCCGATGCTGTCCTTTCCAAGCATCCCTTTTGCACTCAGTTCGTTGAAATTGTCCACGCCCTTGCCGTTGCGTAGGACATATGGCTGTGAGATGGCCACGAGGTTCACTCCCTCCTGTTTTAGGCGTGCAAGCATCTCCTTGTGGTCAGGCCAAAGCTCCGGATCCCAGTCAAGTCGTCCCATGTCCTCCTCCCGGCCATACCAGTAGAGGTCAAGAACGATTCCGTCAAGGGGATAGCCGTTTTTCTTTAGCATTGAGACCACCGAATCGGCTTCATGGCGGTTCTTGTAGCCGTATTTTGAGGTTATATAGCCGAGGCTCCAGAGCGGGGGAAGGTTCTGCCGTCCTGTCAGGGCGCTTATTTCTTTAGGGAGCTTGTCGAAACCGCCTGGTGAATTTACAAAATAGTAGCTTACCGGAGTCTTGGAGATGGTGGAATAGGAAATGTCGTTTCCTGCTGTCATGACAGCCTCGCCGAAATCATCCATTACGATGGCGTATCCCTGTGGCGACACGAGCATAGGCATCGTTATGTTCATCTGGCTTATGCGTGGCTCCCCTTCGCCGTAGCCGTAGTTCTGCCGATTGTACATCACCAGTGTGTCGCCTGCGAGGTTGATCTTGTGGCCTCTCTCCCCGCCTCCATGGAAAGCTCCTCCAAATGTCTTGAGTGTTAACTCATTACCTCCGTCAGGTCTTACGGTGCGTTTGCCGCTGTCGTAGACGATGCGGCCATTTCCTCCGTTGATTGTAAGCTCACCTGTCGGTGTGATGAAGGCGTTCAGTCCGGTGGGTGAACTGATGATCCGTTCGCCGTTCTTCCCCTCGGTTACGGTACCTGTGAAAGCGCCCGGTTGTAGCACGGCTATTTTCGATGCCGGTATGCTGTCTCCGATGGACACGTTGGTGACTTTCAGTATGTTGTCGTTTAGCGCCGTTACGGTCAAGGCGCGTTTCCCGTCGGGTAGTTTTATGTTGATGGTGGCAGGTGCCTCTGCCATGGATGCCGCGTGGATGCCTGTCGCGGCGGCTATAAGAATCACAAATCGTTTCATGGTTGAATGGCAATGTAAGTAAGAAACGGGGGCATGCGTGGATGTGCGCCTATGTGCACTGCCGCTGCCCCCGTGATAGTTGTGTCATGATCAGGAAGACTGTTTTCCCGTTGCCGGGAACTGTCTTATCCGATCATCTTTGCGATGTATTTGCCGATTATGTCAAATTCGAGGTTCACGCGTGTGCCCACCGCGATGTCGCCGAAGTTGGTGTGTTCGAGTGTATAAGGGATTATGGCTACGCGGAAGGTATCCTCTTCCGAGTCGCAGACGGTAAGACTCACGCCGTTCACGCATACCGAGCCTTTCTCTACCGTCACATATCCCTTGCGTTTCATGTCGGCGGGTACGTTGTAGCGGAACTTGAAGTAGCGGCTACCCTCCACCTCCTCTATTTCGATGCACTCGGCTGTGCAGTCCACATGTCCCTGGACGATGTGGCCGTCCAGACGGCCGTTCATCACCATGCATCTCTCCAGGTTTACCCGGCTTCCCTCCTTGAGGTCGCCGAGGTTGCTGCGCAGCAGCGTTTCCTCTATGGCGGTCACGGTGTGTGTGCCGTCGCCGGGAAGAGCCACCACGGTAAGGCATACGCCGTTGTGTGCCACCGACTGGTCTATTTTCAGTTCGTCGGCAAAGGACGATGCCACGGTAAGGTGCACGTTGCCACCCTCACGCACCACTTTGCGCACGATGGCGGCTTCCTCTACGATTCCTGAGAACATATGATCAGTCCTTCATGTTGTGGAACACGTTCTGCACATCCTCGTCTTCCTCGAGTTTCTCAAGGAGCTTGTCAATGGTCTCACGCTGTTCGTCTGTGAGTTCCTTCAGGTCGTTGGGGATACGCACGAACTCTGTGCTGAGGATCTCGAAGCCGTTGGCCTCAAGGTACTGCTGGATGTTGCTGTACTCCTCGAAGGCTCCGTAGAGCATTATTGCACCCTCTTCGTCGGCCTCTACTTCGTCCACACCGTAGTCGATGAGTTCAAGTTCGAGGTCTTCGAGCGACATTTCAGGCTTGGCCTGTATCTTGAGCATCACCTTGTGGTCGAAGAGGAAGGTAAGCGAACCCTGTGTGCCCAGCGAGCCGCCATGCTTGGTGAAGTAGGAGCGCACGTTGGCCACGGTGCGGGTGTTGTTGTCTGTAGCCGCTTCCACAAAGATGGCCACGCCGAAGGGACCGTATCCCTCGTAGGTGATCTCCTTGTAGTCCTTTGCGTCTTTGTCGGTAGCCTTCTTGATAGCGCGTTCGACGGTATCCTTGGGCATGTTCTCGGCCTTTGCGTTCTGCATGAGCGCACGTAGGCGCGGGTTTGTTGTCGGGTCGGGGCCGCCGGCTTTCACAGCGATGGTAATTTCCTTACCGATGCGTGTGAAGGTTCTTGACATGTTGCCCCATCTTTTGAGCTTTCTGGCTTTGCGGTATTCAAATGCGCGTCCCATATTTTATAAAACAGTTTTTGTTTCTTATACAGAGCATGAGAAGAAAGAGCATGAGAAGTAAAGCAAAGTTACCTTTGAATATGTCCCGAGATAAAAAATCTATTCTTGCTTTTCTTATTCCGCTCTGGCTTCTTGCTTCTAATTTTTACCTTAGCTCCGCACCAAGTTTCTTGGTGAGGTTAGTGATTATCTTGTTCATCACGCCGTCTATCTGCTTGTCCTGAAGGGTTTTCTCATAGTCCTGAAGGGTGATGGAGATGGCGTATGACTTCTTTCCGGCAGGCAGGTTCTTCCCTTCGTAGACATCGAATAGTGTTACTTCCCGCAGGAGCTTGCGTTCACTTTCCTGGACTACGGCCTCTATCTGTGCCATGGTAACGGATTTGTCTACCAATAGGGCGAGGTCTCGTTTTACGGGGAGTGTCTTGGGCAGGGGGGAGAATTCCACTTTCTTCTTTGTCGCCAGACGGCAGAGAGCGTCCCAGTCAAGTTGTGCGTATACCACCGGCTGCTTTATGTCGGTCTTGGCAAGCTCCGTCTTTGCCACCAGTCCCATCTGGCCGAGAAGTTTTCCCGAACGGGTCTTTATGTCAAGGTAGGCAGAGAAGATGTTGTTGCCGTTGCCGCGTGTGAGCGTGGTCTCTGCCGCAGAGATGCCGAGACGGGCGAGCACGTTGGCCACCACGGCCTTGAGATCAAAGAACGTGGCTTCCTCTGCCGCGCGGCTCCAGTTGGCCTGACGGATGTTTCCGGTAAGCCAAATTGCAAGGCGTGCACCTTCGCTGATGCCTCCCAGCGGTTTTTCTACGGTTGATTCCACTGCCGGATCATGCGCGTAGACATTTCCGAACTCATAGAAGGCCAGGTCGGCAGACTTGCGGTTTATGTTGTGCGACAGCGATTCGAGTCCACCGAAAAGCAGCGTCTGACGCATCACGTTGAGATCGGTGCTAAGCGGATTGAGCAGCTTCACGCAGTGGTCTGCGGGATATGCCGCCAGATCGCTGTAGTATCGTTCGGCCGTTAGCGAGTTGTTGAGTATCTCGTTGAAACCCTGGGCTGTGAGCTGCTCTGAGATGAGCTGCTGCAGGTGTTCGGCTTCTGCCGTGTGCGATTTGAACTGGAGCGAAGAGTGCACCGTGTCGGTGAACTCCACGTTGTTGTAACCGTAGATGCGGAGCACATCCTCCACTACATCGCAGGGGCGGGTCACATCCACGCGATAGCGGGGTACCAGCAGGTCTATTTCCCCGTCGCGACGTGCGGCGATCTCTATTTCGAGTGAACGCAGGATGGAGTCTACCGTCTCCTGCGGGATCTCTTTCCCGACAAGTCCGTTGAGATAACTGTAGCTGAGGGTGACAGGCCACGGCTCGGCTTTTACGGGATATATGTCTACCGGGCTGCCGCAGATCTCGCCGCCGGCAAGTTCTTTCACCATCAAGGCGGCGAGCTTCAGGGCATACATGCATGCGTTGGGGTCAAGGCCGCGCTCGTAGCGGAACGACGCATCGGTCGACAAGCCATGGCGGCGTGCTGTGCGGCGTATGCGTGTGGGATGGAAGCATGCGCTCTCCAGGAATATGTCGGTGGTGCTTTCGGTCACGCCGGAATCAAGGCCGCCGAATACCCCGCCGATGCACATCGGTTTTTCAGCGTCGCAGATCATGATGTCTGCCGAGGAGAGCTTGCGTTCCACTCCGTCAAGTGTGACGAACGGAGTGCCCTCCTCAACCGTGCGCACGACTATGCGCCCTCCTTCAACCTTGGCGAGGTCGAAGCAGTGGAGCGGCTGTCCGAAGCCGTGGAGTATGTAGTTGGTGATATCCACCACGTTGTTGATGCTGCGCACTCCTATGGCACCCAGGCGTTGCTGGAGCCATTCGGGGCTTTCTTTCACGTGTACGCCTCTGATGGTGACACCGCAATAACGCGGAGCACCCTCTTTATCCACGACTTCCACTTCCACCGCACCGTCGGGACGGTCAGAGGCGAAAGTCTCCACGTCGGGACGATGGAGGTCGGAGTGTGTGAGGTGGCAGTTAAGGTATGCGGCGAGGTCGCGTGCTACTCCGTAATGGCTTGCGGCATCTATGCGGTTGGGGGTTAGGTCTACTTCCATCACCCAGTCGCTCTTGAGGTCGAAATATTCGGCAGCCGGCGTTCCGGCCTTCGGAGCATTATCCTCGGGGATCACGATGATGCCGTCATGCGACGTGCCTACACCTATTTCGTCCTCGGCACAGATCATGCCGAAGGATTCCACTCCTCGTATCTTGGATTTCTTTATCTGGAAAGATTCGTCGCCGCTGTAGAGCGTGGTGCCGACAGTGGCCACGACCACGGTCTGCCCTGCGGCCACGTTCGGTGCGCCGCATACTATCTGGGTCGGCTCACCGTCGCCGAGGTCTACGGTAGTCACATGCAGGTGGTCGCTGTTGGGGTGTTCCACACAGGTGAGCACCTTTCCTATCACGAGGCCTTTTAGTCCACCCTTTACCGATTCCACCTCCTCGAGGCCGTCTGTCTCAAGGCCTATGGACGTGAGTGCCTCGCTTACCTGTACAGGTGCCAGGTCGAAGTCGAGGTATTCCTTTAACCAATTGTATGATATGTTCATTGCGTTAGGTAAGATCTTACAATCTGCAAAAGTAGCAAAAATTTCCCATAAGTTCTGCACAAGACGTGCTTGTAACGGCTTTTTGGAGTGGTTCCGGATTCAATTCACAATTTTTGTAATGAAATCGCCGTTATTTGGATGTTAACAACACTTGATATCATGGCTTTTCAGAGACTACATCCGACTTCGAAACGAAATCCGACCATCTATATATTGAAGTGTATCGCCGTACTGCTGATTACATGGAGTCATATGGATGAATTGGTTCCGATCTCGAAAATATGTACCGGAGGGGCTTTTGGAGACGGATTGTTTCTGTTTTGCTCTGGTTTCACGCTCTTTATGGGCCGAGGGGGCGATTTCTTCAACTGGTACAAACGTCGCGTAAACCGAATTTACCCCAGCATTCTTGCATGGGGTGTGGTCTCCTGTTTGTTTTTCGGAACCGACCATGACATAGTGACGATAATCCTTTACGGGGGAGGAACTTTTATTTCTGCCATGATGGTGTTCTACGCCGGCTTGTATTTCTTACGATGGATTGGCATAAGGCGTCTGGCATGGTTTTGCGGGGTTTATGTTTTGGCTCTTATCGGTGTGTTTCTCATGCTGGAGGGAGACCGTGAAGGTGTTTTCATATACCATACGACTGAAACGTTCACTTTCATGCATTATTTCCTGTGCATGGTTCTGGGAGCCATTGTCGGTGCAAATTCCGACAGGCTGACACCTTCAAGGTTTTTACCAAACTTTGTGTGTGCATTGTGTTCGGCAGCAGTCTATTATGGGTTTCTGTTCTGGTGCAGCCAAAATGAGGCGGTATGCAGGTTCCAGTTGCTTTCGGTCATACCCATGTGGTGTGTCCTTTATTTCACTTACAGAATGTGCAGCGCTCCCGGGCTTGTCCGGTTCTATGAGAAAAGCTGGGTCAGGAAACCTGTTTATTGGATAAGCGCCATATCTCTGGAAGTGTACCTTGTTCAGTTTGTGTTGTTCACCGATAAGTTCAACCATCTCTTCCCGGTGAATGTCATTGTCACTTTCCTTGTGATCTTCGCTTTGTCGTACATCGTGAAATGCTTGGGCACCTTCATATTGCAGACTTTCAGGGAAGATAATTATGATTGGAAGAAAATCGTGTCGTTGTGATCATGCGGATTTGTCTTCCGTGGCGGGATAGACATTGAGGACACGTCGCATACCTCCCCCGGTGCATTGCAGATGCTCTATCCCGTACCAGGGATTAAGTTCGATCATGCATATGCCTTCGGGCAGCAGAGCCACATCCCACGCCCAGTCCTTCAGCTCAGGGAATTTTTCGGAGTATTCTATGATTTGCCTGCTTATCATATGCCAGCCGGGTATGGACGATCCGGAGAATACATATCCCGAGTCGGGATGCCTGTCGAATTCCTCGTGGGTATGTTCCGTATATGCCTTGGGAGCGAAGGTGCCGGTCAGGGGATCAATGAAGACCGACACACCACCCTGCGCACTGTTGTCCACATGTTTCTTGTCGCGTCCCATGCGAAGGGCGACTGCCGCGATCCTCGCTTTGCCGGAATCCTGTTGACGTTGCATTACCACCCTCAGTGTGTTTATGCTTGAGGAATTTATCCTGTCCAAGTCCTGATGCTGTTTCAGGCCTTTCTGCACAACGTATGTCGCGCGCCGGTGCAATCGACCCAATAAAGTTTCGGTGGTGACAGGCGTGCCTTCCTCTATTTCCCAGCCCGATGATGTGCGTATGGCGGATATTATTCCGGCTCCACCCTTGCCGTCATCAGGCTTAAGGAAAATGCGGTCTCCGGCATGGAATTCATTCTCGAGCAGTTGGAGGGTATTTCCAGCATATGCCTTGTCCCTTCCGTTCCCCTCCTGTATCATCTGCTTGTTTCTGATTACGGCCAGCACTTCCGGGGTCGGTATGCCGCGTTCCTTGAAAATATCGTACAGGCATCGTTTGCTTGACAGGCGCTTGAACTGGTCAGGAGTATATCTGTCGCGGAAATATGTATTGTAAAAATAAGCGGAAGGAATGTAGTCGCGAAGTTCCTCGTCTGTAAGATCCCTGTTTGCCAGTCGGTAGATGTAATATTGCAGTGGAGTTACTCCCCAATATGCCCTAAGCATGGACTTTTCACTGTCCATTTGTGCCTTGGATTTGTGCGATGTGGCGGACGCTTTTTTCCCGGTGCGATAATCGTTGTCGGTAAGACGTGCCTTGAGGGCATAAATCCAGTCGGTCTCTTTGAGACGTTGCCTTATTCTTGCAAGTATTTGATTCATGTGTCAATATTTTTCGAGATGTTTTCAGGCAGTCCTAATGCAGGATCTCCTTGCATAGCTCGGATGTTATGACGCGTGATACGTCGAAACGCATGGCATGTTCCTGGCATTTTTCAAACATCGGATTCAAGCATTCCGGATCATGCAATATGCGGCTGAACGATTCCATGAAAGATTGCTCGTCATATGATCCGCACATGAAACTGCATTCCTTGGGAAGTATTTCCGGATTGAGGTTCCAATCGGAAGCGAGTATGGGCACGCAGGCTGCAAGTGAATCGATTATTATTCCCGGAAATCCTTCTCCTTTCCAATATGTCGGGAAAAGTGTGAGGTGATACTTTGAAAGTGTGTCAAGTCCTGAATGGCTGAAGAAGTCGAGCGTCCCGCAATATCTGGCGTTGGGGGCATTGTCTGTCAGGGCCATGAAGTCGTTTTTGAACTCGGGCGATATTTCTCCGTAGAAATCCACGGCAAAATTGCCTCCTGCAAGTGCACGGCAGGTGTTGAGTATTATGTTTACGCCTTTCTCGGGTATTATGCGTGAGAAGAACACACATCTTAGTTTTTCCCCGGGGGCGATCCGTTTGTCGTTGCAATCAGGCAGGTATTGCAAGTGTTTGAAGTTGGGCACATATCGCAATCCCTTCAGTCCGATTTCAGACAGTTCCTTTATCATGCTGTTGCCTTCGACAAGTATATGATGAAAAGGGCTGAAGCATTCGAGGCGGTATGAGCCGTTTTTTATTCTGTCAGCCAGATTGCCCCCTATCACCCAATATATGAAGTTGCGGCGAGGGTAGATACGATGCATCATTCCTACGATCTGTCTTACATTGGCAAATGAGGTAGAAAAAATCACAGGCGCTTCCTTGGGGCATTTTGCAAGTGCCACCGGCAGATTCAGCAGTTTCCAAGGTTTGCGTGATGCACCGGCAGTATCAACGGTGACCACATCGTATCCGAGGCTCCTGAGACGACCGGTGATCAGTTTGTTTTTTGACAGTTCACCTCCGAACTCCCCTTCCTTTCCGATGCCTCCCACGAATATTATCTCATTTGCCATTTCTCAGAAGTTTATATTGTTCCAGATACTGGATGCTTGTGCGGCTCACGCTAAAGTTCTCAACGGCGTGTGCATATGCCTCTTGTGAGGCAAGTGACGCGTAGTATGGATAGTTGCGTGTCACTTTTTCGATTGCATCGGCCAGAGATCGGGCGTTGCCGGAAACGAAAGGCGTTCCGAACTTTCCGTCCGCTATTATTTCCATGGGGCCTTCCCGGTCGCAGGTTATCACTGGAACCTTGGCGCTCATGGCTTCCGCCACGGTAAGTCCGAAACCTTCGTTCCTGGACGGCAACAGGAATATGTCGTAATCCTTGAGAGAGGAATAGATGGAACGGCGGCTTCTGTTACCAAGAAATCTGACGCGGTCGTCGATCCCATTCCTGCAGGCGAGTTCCTGTAGGAATGCGCCTGAATCGCCGTCGCCGATGATGTCCAACCGGCAGTCGATGCCACGTGTCTTCAATATTCCGGTCGCTTCTATGGCTATGTCCTGCCCTTTTTTCGTATGCATTAGCCTGCCGACAATCACCATACGAATTGGCTGAGGCAAAGATGTCTCGGCATCGTATTGTCTACATTCTATGTTTCCGGTGCTGATGCCATTGGTAATTACGATGCTCTCCATCCCCCACAGTTTTCTAAGGTCTTTCTGTACGGCTTCCGATATGGAGAATATGCAGTCAAGCTTTTTAGAGGGTTTCAATCGGATTCCTGTGTCATGGACAGTATGCACAAGTTTTGTCCCTTTTGGCCGCATGGTGATATATGCTCCTTTCGCCTGATGGAAATGCACTATTTCAGGACATGTTTTTCTCAGTTCGATATTGTATTTCAGAAGCCATAGCGGATTGTGGGAACTTTCCGGACGGTTCACTTTTACAACCCTTACGGTATCAGGGATGCAGTCGATCAACTGTTGTTCGTAATGATTGTTGATCACAAGCAGTGTCAGGGTATGTCCGGCTTTGGCCTGTTCGGAAATTATGTCAGATACCATAAGCTCTGCACCTCCGGTGGTAAATCCGAACATCACATGTGTTATCCTCATTGTCGCGACTTGCTTGTTTTTATGGGAACGCGGGCATTCCGCCCTATGGCAATACAAATATAGGAAAGATTCACGAATTATACCTACTTTTGTATATGAAATTGCTCAATTGGATGTTAACGTGTTCCATGGCGCTTTTTACCGCTTGCGATGAAACAGTGGACGAGCCGGTGTATTTCATCGGTGACTCTATCGTGAGATTGTGGGACATTGACAGTTCGCTTCCGTCGCTTACCCATGTGAATATGGGCAAGAGCGGTTCTGGTATCAGATATGTGGAAAGCCTTGCCGGGACGCGTCGTAATGACACGGTGGTGGTATTGATCGGCACCAACGATCTATTTGGGATGCATCCCGAAGATATGGCATCTTACTGCGACAGGTATTTGGATGCTGTCTGTTCTCTTGGGGCATCGGAAGTGTATCTGTTTTCGGTCTTGCCACGCGAGGGCGAAGATGTCAACACACTCATAAGAGATTTCAATTCCCGGATCAGAGAATTGGCGACGACCTGTCCGTCTGTGGTTTATATGCCTGTATATGACCGTTTCATAATAGATGGCTCAAATTCTCCGAATCCGCAGCTGTTCACAGACGGCCTTCATCTCTCTTGGGCGGGATATGAAATGCTTGCGGCCGCTCTTGAAAACAATATGAGGAAATAAGCAATATGAGGAAATAATAGTGGAGAAGTTCTTTTATGGCATGCTGAAGGCGTGTATGGTGGTGTGTATGGTGGCGACCCCGATATCTGCATTGTCGTCATGGGAGGTGGGCATGCACAATACGCGCTACCTGTTCGGCAAGCTGATTGTCAAGGATCGCCTCGTAATAGGTTTGAGGCAGAGCGTCTTTTCGCAGGATCTCAAGTTTCAGCAGACCGGCGTTTCCGTCGGATGGAGGGGAGAAGTAGCGGCAATGAGACTTGAATATGATGCGGAATGCTTTGGCGCTACCGAGTGGAACGGCGGATATCAGGTGATGTGGACAAATCTGAGTGTTCGTGTAAGTCCTTTATGGCGGTTCAGTGCCGAAGGCTCCATCCAATGCAATTATGATACGGGGTATGGTTACGATACATGCTTTTCAGGTGGCGTGGGTTACTCCTTTTCCGGCTCCATTGAAGGACGGCTATCATATACCACGATCCCCGAGTTGCGCCAGTCCGAACGTCGTGTACGGTTGGGTGTGCGCATTCGTTCGGGCAGTCTATGGGTCTACCCTCTCATATCTTTACCGGTAAAAGGATATGATACTTTGCAGAATCTCAGGATCCTGGTTGGTTTCGGATATCGTTTCGGCCACTAAGCCCGAGCATGTCGTCCACTTCTTCTTTTACCAGGATGTTGAATTTTTGAGGTGTGACTAAGCCCGCAGCGGTAGCGCGGCTCCCTTCAGACAGTCGTTCACGGAGTTCACGGTCAGTCGTGAGCCTTTCTATGGCGTTTGCAAACTCCTTGGCATCACGGTCTGGAATAAGAAGTCCGTTTATTTCATTCTTGATGGTGTATGGCATCGCGGAATTGTTGAAGCAGATGACCGGAACTCCGTTCACCATGGACTCGCACAGAACCATGCCGTAGCCCTCCATGAGTGATGGAAATACGAAGACATCTGTTTCTGCCATGATTTCATCCTTGCGTTCCTGTGAGATGAATCCCGTGAATTCGACATTCAGCTTCTCTCGCGAGATTGTGTCCTTCAATTGATCGAAGTAGTCCCGTTGAACTGCTTTGCCTACGATTTTGAGGGATACTGGAATGTGGCGGCGTTTAAGTTCGATCAACGCGTCCAACAGGTAGACAAGACCCTTTCGCCGCTCTATTGTGCCGATGTATAACAAGTTGCCCTGTCTGGGCGCCGGTTGCTCGCCGGTTGGTCGCGGATCAAATGGGATCTGCCAATAACGTATGTTTTTGCCTGGGAACATCCCATGGCACAATTCGTTGATGTATGGACTCGGGACTATGATGGTTCCGGCACTTCTCAGAAACCCCTTTTCCAGCAATTTGTACCATATCCGTTTTATTCCGCTTTTCTCCCTGTACAGAAAATGGTGGTGTATTACGGCTGTCTTCTTTTTGAGAGCATATCGAAGCGTTACAGCGAGTGGAATGAAGTTCAGTCCGCTTACACTGTTGAACATGATAAGATCGTACTTCCTGAGTTTTTTGATCAGGAGAAGATTCTTCAGCGGCGATAAGTATTTCTTGACTTTAGTGCCGGTGTTGTTCAGCCATATGCGTTCTGTGGTATATGATGGGCTGTTTTGCAGGACTTTGTACAGGTTGTCCTCGTATTTCTGCCCGCCGGTTATGATTTCACCACCCTCGCTGTATAGAAACAAAACTTTCATGCGCATTCGATTTTGAGGAGTGTTTTTTTACTATTGGCTCGGTATGCCGTGTCAGGCAAGATGGAGTATTTGGCTGATCTTGGCTATTATTCTTTTTCGTGATCTGTTGTCTATCCCGAAACAGAAAGTGGCTGACATTAGGATTGCGGTGCTTGCAAGTCCGGTAAGAAAAGCATGCAGTAATGATGATTCGCCTGAAGATCGCACCAATGCTGCCATAATCCCGCTTCCCCCTACTATTAGCAGAGGTGCTATGACACCTCTCCACCAGAATCCGGCTATGTTGAAGTCCGAAATAAAATGGTGCAGTATTATCGTGTCTGTGAGCAGTATCATAGTGATGAATATACAATGTGTGACGTATATGATCTGGGGTTCGCCGCTCCATTTCAGCAGGTAATACATTGCGGGAAGTTCGAGCAGGTATAGTGTTCCCGTAATGAAGCTATACCACTTGATCCGTCCTGTCGCATGGATTCCGATGCTTACCGACAAAATGAGTAGTTCGCCGCAGGCTGCTATCAGGGCGATCTTGCAGAATGCTGCTGTATATGCAGGCACTTCACGCAGCCACAGGTTTAGAAGGTAATCCATCTCAAGGAACATGGGTATCACCAGAAAACCCATCAGCAGAAAGGCATATCTTGCACATTTGTTTATCAGGTCGAGCATCATCGCATGGTTGTGTTTGGCGTATTGCTGGATGATCTGTGGTCTGAAGGCTGTGATTACCGCACCTGAAAAGCTGGTGATTGTGCCGGTGACGGTGAGAGCAAGGTTTCCGGCCGCATTCAGAACCGTGCCGCCGAAATTATTGAGTATCACTATAGTGCCCTGCATGCGACCTGTGTAACTCACGTTGCCGTAAAGATCCCATCCGGAGAAACTGAGCATCGAGGTCAGGATCCCACGATCTGTTCTTCTTGAGAAATGGCATTCCGGGAATCTGCGCGTGCAGTATATCTTGTAGAGGGACAATACGATCATGGCAGCTGCAAGCATGAGTATGGCATATACCACGAGGGTATCCCATGAGGATATCCACATTATGGCTAAAGCCACCCCCAGTTTCAACAGCACGTTTATGATGGCGATCAATGCGTAATATCCCATTTTTTCGTGTGCCATGACTGATGCCATGTATGGTATCTGTACTATCCCCGCGATTGCAGTCAGAAGAGATAGCTGATAGGTGATGTTGGCTGCAAGCATGCGCTCCGGGGCTATGGTGAGTTTGTTGTTTACAAACCATAGACCGATTGTCTCACCGGATAGCAGCACGATTCCGGCTATACCTATATGGATGAGCAGGGCGTTGCTGAAGGTGCGGTTCAACTTCTGCTGGTCTCCTGTCCCCATCTCATAGTTCAGGAACCTCTGGGTGGCACCGGCCATCGTACCGTTGATGAATCCCAGGATCGCCACAATGCCACCTACAAGGTTGTATATGCCATAGTTCTGGACTCCCAGAGTGTCAAGTACGACACGTGCCGTATAAAGCGATACCCCGACGGTAAGCAGCATGCGACCGTAGAGGTATAGGGCATTTTTGATTATTCTTCTGTTGTCGGTTTCGCTCATCTTGAGTCCTCTACATTGTTGGCGGGGGAGTCTTGGATCCGGGTTCTTGCATTGAGTGTCCACGGACGGTTTGTAAGCAGAACTATGCCATAGGCAAGACCTACGAGATAGAGACCTTGTGGGCGTGCCAATCCCTCGAAGCCGCTAAGTCCGAACCATATGAAAAGAATCATCACACATAGGAAGTAGTTGACATTGCGGCATTTGCGTACTGTCAGCCACATGAAGAGGAAATACAGTATGTGGATGGCAAGGCCGATATACCCGATCGTGCATAGGACTTCGAGAGGCATTATCTCTATATCATTTGCCACCTCCCAGTTCTTCTCGCTGTACTCCTCAAAATACATGTCGTTATAGATTATGTATCTTGATGGTGTATTGATCAAGGCATCCAGAAATCCGAAGCCGACCCATTCCTTGTCTTCGTTGTAAAGTAGTTCAAGCTTTGGAATGGCCTGTGCCATTCGACCTGTGCCCAGAACGGCAAGGTCTTGCTCGTCCTGTACGTTAAACAGGTCTATTATCTGGTCGATGGACGACTTTATTCGCAGTGTTGACTGCGGTTTGGCATAGGTTGTCGTCTCGTAACTCTTTACGGGCAATTTCGAGTCCACATAATAGAGCGCTCCGAGGGTTATGATCCCGATCCAGCTATATTTGAGGAGATGCTTGATATTCCCCTGAAACATTATATATGCAGCAAGTATGCCGGAAATGAAGGTGAAAGTGAAGGTAACCAGCATCCCTCCTATTATGACTATCCATTGCCATGCGCGTAGTCTGTATACGCGTACGACAGGAATTATAGCCAAGGTCATTAAATATAATCCCGGGGGATACTTGCGGTGGAGGCGGAAAGAGAGCGGTCTCATATAGGGATCCCAGAAAGTGGACTGTGCATCCTCAAAAAGGTGGGTCTTGGGCACGAGTATGTTTCCTGAGATTATCAGTGAGTCTATTATATAGAATACGCTCATTATTATGATATATGGCATCACACGATACCAGAACCGCTTGATGTCGAATTCTCGTCCGGCGAATATCAGCAGTGGGATTATGAAGTAGATGATCGTGAGATAGCGCACGATCTTCGGAAGCTGGATACGGAAAGATACGATGCTATAAGTGGAGATGATGATCAAGGCTGCCGCGTATAATGCCCATAGCAGCATTGAACGGTTCAGGAGGCTGTATTTCTTGAGCACCACAAATCCGAGCATGCCTATGACCAAAATAATCCATTGGGAGTGTATGCCCCAAGAAGTGAGATGGCCAAGCCCGTAGCCTCCGAAGAAGATCGTGAACATCATCAGGAAGTCGTAGCGATCGCTTTTGAAGCGTGCGAACATTATCAGGGGAGCCAGCAGGTAGCCCAGCGGGAACTTCAGCCCGACCATTGCCATGGAGAGCATGAATGCCAGCGGCCACAACCAGTCCTTTCCGCCAAGCTGCAGGAGTTCCTTCGTCGGCCTTTTTTGAGCCGACGAAGGAACTTCCGTTTGGGATGAGGCAGTCGCCTCATTGATCATATGAACTGGATTTGACTTCACCAAATAAATCCTGATTAGTTGCAGGATGAATAATTAATAATTTCCAACCGACAGCCGTCGGCCGGCAACTGCTAATTACTAATTACTAATTGCTAATTATTTGTATCCATAGCCGTAGCCCTGCTTGGACTGGGTGCCGTTCACTACTACCGAAAGTTTCTTCAGGCGCTTGTCGGCGTAGATCTTGTTGAGGTATTCCAGGTCTGATATCTGCGAGTGGTTCACGCGGGTAACGAACACCGTGGCGTCTGCCACGCGGTTCAGCGAGAAGGTATCCGATACCATACCCACGGGAGCGGAGTCTATGACGATGTAGTCGTACATAGTGCGCAATTTGGCGAAAAGTTCGTCCACGTGGTCTGACGCAAGCAGCTCCGATGGGTTCGGGGGAATAGGGCCGGCCACGATCACGTCCATGTTCTCCATGGGGGTGTTGCGCCTTATTATCTTGTCCAGGCTCATGTCGGGTGTGGAAAGATATTCGGTGAGACCCGGTGTCGGGGCTATGCCCATGTAATTGGCGAGCTGTGGTTTGCGTATGTCCATTCCGATGAGGAGCACTCGTTTTCCTTTCAATAGGGCGAGCGTGGCGGCAAGGTTGATGGAGATGAACGATTTCCCCTCGCCCGATCGTGCAGATGTCATGAGTACCACCTTGTCGTTGGCTCCGTTGAGCATGAACAGGAGGTTGGTGCGAAGCAGCCTGAACAGTTCCGATGAGCTTGAGTTTATGCCATTGCCCACTGCGAGTACCCCTTCGTTCTTCTCCCGGATCTGGCACATCTCGCCGAGGATGGGGGCATCCACGATCTTCTCGGCTTCCTCGCGGGTCTCGAATTTGTTGCGCAACAGCTTGCGGATCCAAAGGTAGGCCGGCGGTATGCATGCGCCCATGAAACAGGCGATGAGCATTATAAGCATGTTGCCCAGGCCGAGGGGTTTGTTGAGCGTGTAGGCCTCGTCGACTATGATGCCTTTGGGAACAGCGTTGGCAAGGAGCATGGAAGTCTCCTCACCGCGTTGGAGCAGGAATGTGTAGAGGTTCTGTTTTACAAGTTGCTCGCGTTTCAGGGTAAGGAATTCGCGTTCCTGTGTGGGTATGTTGCCGAGTTTTGACTCGGCGATCTCCTTGCGTCCCTTGATCTCCTTTACCGAGAGGTCTGCCGACGCCTGTGCGCGGTCTATGGATGTGATTATGTTCTCACGCATGGCATCTATCTGCTGGCTCATCAGCTTCAGCATTGTGTTGTTCGGGTTGGCACTGTTTTGCAGCTCCATGCGCTTGAGCACAATCTCGTTGTATGCCTCTATGGCCTCGGCGAGTTCCGGAATGGTGGCCGGCACGAGAGAGTATGCATTGGCGGGATTCCGGAGGAATTCTCCGGTCATTCTTATTATTTCGGCTTGGGTCTCGGCATTTAGCAGCGCCCTTTCAAGTTCCCCTTTCTTCTGGGTATTGTATGAGAGGTCTACGGTTATGTCTATTATGCCGTGTGTGCGCTTGTATTGTTCTATGGCTTGTTCCGAATCGTTCAGGCCTTCGTTGAGTATGACAAGGCGGTCGGCGATGAACTGGCTGGTCTTCTCTCCTTGTAGGTTCTTTTCGCGGATGCCGCGCATGTTGTAGAGCTTGATCATCTCATTGAGGATGTCCTCTCCGAGCGTGGTGTTCTGGCAGTCTATGGCAAGTTCGATCGCGTTGCTCTTCTTGCTGGCGATCTCGCTGCTTACGTCAAGTGCAAGATCCTCGGCGGCGGCATGATAACCGGAAAATGAGATGTTGTCGTTGACGGATTCCCCGGCAACGAAGTCCTTTGTCTTGTCAATGGTGAAGTCGCCGTATTCCGTATGAAGCACCACCGGCAGCGGTTGGTCTTTTACATCTGCTATGACCGCGCGTTTTGCCTTTGCTTTCACGGAGGCGAGGCCTTTGTCATTGACACGCACCTTGAATGAGATGCCTGTGCTGAGGGTATCGGGGAGTTCGGGTGCGGTGATCACTTCCAGCGGAGCCTTGGGGTAGGCGTTTATGCGCTTCAGCAGGCCGCGCTTTACCATGTGGGTCTGGTTGATGCCGAGATCCTTGACTACGTCGCGAAGGAGCGAGTGTGAGGAGATTACGTATACTTCGTCATCCACGCGCCCCTTTGATCCAAGAAGGTCTCCTACCGCTCCCATGGCGCTGAGGGGGTTGGTGTCATCCACCTGTATGAGCACGTTGGCGCGAACCCCATAGGTGCGTTGGCGTGCCTTGCAGAATATGAACGCCAGTCCGGCGCATACGATCACGGATATCACGAAGAGATACCACTTGGATACGTATTGCTTTAGAAGTCCTTTTATGTCGATGAAGTCTGAGTTCTGATCTTTTGCCATGGCGTTGGGGTTATTTCACGGTGAGGGCGATTATAAGCGATGCTATCACGGATGCGGCGCTTACTATGGTAGAGGTCATTGACAACTTGTAGGAATTGTCCTGATTGTAGCGTGAATTGGCCTGTCGGATCTTGTTCGGCTCCACGTATACGTAGTCGTTCTGCTGGAGATAGAAGTAGGGGGAGGAGAGAAGGTCGGAGGAGTTGAGATTGAGGTGCACGAACTTGCGCTCCCCATTCTCCTCACGTATGAGCAACACGTTGGAGCGTTCGCCATACGGGGTGAGGTCGCCGGCGGCGGAAAGAGCGTCAAGTATGCTGAAACGGTTACGGTTCACCTTTATGGTCGAGGGTGTCAGCACTTCACCCGCAACAACTACGGTGAAGTTTACGAGTTCAACTTTTACGAGCGGATCTTTAACTTCGGCGCTGATTTTTTCTGTCAGCTCCTTGCGCAACTGCTCGGTGGTGAGGCCGGCCACGTGCAATTTTCCCAGAACGGGAAAATTGATGTCCCCCTCGCTGTTTACCATGTAGGTCTGCTGGGTAGGCTGTGTCGTGATTTCCAGTGCCTCGTTGGTGGCGGGATTCGACAACGGGAGATTGTAGTGCGCTGAGGCCAGAGGCTCGCGCGAGGTGACTGTTATGAACAGTTCGTCGTCCGGCTTTATGGTTGGCATATAGTCGCCGGCTTTTACCGAGCCTTCTGCCACGGTGCTGATGTCCGTAAAGTATGGGAGCACGGTCTTGGAAGTGTTGCATGAGGCGAGCATGAACACACCGACGCATGCCAGAATTATTGATTTGAATTTCATAAGTCAGGTATACATCAAAAAATAATGGTTGGACAAGATAAACACCATGTGGCGGAAGGCATCCGACAATATGGTACAAAGCCAACTTTACGTTTTATTAACGTGTCGCGATGGTGATTATTGCCTTGGTCTTACAAAGATACGGATTTTACTTCAAATCATTTTACGCGATCGTGCAAAAAAAGGAAAATGGTTGCAGGAATGGAGGTAAGGGTATCGGTAGGGTGGAGCCGGTGCAACAATGTTTGCAATTATGTTGTTTGTATTTAGAAGGGGCAAAGAGAGCTTTCCGACAGTATTTATAACAAAAATGCCAACCATAGGGTAGTTCCGGATGAATTGTTGTGCATTTTTTTGTATATCTTTGCCCGCGGTTTCAGTGTTGTGCATCACATTACATCATAGGTATATTTATGAGGGAACGTTTGTTTGAATTATTTATTTTGTTCATAGTTTCTGGAGTTCTTTTCAGCTCCCGTGCCCAGATCGTGACGGTTCCGAGTGAGAATGTCAATGTCGATTCGCTTAAGCGTGCTTTTGCGGACACCCACTATTATTTCGGCCTGTATAAGGACAATTACTTTATTTTCGGGCCTTCGATATCGCATCGTCCCAACCGTGAGAACACTAATATAAAATTCCAGATATCCATAGCGCAGAAACTCACAAAGAGCACTCTCCCGTGGGGTACTTACCTGTATCTGTATTATACCCAGAAGGTCTTTTGGAACGTGCTGCAGAATTCCATGCCGATGACCGACCTTAATTTCAATCCGGGTATCGGTCTGGCAAAGCCGGTGTTCATCAAGGATCGCTTCATAGGGAAGTTTACTTTGCAGCTGGAGCATGAGAGCAACGGGCGCGACGGACTGGAGTCCCGCTCATGGAACAAGGTGACGATCGGGGGCAGTGTGATGGTGGATCCAAATTTCGTGGTCTACGGGAAGTTCTGGATACCGATAATAGACGGTGTAAACAATAAGGACATATTGAAATATTGCGGGATATTTCAGGTAGGATGGTCTGTGCAGTCTCCCAACAAGAAGTTTTCGACGACAGTGACGATGGTCAAGCGATCGGGATGGAACTTCAACTATAACTGGACGTTGGAGTGTGCATACCGCTTCTCCACAAAGTCAAACCAGTATCTGTTTGCGCAACTCTATAGTGGCTATGGCGAAGGACTTCTGGCATATAAGGAGTATCACAACCAGTTCCGTGTCGGGATCGTGATCAAGCCGACCCTCTTCTCGGAGTTCTGACAGTCACTCTCATGGCTGTCACACACCGCATATGTTGCGTAATATAGTCCACGTCGCTACAATCCCGAGAATGACGTAAAGCGATGCCGGCGAGGTCAGTTTCCTATATGCTTTTTCGATACGGAGGTTATCCGGCAATATCCAGTGCATCCCGCACAGTGCAACGAAAGCGATTGTAAAGGGCAACATGTAGTTGTAGCCCAAGGCTTCCATGAATTTTCCCTCGGTGATGGCATGGAGCGCCCTTTGGCTCCCACATCCCGGGCAAGACCATCCGGTGAGCTGTTTGAACAGGCATCGGGGCATGAATCCGGTGCGCTCCACCGTGAACAGATACAATGTAGCAAGAGCCGCTCCCGCCAGTATGGCGAGGGCGGCTCTTGACCATATTATGCGTTTGGGTCTCACTCCTGCGTCAGAACGATCCCATGAATGCCATTTGGAATGGCCAACTTACCGCGCCGAGGGTTATGGCAAGGATTATGCACCATTGTGCCCATTCGCTGTAGCGGCGTGCCTTCTCTATGTTGCCTTTGTAGTATGCGCTTTTTGTCATGGATGAGAAGATGATCGCAGGGATGCCGGCAAATGTGCAGCACAGGAGCGTGGCGATCACGCTCCAGGCGATGTATGCCGGAGGGCATGGTTCTGTGGGTGCTGCTGCCGGTGGATTGGGAGATGCCTCTGCGGGCTGCACTCCGTAAGTTGCATCCTGCCGGGGTGTTGCTTGCTGCGTGGGAGCGGTTTCCGGCACGGCGTTGTCGCGCATGGCCATCATTTGTGACAGCTCGTGGATTTCCCCGGCGGGAGTCCAGTCTGCCAACCCTTCGCACCATACGAGTGTGTCGGTCTTGAGGCCGGCGTTCACAAGCTGTTCGGCACTATATGGCCCTGCGTGGCGCTTTTCTACGATTATCCAGTATTTCATCCGTTGTGATAAGCTTACTGATAGACAATTTCCGTTTGGTCAGAAGTATTTTGTCTCGGTTCCCCAGATGGCCGAAAGCAGGTTGTTGGCAAGCCCGCTTGCACCTATGCGTAAATATTCGTTGGTGAGCCATTTCTCGCCCAGGATCTCTTTGACAATGCAGTAGTAGCTGACGGCATCCTCAGCTGTGCGAACGCCGCCGGCGGGTTTGAAGCCGACCATGCGGCCGGTCTTGTCGTAGTATTCCTTGATGCATGAGCACATCACATAGGCCGCCTCAAGGCTTGCGCCGGGATATTCCTTTCCGGTGGAAGTCTTTATGAAATCGGCTCCGCTGTACATGGCCAGCACCGATGCCGCCTTGATGTTTTCGGCGGTCTTGAGTGCGCCTGTCTCAAGGATCACTTTCAGACGGGCATCGCGGCATGAGTGTTTCAGTTCCGAGATCTCGTCACACACCTCTTCGTAGTCTCCGTCAAGGAAGTTTCCGAGATTCAGAACGATGTCAATCTCGTCGGCTCCCCCTTCCACGGCGAGGGCGGTTTCGGCCACCTTCACTTCGATGAACGATTGGGACGAAGGGAAGCATCCTGCCACGCATGCTATCTCCACGTCGCTTACTTCCAGTACCGAGCGCACCACTTGGGCGAAATTGGGGTAGACGCATATCGCGGCTACGTTTTTCATGTCGGGATGTTCGTTGTCGAAATCGTTCACCCTTTCGGTGAAGTCGGCCACGCTGCGTGGTGAGTCCACCGAACGCAGTGTCGTGAGGTCTATGCAGTTGAAGAGGAATTTATATACATCCTCGTTCATGTTTTCTGAAAGATGCTCGGCGATGATCTTTTCGGTTGCGGCCTTTACGGCAGCGTCGTCGGCGATCACATGCGAGTCTTTCACAGCCTGATGATATTTGTCGAGTTCCATTGTTTTTATGATTAGATGTTAGAAGAAAGAGCCAAGCATGGCAGCCGGAGGAGGCAGAAAAGGGAGAAGAAGCCGGGGATCAGAAGAATCAGATAGGGGGATCAGAGGTATCAGAGGAATCAGAGGAATCAACTGAATGGCGCTACCGCCTTCTCAATTTCTTAATTTCTAGATTTCTTATTTTCTCAATTTCTTGTATTCTTGCTTGACTTCTCCTGCTCTCATTTCTTGATTCCTGTGGGAATCAAGAAATTTTATCCACCTCCAGGTCGGCGTTCACTATCTCATGCCAGGGGAGACCCTGCACAGAGAGCTGCTCCATGAACGGATCGGGATCAAATTCTTCAACGTTGTGCACGCCCGTTTTGTTCCATTTGCCGGTGAGGAACATCATCGCGCCGATCATGGCGGGCACGCCGGTGGTGTAGCTTACGGCCTGCATGCCAGTCTCCTTGTATGCCTCCTCGTGGGAGCAGTTGTTGTAGATGTAATATGTGAGGTTCTCGCCGTTCTTACCCTTTCCGGCGATGCGGCAGCCGATGGAGGTCTCTCCGGTGTAGTTCTCGCCGAGATCCTGCGGATCGGGGAGGACTGCCTTGAGGAACTGCAGGGGCACGATTTTCTGGCCGTTGTATTCTATCTCGTCGATGCGTGCCATGCCTATGTCCTGGATCACACGCAGGTGTGTGAGGTATTCCTGACCGAATGTCATCCAGAAGCGGGCACGCTTTATGGTGGGGAAGTTCTGCACGAGGCTTTCAAGCTCTTCGTGATACAGCAGGTAGCTGTCGCGCGGGCCGATGTTCGGGTAGTTCAGCTCGGCATGGATCTCAAGGGGCTTGGTGGTTACCCATTCGCCGTTGAGCCAGTAGCGGCCGTTCTGCGTGATTTCGCGTATGTTGATTTCCGGATTGAAGTTGGTAGCGAAAGCCTTGCCGTGGTTTCCGGCGTTGCAGTCCACTATGTCGAGCGTCTCCATTGCAGAGAAGTAGTGCTTGGCCGCATAGGCGGTGAATACCCCGGATACTCCCGGGTCGAATCCGCAGCCGAGGATGGCCGTCAGGCCGGCTTTCTCGAAACGCTCGCGGTATGCCCACTGCCAGGAGTATTCGAAGTGCGCCACGTCGCGCGGTTCATAGTTGGCCGTGTCAAGGTAGTTGACCCCGCACTCCAGGCAGGCATCCATGATGGTGAGATCCTGATAGGGGAGCGCCACGTTGATTACTATTTCGGGCTTGTGGCGGCGGAAAAGCTCGCAAAGCTGCTCCACGCTGTCGGCATCCACGCTGTCGGTGCTTATGACGGGGAGCTTGCGGCCGTCGCGGGTGGCGGCTTCCTCTATTGCCTTTGCCAGAAGGTCGCATTTGCGCCGTGTGCGCGATGCGATTACTATTTCGCTGAACACTTCGGGGTTCTGGGCGCACTTGTGGGCTACAACGCTGCCCACGCCACCGGCGCCGATGATGATGACTTTTGACATTCTTTTCTGTTTACGTTTGGTAGGCACCGCCGTTGGCCTCGGACGCTGTGTAGCGTGTCGGGTGCATATGCGGTGTGCTGGGAAAACGGTTTTGCGCGGGAGCTTGTTGGTGCGCCACGCCTATCAACTTGCAAATTTAATAAAATTTTTGAATTGACGCGGATTGTCGTGAATTTTTTCGATTTGCGAACTATCCGGCAGTTTTGTAACTTTGAATTAATTTAGGATAAACGATGGGAAAGCATTCCAAGGGCAAGTCGCCCGAGCTGCAACACAAGATCGCCATATTGCCCGATTCACCCGGTGTGTACATGTACTATGATGCCGACGGGGTGGTCATATACGTCGGGAAGGCCAAGAACCTGAAGCGGCGCGTGTCGTCATATTTCAACCGCACGCACGATGTGTTGCGCACCAACCTTCTGGTGCGCGCCATTGCCGACATGAGCTATATCGTGGTGCCTACCGAGCAGGATGCGCTCAATCTCGAAAATTCGATGATAAAGGAGCATAAGCCTCGCTACAATGTGCTGTTGAAGGACGACAAGTCCTACCCTTGGATCTGTGTCACCAAGGAGCTTTACCCCCGGGTGTTCCTGACACGCCAGCGCCTGAAGGACGGTTCGAAATATTTCGGCCCCTATACCGAGGTGGCTGCAGCACGCGCCGTGCTTGACCTCGCCCGCGAGCTTTATCCCATACGCACATGCCGCATACCAATCACTCCCGTTTCGCTTGAGCGCGGCAAGGGGCGGCTCTGCCTGGAATACCATCTTAAGCGTTGCCTGGGGTGCTGCGTGGGGAAGATCTCTCCCGAGGAATACGGTGCCTATATCGATCAGATCCGCCAGATCCTCCGTGGTGAGACGGGGGAGCTTATGGCTTATCTGCGCTCCGAGATGGAGCGTCTGGCCGGCGAACTGAAATTCGAGGAGGCGCATGAGCTGAAACAGAAATACCAGCTCGTGGAGCGATACCGTGCCAAGAGTGTGATCGTGAGCCAGACGGTTGACAACGTGGATGTGTTCGGCATAGATGATGACGGTGGCAACGATGTGTACATCAATTATATGCATGTGCGCCGTGGCGCGGTCGTGCGCAGTGTCACACTCCGCTACAAGCGCCGCCTGAGCGAGGAGGCTTCCGCCCTGCTCAGCTATGCGTTGGATGAGATCCGCACGCGTTTCGGGCTGGTTTACGGGGAGGTGATAGTGCCCCTGTTGCCGGATCTTGAGATGGAGGGGGTGACGTTTACCATCCCCCAGCGTGGCGACAAGGCGAAATTGCTTGATGTAAGTGTGCGCAATGCGCGTCAGAACAAGCTCGACGATCTCAAGCAGCTTGAATGGACTGACCCGGAAAAGCGTGCCGAGAAGACTCTTGAACGCATGAAGGCCGATTTCCGCCTTAAGGAACTGCCGCGTCATGTGGAATGCTTTGACAACTCCAACATCCAGGGCACGAACCCTGTGGCTTCATGCGTTGTCTTCCGCGATGCCAAGCCTTCAAAGAAGGATTACCGCCACTTCAACATCAAGACGGTGGTCGGCCCCGACGATTTCGCATCAATGAAGGAAGTGCTGACCCGGCGCTATACACGCCTTATGGAGGAGGCGCCCGACGATCTCCCGCAACTCATAGTGGTGGATGGCGGCAAGGGGCAGCTCAGCGCAGCCGTGGAGGCGCTCGAAGATATAGGTCTGCGTGGCAGGATAGCCGTGGTCGGCATCGCTAAACGCCTTGAGGAGATATATTTTCCCGGAGACAGTGTGCCGCTCTACATAGACAAGAACTCGGAGTCACTCAGGGTAGTGCAGCAGCTTCGCGACGAGGCTCACCGTTTCGGTATCACCCATCATCGCGACCGCCGGTCGAAGTCGGCCATCGTCAGTGAGCTTTCCACCATCAAGGGGATAGGTCCCGGCACGGAACAGACGCTGTTGCGCCATTTCAAGAGCGTGAAACGCATCTCGGAAGCCTCCCTTGATGCCCTCGCGGATGTGATCGGGCCGGCGAAGGCTCGCCTTGTTCGCGCACATTTCACTTCTCCCGTAAACGGGGCGGGTCAGAGTTGACATATCGCCTTTTTGTGCCCGGATGGGATGATGCAGTCGCTCACTGCAATATGCCCGTTGATGCTCCGGGTAGGCTTTGCACATCCTGCCTGTCGGAAAGTTTCTTGCCGTATGAGATGGAGTAACTGAGGGACAGTTCGAACCACTTGTGGTATGTGATGCCTGACCGCACGATCTCCTGACTGTAGTTTTCGGTGGCGATAAGGCTTCGCGTGCCCTTCCATGAGGCGCGGCAGAAGTTGTTGGCGCGTGCCGATATGTTCAGGTTGCCGTTTCCCCATCCGGCAAGCAGATAGTAGTATTCGGGATTCTCGTTCTTGTATGTCGCAGTGATGTTCTTGTTGCGCGGCTGGTAATACCCCGAGAAATAGAAGTCTCCCACTGAATAGGTGGCCTCGGCGCTAAGGTTCAGGTATGTGCCGCTATAGCATTGCACCCCTTGCCGGTCGAAACTCCGGCCGTTCACGTTCAGTTTGCAGCTGAGGTTGCCGTCCAGAAGCCTCAGCGCTATGGATCCTCCATATTTCCACTGGTTCAGGAAACCGCTGTTCACATACCGCCGCACCATTACCGGGGTGGCGCTCCCCTCCAATGGGAAATAGATGTCGGAGACCGGATCGGTATGCCGGATGAATTGTGCGAACACCGCGAATGATAGGATCTGCGACGGCATCCAGTCATATTGTGCAAGGGCGGAGTTGTAGCGCGATGTCTTCAGGTCGGTGCCACCTTGCAGGGCATCTATCTGGTTGAGCATTATTGTGTTTGAGCCTTGCTCGCTCATCGGGATCGTCCAGTGTGAGAGTTCCGAGGAGATGCTCAGGCGGCTCTTGTCGCTGATGTTGTAGCCGGCGGCAATGAAATATCGCGGATACAGTTCTGTCTTTGAGATCCTGTTGATGGAGGTGTGGGCGTATGATCCTCCTGCGTTGCCTTGGAGCCATAGTTTCCCGAATCGGAGATTGGCTGTGATCTGGATGTCGGCGGAATTGAACCTTGTGTTTACTTTCGCCGGGGAGGTGCCCGTGTATGTCATGCAGTTTCCGTTTCCTCCGCCGGAAATGAGCAACCCGATGTTCTGGTTTCCAAGCTGCTTGCTGAGCGCGGCTGAGAGGTTGTACATCCAAGCGTCATCCTTGGCATCGTTGCGTATGTCGCGATCCGTGGAAGCAAACGAGTAGTCGCGTCGGTGGCGACCGTAGGATGCGAAGGACTGCAGGGAGAGCGCCACATCCTTCGGGAGGTTGAACATGTAATATCCATTCCAGGATGGTGTCACGCTGCTGTTGTCGGTATGCCTGTGGGCGATGTCGGAGGGATATACCTGTGGCGTGAATGAGGTGGCATCGCTCCTTGAATTGCCCGGCTCCTTGGAAATCGCCACTCCCACGGTGTTGGATACCACTGTGGAGCCGTGGTGGTAGAGCGCACGCACTGTGGCATTTCCCCCGTGTTGTTTGTCAAGGGAGGACACGGTGGCCATGTCGCGGGTCACGCTCATGTCGGGAAACGTATAGTCCGCTACGGACTTTTCGCCCGTGTGCGTGGTGCGGAAGTAGTTGAAACCGGCTGCCACGTCGTAGGTCATGCGCCGGTATGTCATTTTTGAGTTTACATTGTAGGAACCCATGTCAGTCACTAAAGTCTGTGCGGCTCCCACTTTAGTATAGCCCCCGTATTCATATTTCTGCAGCACGAAGTTCACCACATGGTGCGCACCGCCGAAACGTGGATCCTTGGGATAGTCGAATATCTCTACACGTGCCACGTCCATAGTGAGCATGTCGGCCAGTTGCCGGGGTGTGGCCGGTATGTAGTCTATGTAGGTCGCTACACCCTCCCCGGCGAGTGTGTTGACGGTATTGTCTTGCGGGTCGACGCTCAATGACGGGATGGCCATGGCCTGCAACAGGCGTAGGCCGGTGGGGGAGATCCTCTTGTCACGTCTTGACGGCACGTATACGCTCTTGTCGTCGGTCATATACTGGCGGTCTGCCTCCACCGTAACCTCGGCAAGCGCTTGTGTGCGCATGCCCTCGGGTAGTCGGATCGTGATGGTGTCCACCGGGGCGGGAATGTCCTCTGCCCACTGGCTCCCTCCGATCACATACCGGATCTGGATCGGCTTCTCGGGTAGTTCCTTGAAGATGTATGTGCTGTCTTGGTTTTCCCACGCTCCTTTGCATATCGTCCGGCCGTTGGGATAAGTGGCTTCAGGGAACAGCCCGTCTACGGCACTTCCGGTTCTCTCCGTTTCCATCCTCACCCGCAGGTCATATCCTCCCGCCGGCAAAACCGCCGCCACCGCCAATGCGCTCCCCAATATGTTCCTGCCAAGCCGATCCATTTTCATCATGCATCATCTGTTTTTAAATCGCCGTTTAACAATGCCCTTTTTAGTGAATTTAGATCTTTATAAGGTGAGCATATGTCAAATTGACCATTGTTGAATAGGTTTCTATATCGAAGGTAGCTACATCCTCCATCGCATAGTGGAAAAACCTGACATTCTTTACATACGTCATTAAATGGAATTGCCTGTGTCATGAATTTGATTAATCGGGCGCCTCCATTTAATTTGATTGTATTTATGTTTCCAATGACCATATCTGGATTAGATACGTCATTCCAACATTTGTATATTTCTCCTTCTGGCCCAATGATATACGCATTAAGCATGTGAGCCATGCAGCCTTTGTGTCTTTTTTGTGGAAAAAGGGCTGTGTTAATTCCATTTTCTTTAAAAATGGAATATAATTCAACCAAATCTCTGGATTTAAAAGATGAGTGACACATTGAACATTTGTCAGATGTTTCCTCTCTTATTAGGCCGGGATAAACGTTGATGGCAGTTGAGGTGGGATATTTTTGCTTGAAATAATGAAATAATTCAATGAAATCAGTATAATTTTGCTTGTTGATATTGACGCGAAGATCAATATGCACTTTTGGAAGACATGAAATTATTTTGTCAATATTATCTAATATAATATTGAATGTCGGCTTTTGGGATTTTTTTAAGCATCTTGTGGCATCATGGTGTGCTTTAATGCCGTCAAGAGTAATTTGAATTGTATTCAAATTACTGATTTTAAAAAATTCTATAATCTCATCGTTGATAAGGTACCCGTTTGTAATTATAGAGTGGCTGTTGATTTTGGGCATATCATTAGCAGTTAACATGGAATAAATTGTCCTCATTTTGTCAAACGCTAATAATGGTTCTCCACCATACCAAGTTAAATCAATGGAATCTACTAATTTATGAGATTTAACAAATTCTTCAATTTGTCCTATTGTTTGTTCATTGATTGTTTGCGGATGTATTTTAGGCTCAAAACAATATGGGCAATCAAAATTGCATGCTGTAGTTGGAGCAATTGTCAGAGGCAATATAGTTTGGTTGTAGTTACGAGTGTTAAACCTCACCATTTCGTAATAATAGAAATCATATTTTTTATCATCTTCGATTAAAATGTGCTTGTTTTTTAATTCTGTGATGACTTCCATGGGAAGTTTCCCCCATTCTCTATCCAATATGATTATATATAACTCTTCAGAAATTTCAGATAAGAAATTTGTTTGTGAGTTATATAAGTAATAGTTCTTATTATCTTTAAATAAGATTGTGTACAGGGATTGAATTAGCATATGACGTTATGATGATGCCATTGCGGTATTGGCTTAAATTTGATATGTCAATGCCGCAATGGCAAGTTTATCTTTTAGGATCCAACCCCTGGTTGGCGATTACTACTACAGGTGAATGTCGCACCATGACAGGTGCATAAGTAAGTTGTTTGACCATTGCACGTACAATTGAAAGCCGCACCAGCGCCGTGGCATGTGCAAGCACTTCCACCCTGGATGTCAAGTAATGACATTTCCGATAAGGGTTCTTCGTGGAGGACTTTTAAAAAGAATTTTCCCATGACTAAATGTTTTAGAGGTGAAACAATAAGTTATTATCTCAAGTTTGATTAAAGTGGTAATGTGATATATGGGGAGATTGATATTGGTATTTGTTGGATTGTAAGTCTGAATGGCTGTATGGCTTCTATATGTTGGATTTATTTTTTGAGATTTGAATGGCGTTTAGTTGTTGCAAATGTATGTTGTTAAATTGATGTATGCAAATTTATAATGTTAAAAATGTTTAAGTTAAAATATCGCAGTCAAGTTTGATGACGTTTTGTGTTTCGACGATTATTGCTATATTTGCAGTATAAAAAAAACTAAACCCGATAGCTTGACGAATCAGGGGCTACCGGGAATCAACATTGCAAATGTAATGCTTTCTTATGATTAAAACAAATTCAGGCTCTGAAAAAGTCGTAAAATAATGAAATTTAACGAATTTCAATCTATACTATCCCATGACAGGCTGCAAAGGTATCTTGTAGCTTGTGGGCACGATACAAGAAAGACGATGACGCTTTATCGTCTTAATCTGAATCTGTCGCAAGAGGTCTTTACTTTATTAAGTTGCTTCGAAGTGGCCGTAAGAAATTCGATTGATAATATTCTAACTCAAAGCCTTGGCAACGATTGGCTTCGAGATGCGGTTATGAATGGTGGAATCTTTGATATTCCCGCCTGTCGCGATAGCGCAAACATAATTCGCAAAGCATATCAACGGCTGCAACGTGGCAACAGTTATACGCACGCTAAACTTATTGCTGAAATGGAATTTGGCGTTTGGAAATATATGTTCGCCAATCCACAGTATCGGGCTGTTGGACGAAGTCTACTCTCAATATTTCCAAATAAACCACGCTCCACCGCTCTATGTCAGTACAACAATACTTTTATGTTTAATGAACTTGACGGTATAAACATATTGCGCAACCGTATAGCACATCATGAACCGATCTGTTTCGCGCTTAGGCAACCCGTAATTGACATATCGTATATACTCAACGCATATCAAAAATTACACACTCTTTTTATGTGGATGGGCATAGATAGTCATTCACTTCTTTATGGCCTTGACCATGTTCAGCAAGTGTGTGGCAGAATCAACAAGTTATGAGAATGAGATTAGTAATCAGAAGCGGTATTAAATTCTCGGGGAATGATCGGTTTTGAAGCGCGAAGTTGTAACGGGTTTTATCACATAAATTAGTGTTGGAAATGGGACAAGGAATGGTTGGTGGGAGGATTGCTGTATTCGCTTCGGGGGAGGGGACGAATGCGGAGAATATCATACGGTATTTCCGGGGATTGCCTTGCGGGGTGGAGGTGGCTCTGGTTTTGACGAATCGCGGGGATGCCGGTGTGGTGAGGCGTGCCGAATGCCTTGGTGTGCCGGTGGTGGTGGCAACCAAGGGGGAGATCAACGACCGGGAATTTATGATGCCGCTGATGGACAGGTACGGCATAGGCGTTGTCGTGCTTGCCGGATTCCTGCTGATGGTTCCTCCGTTTCTGATAGGGCGTTACAACGGGCGGATGGTCAACATCCATCCCTCGCTTCTTCCCAAGTACGGTGGTAAGGGGATGTATGGCCGCCGTGTGCATGAGGCGGTCATTGCCGGCGGGGAGAGGGAGACCGGCATCACCATCCATCTTGTGAGCGAGCATTATGACGAGGGGCGCATCCTTTTTCAGGCCTCGGTGCCTGTGGTGCCGACGGATACGATCGGGGATGTGGACAGGAAGGTGCGTGCCATGGAGCTGTTTTATTTCCCACGTGTGATCCACCGCACTTTTTTCGGCGCAACCATGGAAACGGACAGGCTGCTTTTGAGGGCGTGGCGCGATGATGATGCCGAGGCGCTGTTCAGGTATGCCGCAGATCCGGAGGTAGGCCCTATTGCGGGATGGCCGGCGCATACATCCGTGCAGGAGAGCCTTAGGGTGATACGCGAGGTGTTTTCCGCTCCGGAGACTTACGCTGTCGTGCTGAAGGAGAGTGGTGAGCCGGTGGGGTGCATCGGGCTTCTTTTCGGCGACAACAGGAACTCCCGGGAGATGCAACCGAATGAGGCGGAGGTCGGATACTGGATCGGGGTACTGTTCTGGGGGCAGGGATTGATTCCCGAGGCTCTGGATGCCCTCATTCAGCGCGGTTTCCGCACGCTGGGGCTTGATGCCATGTGGATAAGTCTCAACGAAGCCAACGTGAGGTCGCGCCGCGTTGCCGAGAAGTGCGGGTTCACCTATCATCACACCGAGCCGGGGGAAAATCCCGTGACAGGCGAGCGCGTAAGCAACCGTTTCTACCGGCTGACAATCGGGGAATACGCCGCTCAGCATAAGGCTTGAATCACAATTGCCGAAACTAAACTCTTATTTGTTTTGGTAAACAGTATCGACTGTGATCGTATGGAAAACTTTGCCAAGATAATGGGATTTTAATTCCATTTTATATAATCTTGCAGGCCCCTCCGGAATTAGGGTATCCACAACGGAGACATTAGATTCTCTTTTCGCCATCCAGTCCCTAAAGTCTATTATTGTATCGGTATCTGCAAAATAATAGAACCGGTCAACATAACCATGGTGATGGCCATATAGTCGTATTTCGGAATCTCTCGGGCCGATATAACCTTCATATGTAATGCCAATCTCCCAGTAATAGGGAGCATACCTGACATACCATCCTTCTTTATGTTCAGTTGTACCAAACTCTAAACCCTGACCGGTGTAAGTGTGGTAATATTCCGGTCCATATGGATTCTCATCACGGTCTGCATTAAGATACCAGTCTGATACCTTATTTAAATCGGGAACACCGGTTTTTGCTCCCCTAAAACTATGTGTAGGGCCATTACCCCAGGCTTTATATTCTGCGAATGTCAATACTTCGTCATCTGAAATTTCTTCCAAATATTCAGATGATCCGAATGGATTAGTCATCCTAAGAAAAACATCAAGCATGTAGTTGCCGCTGCGGTATTCTTCCTTTTTAGTCTCGCCATTGGAGTAGATGAGTTCACGCTCGATTATGTAGCAGGATCTCAGAGCAAGATTGTATTCGGGATCGTACCATTCATATCGTCGGTTGTATTTCACATCAACCAACTTTATCTTGAGTGCGGAGATGTATGATACCACATATTCTATGTCGAAGGTCCTGGCATAGTCTCCGTCCATGCCGTTGGCGGTTGCTGTCTGGACGAATGTAGCCGTAATCCTGTAGGCATCAGTACTGTTTTCGGAGGTTGAATTGTCGTTTTCGAGTTTCTTTTCGGAGATGGTTTTCAGTTTTACAGGCGAGAGTTTATAATATGGCATATTCACGTCAAGCCCTTCGGGAGAGGCTGCCGTTTGATAATTCCAGTCAATGGTTATGCTTTTGTCGCCTGTGGTAAATGTCTGTGTGGCAAAGGTCGAGGTGGAGGTATCGGACGATGTTTCAACAAGTTTTGTCAGATCCTCAACTGTCGTTACCCAAACGGTATCTCGCAGAGCCGAAATGCGAACGGTAGCTTTCGGCTCGCTCACATAGCGGTTGGAATACTCGTCGGTATATACTGAGGTTTGCGTCAGGCAAAGTTCCATATCACTGTCATTTGTTTGCACAAAAGGTGAAGATGTGCTGTTCGTCCCCCCCTTAATATCCCATGCGTAGGATAGTTCTGCCTTGGGATCCGCCAAAGTGGTTGTAGTTTCAACCACACCTACATAGGTAGCCGAAAACTCCAAAGTCTTTAAATAGGGATTAACGGCATTGACACTTTCAAGGCCTATATTGAAGCGGACGTTGACCTCGTACATCGTGGAGTCTGTGATTGTCTGGGCACGCGACACCGCCAGCGGACGTACGGAAATGTCGGTAACGGCGACCGACGCACGGCCTTCGGGCTTCTCCTCCGTGGCTCCGGCGCTTCCCAATTTTGCCGGATTAAGCCTTATATAAGGCATTTCAACACTGTTGTTAGTAGAATTGATAATAGTGAAAACATCGTATGCCATATCGAGACATATCTTTTGACCGCCTATCTCAAGCGTCTGATCCATTTGATGACGAACGGGAAAAGTGCCGGATTTATCGGTGGAGATTGCATCCTCGTATTTGAGTTGCTTCAAATCATCCAAAGATTTGGCATATACTGTGTCGTTCAATACGTTGACTGCTATCGATGCCTTTGGCTCATGGGTTATTGTCTGTCCGTTGGGATCCTTATAAGTGCTATTTTGTGCAATTTCCATATTTAGCGCCCCGTCAGGTGAAACGGCTATAGGGGAAGATGCCGTACCGGAGCCGGCTCCTCCGGGAACATCTATCTTATAGGTGACTTCGCCTGTATTGTTGCTGTCGGTAGCGGGGATTGGGGAGGAGTCGTCTTTTTCACAAGCGGAAAACAGGCATATAGCCAGCGAAGCGATGCCACAGAGCATTTTTGCCAGAATAGAATTTTTCATGTTAGGATTACACGGAAACTAAAGCCATGGCTCGTGGCGGATTGCATGAAAAGAGAAACGTGAGCCAACTATGCCACGTCTAAACTGAAGGCTCTGGTAAGCCTGTGATACTGATATGGTAATAGGAGCCCACGCTATACGCGTGAGAATCACTATGCCACCTCTTGTATCACATTCAATTTACCAGATTTTCAGTTTACAAGATAAGCATGCGCTTCTCTTTATCTAAAATGTCATGGCAAGTAGCGGCTTGCCGCTGCAAAGTTAATGATAATCTTCGAAAAACAAGCTGCTTATGCTGGAAAATATCGCTGCAGCAGTTGGAGGTTGAATCCCTTTCTAAGGCCATTCGATTTCAGGACTGCGCAGGAGTGGAGTTTGGTGCCGTGGTGGATGGTGCTGGTTGGGCAAGCGGATGCGTGGGAGCATCCGTACCGTTGAAGAAGGGGTAGGGGATGCCGAACACTCCGTTGATGTTCTTGCCGGGGCTGAGATAGCCGTCCACGATGGTGTCGCGTCCTGATGGGTTCTCGAACGTATACAGCCCGAAGAAGCGGAGCATTGCCGCGAGGTTCTCGAATACCGTGTCCTGTATCGCCTCGTATGGGAACCACGCCGACGTGGAGGTAAAGCAATAAACCTGGAATGGGATTCCGGTGGGGGTCTGTTCGAGCGTGGAGACGAAGCAGTCGCTGTCGTGGGAGATATGCGGGTTGGCATCAAGCCACATTTTCATGTATGCGCGGAAAAGTCCAAGGTTGGTGTCTATGGTGCCATCCGCGAGTCCCTCCGGATTGTCCACGTCGGCCACCTTCCCTTCCGCCTTCTGGGCGAGCTTCTTTGTGATATAGTCGTCCATGAATGGCACCTTGCGTATCTCGTCAAGCATCTCCGGGGTCATCGGTACCACGCTGTCGGCATCGATCATGTAGCTGCGGCATATGCGTCGTGTGTTGCTTTTCTGCATGGTGCGGTAGTTGGTGAATCCCGAGCTTATCAGGCTGTAGGGAGGAATGGTGGTGGTGGTCTTGTCCCAGTTCTGCACCTTTACGGCGGTGAGCGATACCTCCTCCACGGTGCCGTTGGCGTTTGTGCCGTGCACCTTTATCCAGTCCCCTACGTGCAGACTGTCGTTTTCAGACAGCTGCACGCCGGCCACCACTCCGAGGATGCTGTCCTTGAAGATCAGCATCAGCACGGCCGCAAACGCACCCAGTCCGGCCAGCAGTTTGCCGGGTGACTTGTCAAGGATTATAGCAACGAATATTATAACGGCGATTATCCAGATTATCCCCTTTATGAGCTGTGCTATGCCATTGAGCGGCAGCTTGCGCTTGTTGGCGTGGGCGTTGATCTGTTGCCAGATGCCCATTACCAGTGCCGAGAGAGCCATGGCCATCACGAAGGTGATGTAGATCAGTGTCACTCGGGTGAGAATGTTGGAGAGTGAGTTGTGGTTGGAGAGAGTGAACTGGATGAGGATGAGGAACACCACCGGCGGGATTATGCGGCAGATCTTGTGGAAGAACCTGACGTTCGTCAGGGCATGGTACATGTCCGAATCCCATCGGTGTGCTATGGCCTTCACCCCCTTGAGCACTATCCACTGCACGATCCATCCAGCGACGATCGCCACCCCGAGTACCACGACCGCATACATGAAAGTGACTACAGTGGTGTTCTTCTCCAGTCCTACCGCCCCGAGCACCCAGTCGACTATGTGCATGATGAACTGTGCGATGGTATATGAAAACCCCTCGCTTTCGCCGATAAACCGTGTTACGTCTATCGGTTTCTGGCCGACAATGGAGAGAAGCGGCATGATGAACTGGGCAGACATGATGAACAACTTTTAGAAACGACAAAACCTGCTACTATCCCTTTACGTGTGCAGGCGTTTTACTAATCCCTCATTAAAGAGACAAACTTACCCCCGTTTCTGTTCGTTCCCTCCGTTGCCTTTTTAGTTGCGCAGACCGTTGGCTGTGTTGAGTCAGCGGATGTAGTGGGGCATCTCTTCGGGGACGACCATGGAGATTTCGACCATGCCGGCTATCCGGCCGTCGACGCGCCACGGGGTCTGGTAGATGACTTTCCGCTGGCCGTTCTTGGAGATAGTGTAGGAGTTGCTTTCGCCGGTGGCGAGCATGTGGCGTATCTTTGCACGCGATTCCTCGGAATGGCAGTCGAACAGGTTCTTGCCAATGAGGTCTCCATGTTTGGAGAAAGTCTCTTTGGCGCGGTTGTTCATGTAGAGTATCGTCCCGTTGCTGTCGCATACGGTAATGGCACAGTTCACATCGTCAGGCCACAGTGTCTTTTCTGTAATCATTGCGTTGTCTTTATTATCCGACAAAGATACTGAAATCGGTTGAATGATCTGAAAGTCACGAGAGCGATTACTGTTTTTTGTAGAGATTAGCAAAACTTTGCGTAATTTTGTGCCGTAATATCTAATTGCAACATAAGGGTATGCTGTCCATTGCTGATAATATAAGGTTCTTAGGAGTAGAAGACGACAATCTTGATCTTTTCGAGGGTCAGTATCCGTTGACAAACGGCATCTCGTACAATTCATATCTTATCGATGACGAGAAGATTGCGATAGTAGATTCCGTGGATGTGCGCAGGTGTGACGACTGGCTTGCGGCTGTTGACGAGGCTCTTGCAGGGCGTCAGCCGGACTATCTGATCGTGCAGCACATGGAGCCCGATCATTCCGGGAGCATACGCGCGTTGATCGAAAGCTACGGTGACCTCAGGGTCGTGGCGACTGCCAAGGCCGTGGACATGCTTGGCTGTTTCTTTGAAGATGTGGATTTCGGGGTACGGGCTGTCGTAGTGAAGGATGGAGACACCCTGTCGCTTGGCCGCACGGTTCTCAGGTTCATTACGGCACCGATGGTTCACTGGCCGGAGGTGATGATGACCTTCGACGAGACCGACGGCGTGCTGTTCTCGGCCGATGCGTTCGGCACCTTTGCGATGTCAAACGGTGGCGGTTGGGACGATGAGGCACGTCGGTATTACTGCAACATAGTAGGGAAGTTCGGGGCAAGCGTCCAGGGGGTGATGAAGAAACTTATTGGCTTGAAATTCCATATCGTCGCTCCTCTCCATGGCCCGGTGTTGAAAGAGAATCTGGCGCATTACTGGATGCTCTACGACAAGTGGAGCCGGTATGAACCGGAAACGCGTGGCGTGCTCGTGGCCTATGCTTCGATATACGGCGGTACGGCAGAAGCGGCACGCCGCCTTGCATCGATGCTCCGTGAGCAGGGAGCCGGGGAGGTGGTGCTTTTCGATCTTACCCGTCACGATGTATCCTACGCGGTGGCAGAGGCTTTCCGCCTTAGCCATATGGTACTATGCTCGGTGACATACGATGGTGGAGTTTTCCCGGCAATGCATAGCTTCATTGACCATCTTGCAAGCAAGAGCCTACGCAACCGTGTGGTAGGGATAATGGAGAACGGCTCGTGGGCGCCGGTAGCCGGGAGGCTGATGTGCGATGCTGTATCCCGTATGAAGGGCATGACCGTGCTGGAGCCTATGGTGACGTTGCATAGCCGCCTGCATCCTGCCGATATGCCGGCTATGGTGGAATTGTCTCGCGCTATCTGTGAAACATCCCTTTGTTGATGTAGGAAGCAATAAATTCTGCATTTTTATCACGTGAAGGAAAAAGTACGTTCCATACTGGTTGTCCTGATGATGGCGGTGTTCGTGAATTTTGTATTCTCGAACAGTGTCTTCATGCATACGCATAAGGATGGCACATATGGATCGGTCACCCATTCGCACCCGTATCTTCCCTTTTCCACTCATGGGCATACCCACGGTTCGTTTGATCAGATCGCAGGTTTCAATGCGGCGGCAGCGGCATTTCAGGCTGCTGTAACCTTTGACTTGCCGACATATGAGACACACACCTGTCTGATTGAATGCTTCTATCGTCCTGTGCCCTTTATGGTGCGCACGGATATAATCTCGCTGCGTGCTCCTCCTTCGAGTCTATTGTTCTAATATATTTTCACATTCAATTATCTGTTTGGCTGGAAGGTCTCCCGCCGAGCGTTGAACAATAGACTGACAATGACAAGACAAATCAAATTTGCTGTCATGGCGTTTGCCATGGCAGTGCAGATGCATGTGTATGCGTCTGTTGCTTCTGCCGGCGGTACAGGCAGTATCTCGGGACACGTGACCGATACAGAGACCGGAAGTCCGCTTCCGTATTGCAACATATTGATTCCTGGCACATCGCATGCCTGTGTTACCGACGAAGACGGGAATTACTTATTAAAAAATCTGGCTCCGGGGGTGTATGCCGTAGAAGCAAGGTTTGTGGGATATATCTCCGGACAGTCAAAGGCGGATGTGGCATCCGGCGGGGTGACAAAAATCGATTTCGGCCTTACCCCGGACGCGTTCATGCTCGATCAGGTTGTGGTCACATCTTCCAAGACCGAGACAAAAAGGAGGGAGAGTCCGTCGTTGGTAAATATCACTTCGGCCAAATTGCTAAACAATATTGGTGCTTGTTCGCTTGCCGACGGACTGGACTTCCAGCCCGGTGTCCGCGTGGAGAACGACTGTCAGAACTGCGGCTTCACTCAGGTGAGGATCAACGGGCTTGACGGGCACTATTCCCAGATATTGATGAATTCCCGCCCCGTGTTCTCGGCTCTTGCCGGTGTCTACGGTCTGGAGCATATACCGGCGAACATGATAGACCGTATAGAGGTGATGCGCGGCGGCGGATCGGCATTGTTCGGTTCGTCGGCCATAGGTGGCACAATCAATATCATCACCAAGGATCCACAGACAAACTCGGCACAGCTGTCGCATACGCTGACTTCAATAGGCGTTTCCGGAAGCCTGGACAACAACACAACGATGAACGCCTCGGTGGTGACGGACAATGGCAAGGCGGGGATAATGGTCTACGGCCAGAGCCGCTATCGCGACGGATATGACGACAACAAGGACGGCTTCACTGAGATAGCATTGCTGAAAGGACAGACGGTGGGCGCGCGAGCTTTCCTTCGTCCGGGCGAATCCCAGCGCCTTACCATCGAATACCACAATACCCATGAATACCGGCGTGGTGGTGACAATACTTCGCAACCCGCGCACATGGCGATGGTGGCCGAGGAGGCAGACCACAACATCCACTCCGCCGAGGCCACATACGACCTGTGGGTGCGTCAGCGGCGCGATCACGTGTCTATCTTCTCTGCCATGCAGGGCACTCGCAGAAAGAGTTACTACGGTTCCGAGATGGATCCCAATGCCTACGGGCGCACGTCGGATATGGTGGTCACGGCGGGTGGCCAGTGGACGCACCCCATGGATCGTTTCCTGTTCATGCCGGCTGAATTGGTGAGCGGTGTGGAATATTCGTTCAACCGTCTCCACGACGTAACCGTGGGATACGATCACGATATCCTGCAGAAGGTGAACATCTACAGCGCATACTTGCAGAATGAATGGCGCGACGAGCGGTTCGGGTTCCTTCTGGGTGCGCGCATTGACAAGCATTCCCTCATCAGCAACCCGATTGTCTCGCCGCGTGTGAATGTGCGCTACAATCCGTCGGCCAATTTCAATTTCCGTGCGTCATACTCCACAGGTTTCCGCTCGCCGCAGGCATATGACGAGGATTTCCATGTGGCCATCGTGGGGGGAGAAAGGGTAGTGACTGTACTTGCTCCCGGCCTGAAACAGGAAAGCTCACAGAGCGTAAGCCTCTCTGCGGATATGTACCAGACTTTCGGAGGAGTGCAGACCAACCTGCTTGTGGAGGGATTCTTCACAGACCTGCGCGACGTGTTCGCCTTGCGTCAGCTTGAGGGTACGGATGCGCAGGGCAATGCCGTGCTTGAAAGGTACAATGGTTCCGGAGCACGCGTGATGGGACTTAACGTGGAGGCGAAAGCATTCTTTTCAAGCCATTTCGACCTGCAGGCCGGGGTGACGCTGCAACGGAGCCGTTACAAGAAGCCTGAGGTCTGGAGCGACAATCCGGATGTCGCGCCTGAAAAAAGGATGTTCCGTACTCCTGATCTTTACGGTTACCTCACTGCAAACTGGGAGATAACTCACCATCTTAAGGCCATGTTGTCCGGCACGCTCACAGGCCCTATGACAGTGCAGCACCTTGCCGGTTCCGGCACGCCGATTGACATGGCTGTGCGCACTCCCGCGTTCTTTGACGTGTCGTTGCGTCTGACGTATGCATTCCGGCTTCTCAACCGCGTGTCGCTTGACGTCAGCGCAGGGGTGACCAATGTATTCAATTCCTATCAGTGCGACTTCGATACCGGCTACAACCGCGACTCGGGCTACATATATGGCCCTATGTTGCCTCGCTCACTTACCGCCGGCGTCTCCATTTCCATCTGAGATGTCGTAGCAATGTCTGGGTTTAATGGATCGCACCCCAAAAGTCATATACAGGACTTTTGGGGTGCGATAGGTTTGTATGCTCAGAGGTCTTGTCTATCTTACAATGCGTTTTACTGATGTGTTGCCGGTCTTTATGATGTAAATGCCGGCAGGAACTGCGAGCGGTATGTTGATATCAATATCCTCAGCCACCAGGATGCCGTCGGGGGTGTATACGTCTCCACGCTGTGGCTGCGAGGCTGTTTCCGTATGAATGCCGGCAGACGGCTTGATCTCATAGCGGTATACGAGACGTGCGTTGAACGTCTCTTCCCCGGTGAACTCGGCCTCTACTATGGCAGTATGCTCGCCTGTTTCCTGTTCAAGTGATGGCATGGAAATGACGTTCATCGTATAGTCAGGGATATTGCAGGTGAAATTTACCGCAGCCTGTTCGTCCTGGGTGAAGCTTGTCTTGTCCGGGGTTGCCATGGGTTCAAGTAGATTGCCGTATGAGGCAAACGAGGATGCACGGTAGCCGTCTACATCGGGTACGTAGAGTTTAAGTTCTGATGAATGGCTGGTGAACGGTGCCGATGATTGGGGCGCGTCCAATGGGATGATTATGGCTTGTTTCAAAGCGGCTCCTCCAAAAGACCATGTGTCCATGAGTGTTACGTTTTCTGGGATCACTATGTGCTGAAGGCCGCTTTTGTAAAATGCATTGTCTCCAATTGTTACCAACGATTCGGGAAGTTTGATGTCTGTCAGCGCAGTGCATTGACGGAATGCGCCACTGCCGATCTCCCTTACGGATTTGCCTAAGACTACGTTTGAAAGGGTCTCTGACTTATAGAAAAGCTGTCCGGGTACGTATTCCACGTCATCACCTACGATGAAGTTTTCTACCGGTGCGCTGCAACGGTCGGTTCCGTGATAGAGGTCTAATGTCTTGCTCTGAGTGCGCACGGCGTTCCATTCAAGGGTGGTGAGTTTGGGACAACCTCCGAGGAAAAAATAGTAGTCGAAAGTCTCGAGACCCTTTCCGATGGTGACTTTTTCAAGGTTCGCGCAACTGTAAAGGGCAAGCCGACCGAGTGTCTTTACCCCGCCAGGGATTGTAAGCGTGGTCAGGGCATCGCATTTTTCAAACGCATTTTCCCCGATTGTCTCAAGCGACGCGGGAAGGGCTATCTCGGGAAGTGAGGTGCAACCAAACAGGAAATTATCAGGAAGCGCTCTTACGTTGTCGCCGAATTTGATTGAAGTCAGTGCGGTGGAGAACAGTTTTGATCCCTCATAACCTTCTACCGGTTGAATCTCCACGGGATTCCACTCCACGGTGGAGAGTGCCGTGCATCCGATGAATGATTTGTTGCCTATGCGGTCTACAGTTTCCGGTATGGTTATTTTCTCTAACCGTTCAATGCCGTCAAACAGGTGGTCGGTAATGCTTTTTGTGCCCGGGGCAATGGTTATCTCCAGTGATCCGCTTGCCTGTTTGTCTTTTTTATAGACATATGCGGCCTTGTCCACATAGATTACTTTTTCAAGCTCTTGCATCCTTTCCCACCCGGTTCTGTTGAAGGCCATGTATCCGACATAGCTGATGGTGCCGGGCGTGGTGATTTCCGACAAAGACTCGACATCGCGGAAAGCATGCGCCGGGATTGAGATCACATCTTTTCCGAAGGTCACGCTGTTTACAGGTGTACTTGCAAAGATGCCTGTATAGCGTGCCACCGGGTCGAACGCATCGGCCTCGCAGTCGATTGCGTTCCAGTTGACTTTGGTAAGCATGTCACAATCGTTGAATGATCCGCCGCTTATCATCTTCAGGCCGGCGGGAAGAGTGATCTCCTCAAGGCTATGGCAACCATAGAAGCTGAAACCGTTGTTGTTGTAGTTCAGAAGCGGATCCCCTATGGTTTCAGTCGTCTCGGGAAGTATGATGCCCTTTAGCGAAGTGCAGTCTGCGAATGTCCAGTTCCCAATTCTTGTCAAACCCTCCGGTAGGGATACCGATTCAATGTAATGGTACTTGTAAAAGGAAAAATCGCCAATTGACGTGATGCCGTCTTCAACGATAACATGGTGTATTTCATCTTTGTAATCATACCATTCGGGGAATGTCGCGTTGATGTTTCCGGGGCTTACGTAGTTGGTCGTCGCGCCCGATCCTGAAATACGCAAGGTATGGTTATCAAGCGTCCATACGGCATTGTCGCCGCAAGTGCCGCTATGCGTTTCGGCAACGGCGGGAATCATGGCAAAAACCATTGCCATGGTAGTAATGTAGATGTGTTTCATTGTCTGTTCAGTTGTTGTTTTTGTGTGTTGACCATGCAAAGTTAGTGAATTTTCGTTTGTCATAAATTCGCGGTATATTGTGAATATGCGTTTTAGGGCGCGGAATTGTATAATATTTGCATAAAATCAGAAATGCTGCTTTTTTAGGGACAAGTGTTTTGTGAAATCGGATTAAATTGTTATTTTTGCGATAAGAAAAAATCGGTATCATGGAAATCTGGGTTATGTGGCTTGTTGTTGCCGCCATTCTTATTGTTCTGGAAGTTTTGACGCAAATGATGTGGGCGCTGTGCGTTGCCATAGGTGCTCTCGGAGCCATGACTTGCGCTCTTCTCGGATTTGATCTTCCCGTACAGGCCGTTGCTACGGCTCTCCTTAGCCTGATAGCGTATGTGGGGCTTTTGCCGCTCTTCAAGCGGTGGCATGCGCGTATTGACGCACGGCATGCACGTACCGGCATGGATGCGCTCCTCGGCCGTCGTGCCACTGTGACGCATGCCATCCACGCCGGACAGCTTGGGCGTGCCCGCATCGATGGTGATAACTGGCAGGTGCAGGCTCCCTCTGTGTCGGATACCATTCCTGCCGGCACTGAGGTGGTGGTTACGGCCTATGACAGCATCATTCTGACTGTGGCCATCCCGGAATGAACCCCGTTGTGAATCAGAAATCATTATTTTGTCATATATTTTAAACCATACGCTTATGACAACCTATATCATCCTGGGCATCATTATACTGCTTGCCATAGTCATCATCTCGGCCGGAGTAAAGGTAGTGCCGCAGTCTGAAACACGCGTGATAGAGAGACTTGGCCGTTTTCACAGTGTGTTGTCCCCGGGTCTCAATTTCATAATACCGTTTGTGGATCGTCCGAAGATCATATATACCCGCCGTACCGAGACGTCGGGCGGCCACAGCTATGTGCGCACCGTGGCTACCAATGTGATAGACCTCCGCGAACAGGTCTATGATTTCCCGTCGCAGCAGGTGATCACCCGCGACAATGTGACTACGGAGATAAACGCCCTGCTTTATTTCCAGATCACCGATCCCAAGAAGGCCGTTTATGAGATAGACAATCTTCCCAACGCGATAGAGAAGCTTACACAGACCTCGCTCAGAAATGTAATCGGCGAGCTTGAGCTTGACGAGACGCTTACCTCGCGTGACACTATCAACACGAAATTGCAGGCCATACTTGACGATGCCACCAACAAGTGGGGCGTGAAGGTGAACCGCGTGGAACTGCAGGACATAACTCCTCCCGAAAGCGTGCGCGTGGCGATGGAGAAGCAGATGCAGGCCGAACGCAACCGCCGTGCGGAAATCCTCAATGCCGAGGGAGAAAAGCAGTCGCTTATCCTCCGTTCGGAAGGAGAGAAAGCGTCGCGGATCAACGAGGCGGAAGCCCACAAGCAATCGGAGATACTGAAAGCCGAGGGTGAGGCGCGTGCGATCATACTCAATGCCGAGGCTGAAGCGGAAGCCATACGGCGCGTAGCCGAGGCTGTAGCCGCCGGCAAGACGGATCCCGCCACCTACATGCTCGCGATGAAATATATAGACACACTCCGGGAAATGACCTCGGGACAGGACAACAAGACGGTCTATATCCCCTACGAGGCAAGTTCGGTTCTGTCCTCAATCGGTTCTATCCGCACGCTCTTCAATGAGCGCTGACCTGTTCAGTTATGTTGTCAACAAGCGGCCGTGTAAATCTGTTATATAAGTAACTGTTCAAAATTATTTTATGTATTCAAGCCACTTCGCTATAATTGA
>CAJTYH010000015.1 GCA_910583675.1 uncultured Muribaculaceae bacterium
TTTCCCATTTCTGATATTTCTCTTTGGTCTTGCTCTCGAAATATTCAAGGAAGTCTGCCTGTTTCTTGGTGCGGTCGAGGAAGCCGAACTCTTCATTGATGATTGCAAGTTCACGGGTTGCACGGATACCTCGTGCTTTGAGCAGGATCTCCTCGTTGTAATCAAGCTCAAACTTGTCTTTCGGTTTGCCGATGAGATAGAGGCCGAGGAACTCGCGCCGCGACATCTTCTTGATGTGCGGATTCCAAATGGGTGGGTAGTAGTCGAGGTAGAGCGAAAGTTTGCCGCTACGCAGTTTCTCCTGACGGAGTGTCACTTTGGTGATGGTTGCTGATTCCATATTATGCTGTTTTAGAATTATAAGGTGCAAAGGTAAATGGTGGTTGCCGGGTGAGAAAAATCACCGGATTATAACTGGATTTCGGGGTTGAACAACGCCTCTAACTCTTTGGCGTTCAGCTTTACATACTTGCCACAGCGGAGCTTGGTTATCTTGTATGTTTTGACATAGTGATAGAGCTGGTCGCGTGTCAGCGAGTATTTTTCCATAGCTTCGGGCACTGAGATAAACTCTACATCCTCGGCTGACTTGGCACCTTTCGCTACGTCAAAATGATATTTGGAGTAATAGACCTTCGGCCCCTCCTTACGTTTCGGTATGCCGATTTTTGACACCAGCGAATAAATCGCCGAGAGGGTCATGCCATACTTTTCCTGTATATCTTCCACTGAATACCATTCAGTGATTTCCGGGTTCTCCTTTCTCGCCGAGAACAGCCGGTCGATATGGCTCTTGCTGAAATAAGCCTTACCACGAATAATAGTCTTCGGCACATTATTCTCGGCAACCACCTTGTAAATCCACGAATCCTTGACCCCGAATTTCTCCCGAATCTCAGCGCGGGTATAGAAATCAGAGATTGATTTGGACTTTTTCTCAGTGACTTCGACCGGCTCACCTTCTTTCGGTGAAAGAAAATCAAACATCGCCTGAATATCGGCTTTGCTGATGAGTGTCTTTCTGCCGATTCGTGTCACCTTGATTTTACCTCGGTTGATGCAATCGTAGATATACGTTCTGCCTACACCAAGATATTGGGCTGTTTCGGTCGGCGTAAGAAAATCCTTATCCTTGCTTTTGCGGTCAAGGTTACACTGACTCGTTTCCATATTGGATAGAGCCATTTTCTTCTGTCTCATGCGCTCCTTGTAGGAGTGCTCGGAGCATCTTTTGGAGCAGAAACGTGTAACCGTTGTCTGAGCCATAAAACGGTTGCCGCACCACTCGCAGATTCTTTCAATTTTAATGTTGCTACTCATTTCGTTGGTGTTAATTTCGCCTTAGTTTGTTCGTGCGCGTCCGTTGACGTCCGTCTACGTCCGCAAACCTCCACCACCTTGCTGACGCTTGGGGTGAAATGAGTCGCTGTCGTACAAAATCCGTACAAAATAGTGCATAAAAACGCCCGACACTGACAGTTATCAGCATCAGGCGTTCTTGTAAGAGTTAAGTTTTATCGGTCAGTATCAGTCAGTTGCTATCAATATAAAGCATTAACAATCAACTGATTACTTGCCGACGCAGAAGCGGGAGAAGATGGTGGAGAGGAGGTCGGGGGTGGTGATGGAGCCGGTGATGGTGGAGAGGTGGTGGATGGATTCCCGGACATCCTGGGCGATGAGGTCGGAGGGGATGGGATAGGGGGTGGGTTGGAGGGCTTTTATCACTCGTGTGAGTGGGGAGATGGCGTTATGGAGGGCTTCGTAATGGCGGCTGTTGGTCACGATGATGTCAGACGTGTCTTCAAGGGTTGCGGTGGTGATGCGGTGGATGGCGCTTGAAAGTTCGTCGGGAGTATCGTGAATCGCTGAGATCTTTAGTGGAGGGGAGCCTGTCAGTTCAAGGATTCTGTTAGATAGGGTTGAGAAGTCATGGAGTGTGAAGAGGTCGCTCTTGTTCAGGATTGTCAGTAGATGTGCGTCGGGAGACATGGTCTCGCGCAGTTTAGTGTAAAGTTCATTGAGTGAGAGTGTGCTTGCATCCGGGTCGTTTGGGGCAGATGTGCCGGGGATATCGAATGTATCTGGACTGAGTACCCATAACACGATTTTTGCCATGGCGGTTTTTCCCCATGCGCGGTTGATGCCGAGGTTCTCTATCGTGTCGTCGGTATGGCGCAATCCTGCGGTGTCAATAAACCGGTATGCGTAGCCTTGGATCGTGGCGATGTCTTCTATGGTGTCGCGCGTGGTACCCGGTATGTCACTCACTATGGCACGGTTGTCGCCGAGGAGCAGGTTCAGGATCGATGATTTCCCGGCATTCGGCCGCCCGATGATGGCCACCGGTATGCCACGCTTGATCGCGTCGCCTGTGGAGAAAGAGTCTGCCAGTCGCTTTACCGTGTCAAGTGTCTGTACGGCCAGTTGAAGCAGGTGGCTCCTGTCGGCGAACTCCACATCTTCTTCCGAGAAATCAAGCTCAAGTTCCAGCAACGCGGCAAGTTCCGTTAGCTGGTCGCGCAATACGGCCAGTTTGTTAGAGAATCTGCCCCTCATCTGCGACATGGCCACACGGTGGGCAGCTCGCGATGTGGAGGCTATGAGGTCTGCCACACCCTCGGCCTCTGCAAGATCCATCTTTCCCGAAGCGAAGGCGCGTCGTGTGAATTCTCCGGCTTCTGCCAGTCTGCATCCTTGACGTATTAGAAGGTTGACGAGAGCGTTCTGTATATAGATGGAACCATGTATGGCCAGTTCCACGACATCCTCTCCCGTAAAAGACGCCGGTGCTCGGAAAACCGTAGCAACGGCTTGGTCGAGCAGTTCGCCCGGGTTGTGCGGATCCTGTATCATACCAAGATGGGCTGTGTGCGATGGGGCGGTGGAAAGGTTCTTTCCTTTCCATATTCGCTGGGCTATGTCTGTCGCTTCTGGGCCGCTTATGCGTGCCACGGCGATCCCTCCTATTCCCGGAGGTGTGGATATGGCGCAAATTGTATCCAAGTCGGAATCCTTTAAGTTGAACTAATCTATTTTTGACATGCTTTTTTCAGTCGTGGCGCGGTCTTATGCGGCTCCACCTGTGGAAGTCGCATTGTGCCTCTACTTTGTTCTCCAGTTCGTCGGGTAGTGCCGAGAAGAAGTCATGTCCGGTGATGCTTTCCACACTGTCTACGCTCACCGCATGGGTCTGCATACCTCCGGGAACTGTGCCGTTGGGCATTATGAAACCGATGGCTGTCGGGGGATTGGTATATGGGGAGAGAATGACCTTGAAAAACTTGTCAGGTATTGCAACGCCTGCCTCTCCTATGCGCCGGTGGCGTTTCCCTTTTTCGAATATCGGGCCGCAGACAATCACCAGTGCGCTGTCTGCCACTGCCTTTTGCCGGCATTTCTCCTCGAGTTTCTTCCAGGCGCCACGATTGAGTTCTCCTGCCTGAGGACAAATGTTGGTCATTAGAAACGACTGGTTCATCGTGGAGGCGCTCCATTTCATATCGCCAGCGGGAGCCATGTGTCCGCGGTCGTAACCCGATCCGGTGTAGTCCGACGGTCTTGCGCATCCCGGTGCGTTGGGATCGGCGGCGAACCCCGATGATTTCTCGCGGGCGGTTTCCCCGTCGGTTTCCGATGCGAGCAGTTCCCATGCGACCCAGTTGGGCTGGTGCGTCTCGGAATTGTACGATACGGTAAATCCCTGGTATCGTATGATCCACTCCTGCAATCCCTCTTTGGTGACAACCTCCTCAAGGTTGCTTCCAGCCGGAAGTTGCAACGGTCTGCCTTCGTTTTCCGAGTGTGACCTTGCCATGGAGATGAACCATGCTACCAGTATCACCGCTATTATTCCAAAGGCGGTTCCCAGCCGTCGGTTTGCGTAGTCCGTTCGTGACCGGTTCCGTTTTCCGGTTTTATTCCGTCGTTTTATTGGGCGGGGTTCTTTCATTTGCTATCTGCTGCAAAAAATATGGCAGCGGAGTCCGTTTCCGGTGTCTCTCCGCTGCCGTTTTATTGTGTTGTCTGGATCAGAGTATTGCCGACAGGTTGAAATTCTGGAATTCAAGATCCTTGGCGGCCTTTGCTGCGAGTGAGCGGTCGAGTTTCACGGCCTGACGGAGGTTGTTGTTCACCATGGTGTCGTTGTTGGTGCGTGCTCCGAGGATGGCGGTGAGGTAGTATGTCATGGCGTTGGGTGCGTTGATGCCGGCCAGTGTGCTCTTTGCCTTGCTGTAGTCCTTGGCAAGGATCTGTGCGAGTGCGGCATTGTTGGTCTTGGCGTTGCCGAAAGCCTTCACTGCTGCATTGGCGTCTCCGGTCATCAGGTAGTAGGTACCCATGGCGTCGTTAAGCTCGTTGAGGCCTGCTGCGGCTCCGAATTTCTGGTTGGCCTGACGGTAGTCCTTGTTGAGGAGCGAGATGAGACCGAGGTTCATCTGTGGCTCGGCTGCGTCTGGAGCCATGCGGGTGGCCTTTGCGAAATTGGCCTTTGCGGCATCGTAGTCACCGGCCACGTATTGTGTGAGGCCGAGGTCGTTGTATGCGCGGTAGTCGTTGGGATAAAGCTCGGCAGCCTTGTTGTAGATCTTCATCTTGTCCTTGTTGCCTTCTACCAGGGTGGCGGCATAGAGGATTTCATCTGCTGTGAGTGACGATGGGTTTGAGGCGAAAGCCTGCATGATCTCGTCGTCGCTCTTGCCGATTACGTTGATGGATGCCGTGATGCGTGATTTGCGCAGCTGCGGCAGGATCTGTTCTGCGAGCTGATCGAAGATCGAGGAGAGGTTGCGGATCTCCTTCTCACGCTGCTCGGGGTCCTTGTACATGGACAGTACGCTGAGGATAAGTTCCTTGTCCTGGATGTTGCTTGCCGATACTAGCTTCTGGAAACCCTCCCAGTCCTCAGGGGTGAAGTTGGCGGTGAGTTCGCCGAACTCGGTGATCTTGTCTTTCTTCAGCTGGTTTTTCATGTATGCTGAAGTGTTCTTCTCACGATTCTCTGCCAGGCGGGTGTTGAGATCAAGTGCGCCTTCGGGGGAGGCGTAAGAAGAAATGTTTATCTCTTCTATCTCGCGCTGCTTGTCGCCGCTTGCGGCCTTTATTTTCTCATTGAGGGTGAGCATCTCGGCTGTCTTGAGCTGTCCGTCGCGTATGTTTGCCTGGTTGATCAGGAAATGTATGTCGGCGTTGTATTTCTCGTTTATGATGCGTTGGAACTTGTCGGGTGCCAATGCCGGGGTCACGGTCGATGCGTCGGCCAATGCGGCTGTGGCCACCACTCCGTTGGCCACTTTCACTCGTGGAAGCACATATTGCTTTTTCCCTTGCGTTACGTTGAATGCAAGCTCAAGCTGGCTCTTCATCATTTCCGGCTGGTATTCATACATTACCGGGATGGTGACGCTCCCTCCGTTGTCGTAGCTTATTACGGGATTGTTGCCACGGACTTTCTCACCTTGGAAAGAGTAGGGCTGCGAAGCAACTTCCTGGCCTTCAAAGACGAGATAGGGGGTTACAGTCACCTGGGCATTCTTTACGAAGAATTTTGCCGGAACGCGGGCTGTCACAGTGGCGGGCACGCGGTCTCCGACAACTTCCAGAGGATTGGGATTGACTGTGAAGTAGTCAGCTTCGAAGCCTTTAAGCTTCTTGCTGCAGCCTGTAAGCAGTATCATACCTGAGGCCGCAAGCATCAACATTGATTTACTGTTCATGTGATTCTGTATGGTGATGAGTTCTTACTTTTCCCATTTTTCCGGCATATGCATGCGGGGTGCATTCTCATATGCACAATGCAAAATTACAAATACTTTTTCACCCTGCATCCCAATCCGTTTCTCTTTTATCCTTTTTTGGCTTTAACAAAAGTTACAAACGACGACGCTGATGTTAATATAACTTAAAATAGCGTCGTGGTGTCAAATTGTGAAATAAATGTAACTTGTGTGTAATATGCTTATCCTAATTTTGCCACGTGTCAGATCGGAGGCAACTCCGTTGGATGACACGGATAGAATTTAGGTTACAAAGAAGGCCTGAATCTCTTTACCAAGAAAAAATACTCATAGTTTAAGTTTACAAAATAGTAATTAGAGCAAAGTAAATAAAATACTTCATTATCCCTTAAAGACGGGTCGTCGCAGATGACGCCCCGTTTTTTTATTGTCCAGATAGTGGCATCACGGCGGCGCATGGATGCTCCAGTAGATTTTAGCATTTCGCCTCAAGCCATCGCATAAGGCGTGCCAGGTTTACCCCCGCATCCAGCTCCTCTTGGAGAGGCTCGCGGAGAAGTGACTAATTGTGAAACAGTCCTTTTTGCAGTCTTGCATTTAACTGGCTAAAAGCGCTTGAGTGCTTTTGCGAGGATAACGTCGAAGGCGTTGGTGCGATAAACGAAATAACGCTGCATCAGAAAGTTCCAGAAGATGCTCACTATCCCGGCTACGGCAAGGGTGGATACTGCAAAGATGCCGTTGTCGGTGAAACCGAGGTTGAGCAGGAACTGCCAGCGACTCAACGGGCGTGCAAGATATGTGGTGCCATACATGTTGAGGAGCAGGTTGCCACCCCATACGATTAGGAATTTCACTGCAACGGCCTTGACGTTCTGTCCGGACGCATGGAAGGTGAACTTGTAGTTTACGCAGCAGTTGACCACTCCGCCGATCACCGCTCCTATGGCGACGGCCAGGTTCGACCGGTAGAATTCCTGCATGGATGTAAGGATCAGGGAGTAGAACAGAATGCGCGAGCCTAAGTCCGCTACTGCGGACGTAAGGCTTGCCATCGCTGAACGCATGAATGTGAACAGCACATTGTCGCTGTGGACTATGTCATGAAGCAGTTTCCTTGTTTTCATGTCCTTTGTTTTGCCGGTGGCGTTGACCGTCCACCTCACGGACGAAATATACCGGACGATTCTTGGTCTCGTTGAAGATGCGGCCGATATACTCTCCCATGATACCCAGCGTCAGCAATGTGAGACCGCCCAGGAAGAGTATGGTGACCATCAGGGTCGGGAATCCCGCTACGTGTTCTCCCACTACCAGTGTCTTGATCAGGATGTATACAAGGTACAACAATGCACCTGTGGACACGATGAATCCTGCCACGGTGGCGATCCGGAGCGGCACCGTGGTGTATGACGTTATCCCCTCTATTGCGAATCCGAGGAGTTTAAGCAGGTTCCATTTCGTCTGGCCGGCCTCACGGTCGGCCTGCTCGAACGGTACGTCGATCTTTTTGAATCCGATATAACAGAAAAGCCCCTTGGTGTACCTGTGTGTCTCGCGCATCTGTTTCAACGCCTCTATGCAGGAACGATCGAGGAGTCGGAAGTCTCCCACGTTTTCCAGGATGGGGATCTTGGTGGTCTTCTGTAGCAGTGTGTAATAAAGCAACGACAGTCGCTTCCTCAGCCAAGGTTCCTTGCCGCGTGTTATCCGTCGTCCGTAAACGTCGTCGTATCCCTTTTCCCATTGCGCTATCATCTTGGGGATCACCTCCGGGGGATGCTGCAGGTCTGCATCCATGATCACAGTGCAATCTCCGGTGACAAAGTCGAATCCCGCCATCATCGCGATCTCCTTGCCGTAATTGCGTGACAGGTCTATGAAATGAAACCTGTTGTCGCGGCGGTGCATCTCCAATGCCTTGGCCGGAGTGGCATCCGTGCTGCCGTCATTGACCATGACAACCTCCCACAAGTATGCCGGATTACTGTCCATCAGTGCGGAAAGTCTTTCAAACAGGGCAGGGAGCACCTCCTGCTCATTGTACATTGGTATGAGTATGGATACCTTCTTCATGTCATTGATGTCTGTGTAGGTTTATATTCTCTATCGGTCGGTCTCCCGCTGAAATGCCGGTCAATCCGTCTCTGCCTGTTATTATATCATCCTCCTTTACGACGATCTGTTTCTCGTCCGCCATGCGGAATCCGGTGATCCGGCTCTTGATGTCCCTCAAGAACTGCATTGACCCTCCGGAGCGTGACGGCTTGAATATGAGGGTAAGTGTGTCTCCCGGAAGTGGAGCGTCATTGTCGAACCAGATTATTTCCTGCCCATGGTAAATGTTCTGGCAGCAATCCAGCGGTTTGCTTGTTGACAGGAACGCCTGCCGGTCGCAGTATGCGGTGTAATCCGTGGGGCTTAACAGTCTTATTGGCTTTTTGCCATGCCCGTAATGCTTGTCAAGTGTGAACATGAGCCACCACCTTACTGGATTTGTGAACCAGTCGCGTACGAAGGGGCGCACGTCGGCAGGTATGTGTATTTCGGGTATGGGCATTACCCCGTCGTAGGAAGCCATGTAGTCCTCCACGAATTGATGGTTGACCTGGCTGAGATGTCGGCTTGCCGATATGATCCTGGCTTGATGCACAAACATGATTGCGGCGAGCAATAGGGCAATCGTCGTTGCGGTTCGTGTCCTTCGAGGTGATGGCATAATGGAGAGAATACGAAACGCAAGGATTGCGGAATAAAATGAGATGCCGTTGAATGATTGCGGCAATGTGTTTGCCACCATTCCGAAAGCCACTGCCACCGCAAGTATGAGCAGTTCCAGGGTGTTTCGTCTGATGAAGTCAGCAAGCAATGCCTTGTTCCATATTCTCATCCCCAGCAAGAGCGCCGCCAATATCCAGAACAGCCGTGTCCCGACCAATAGCTTAACGCCGTTGATGATGCTTGAGAACAGCCCGGGGCTGCCGGCCAGCCTCACGAAATTGCCAGGTGCGAATACCAGTACGGCTGTCCCAAGCCATAGCGATGCGGCCAGTATCCACGTGTTAGCCTTTGTCTTCCGGAGATTCAGCAGCAGGTAGAAGAACAGTCCTCCTGACAATGGGAGCGAGAAACATTCCTGGCTCCATCCGGTGACGATGCCGAGCAGTGCGAGGAGCACGCGTCCCCACAGGTTGTTGAACGCTCGGTGCCTGTCTGCATGTGGCAATGTGAACAAAAACAGGAGAGTGGGAAGCATGGGGAAAAGGTAGTTCATACCCCCGCAGATGCTGTACCAGTTGCCGCTGTTGCTTTGAAAAAGATAAAGATAAGCGCCGATTGCCAGGAGCCATGCAAATGGGGTGCGCCTTGATTTGGCAGGTATGGTGTACCTGACGAACAGCGATAGGACGGTAAGGAACAGGCATCCCAGGAAAATGGGATATGCGGCATGTCCCCATGGCCCGGCGAACATCTGCACCAGGACATGGATCGGTGCCCGACCGTTGGAATGGAAATATTGAACTGTCTGTGACTTTATCGCATCTGCCAGCGACGTGACCTCCACGGAATAGTCGTTATCGCCAAGCGGATTGGCATCAAGGACATATCGGTATAGCAGGTCGTCGCTGACCGGTTCCCTGAAATATCCTCGCAACCCCACGGATAGGGCAGCCAGAAGCAGGAAAATGATAATAAGGATGGTTTGTGTGTGTTTTCCGCGTGTTTGTTTCCGTAAGGTGCCGTTGCATGGCGTTTCTTTTTTGCCGATGCAATCATTACCGGTGTCTAAGGATTGTATGGGGGGGGGTAAATTGCTGCATATTAGATAATTATGATTAAAGAAAGTGTGCGGCTCGCTGGTTTGGTCCTGCAAAATTACAAAATAACCGGAGATCAACAATATTTAATAGGCTAAAAATGACGGCCTAATCCGTCGGCCAGGTCACAGAGATCGGGAGACCGGCTTACATTTGGGAATAGGTTTTGTTCTATGGTTGTGGATAAGGAGTTGGCGGTTTCATAAATTAATTGTAATTTTGCAGACGTATTGCGTCGGTTTTCTATTTCTTTTGCATGAAAATACCGGCGGCAATATGGAGGAGTGCGAGTGAACTGCGGATTCGTAGTGTAGCTTAGTGTTCGACACATCCGGTTGTTGCGAAGGTCGCTGATTGTCCCCTCGTGGGGCGTTATGCGAGTTTTGTCATATCTGGTGATATAGCGGACTCACTTCGGGTGTTCCGCCCCGTTTTCTTGATTCGCGTGGCATTTCAGGAGAATGGGGGAATGTATTGATTACGATTTCCGCTCGTTTCTCTTCACTATATATCTTGTTAACATTCAGCGATCTTACTGTTATTTTGCATCATAATACGCCCTTGTCTTCACCCATGGTGGATCGGTTCGCTGCCTTAAAGAACGGAATGAACTGGTATGCTTTGAAGGTCTTTCATAACAAAATATCTGCGGTGGAGGCCGGATTGGTGGCTATGGGCGATTGCGAATGCTACGTTCCCAAAAAGGAAGTGGTGACTGTAACCTCTGACGGCAGGAAAACAAGTCATATGCGTCCTGCCATATCCGGGCTGCTCTTTTTGAAAGTAGCGGATTGTCGGATCAGGCAGATCAAGGATTCCATCAACGGACATGCGATGTTTTATGCTGCTTCAGACGGCTCTCCTGCCGTAATCCCCGAACGCGAGATGGTAATGTTCCGTTTGGTCACGTCGGCACAGGCCGACGGATTGGAGTATCTTTCCGACAATGTCGCCGATTATTCTGTCGGTCAGCGTGTGAGAGTGCTTCAGGGATCTTTCAAGGGCGCTGAGGGATTTATCAGGCGCATACGCGGGAATCGGCGTCTGGTGGTGTCCATAAGTGGAATATGCGCTGTTGCCACATCCTATATTCCCGCATCTTTCCTTGAGAGACTACCGTAGTCGGCAGTCGGTTGCAATTCGGCCGATGTCCGGTAGTCCACATATCATATCGCACACACATCAAAAGTCTTAACCTAAAAAACAATTGCACATGCAGTTTTCATTAGACGGATTGGCAGTATTCCTCATAAGTGCAATACTGGCTGGTATCATCATTCCTAAAATTCTCCTTATCGCTTTTCGCAAGCAACTCTTTGACGAACCGGATGAACGGAAGATACATACGGCAGCGGTTCCCCGTCTCGGTGGAATTGCCTTTATGCCGTCGATCATTTTCTCTCTTTGTTTTGTAATAGGCATAGAAGTGTTGCTTGGATCTGACGGGGCGCACCTGCATTTAGGATTGTCGCTTGACGAGCACGGCCCTGATGCCCGTGCACAGCTTGCGTCGCGTTTTCTGCCTTTGAGCTTCGGATTGTGCGCCATGATGGTCATGTATCTTGTAGGAATTGCAGACGACCTTATCGGCGTGAGGTATTCCGCAAAGTTCATTGCGCAGATCATCGCTGCGTGTCTGTTGGCATTGGGAGGCGTGAGGATCGACAGCCTTCACGGCATGTTCGGCCTTTATGAATTGCCATGGCCTCTCGCATGGGGACTTACGATATTGCTTGTGGTTTACATCACCAATGCCATAAATCTCATAGACGGCATCGACGGCCTCGCTTCGGGCCTCAGTGGCATAGCGATGGCCTTCTATGGATTCGCATTCCTTTCGGTGGGGCATTGGATATATGCGCTTCTGGCTTTCGCCGGCTTGGGAACCCTTGTGCCTTTCTTCTATTATAATGTATTCGGAAATCCGGTGATGCAGAAGAAGATTTTCATGGGCGATACAGGTGCCCTGACCATAGGACTGCTTCTGTCATTCCTCGCTATAAAGACCACATATATAATAGAAGGTGGCATAATCTCCTCCAATATAATGGTAGTAGCCTTTGCTCCGCTGGCCATACCGTGCATGGATGTCCTCAGGGTTTTCATGCACAGGATCCTGCGCGGCAAGAGTCCGTTCCTCCCCGACAAGACCCATATCCATCACAAACTTCTTGCGTTGGGCATACCCCATCGTCTCACCATGATAACCATCCTCGCCACTTCGGCAGCCTTGATAGTGCTCAACATATGGCTCGGGCGTTACGTGGGGCCTGCGGTGGTGCTTGTGGCCGATCTGGTATTCTGGATCATTGTAAATTATACACTTACGCGTCTTATAAAAAGCCGTCAGGCACGTTTGGGCATCACTCACGGCTACGAGTGACCGCCGCAAGCGTGACATGCATGCCGTTCCTCCTTTTAAGTCTTATAGGCCGCTCTGGTGGAATGGCGATTCCGTGCAATTAAGGTTTCACGTGATTGCCTGTGCGGAAAAATGAAAATTCATATGTATTCAAAAAAATCAAGGTGCCTTTTGTCATTGTGCACGGCCATTGCCCTGGCCGGTGCGTTCAGTTCCTGCCGCTCACCGAGGGATGTCACATACTTCAGTGAGCTTGAGGCCGGTACGATACAGGAAATAAACTCGGTAAAGGATATAACCGTGCGCCCCGACGACCGCCTGTCTATTCTGGTGGTGTCGAAGGATCCGCAGCTCGCCGCGCTTTACAACCTGCCTATGATGGCGCATCGCGTGGGGCAGCCGGGCGTCACCTCATCGCCAACTGGAGGCGTCAACGAGATTGCCTCCTATGTCGTGGACGAGCAGGGCGATATACAGTTCCCGCAACTGGGCACATTGCACATAGAGGGTATGCGTCGCAACGAGGTGGCAGATTATATACGCCAGCAGCTCATAACGCGCAATCAGATCAAGGATCCCGTTGTAGTGGTCGATTTCCTGAACCATGGAGTGACGGTGCTCGGTGAGGTCAACAAGCCCGGCAGGGTGAATTTCGACCGCGACCGTTTCACCATACTTGACGCCATTGCCGGAGCCGGCGACCTTACCATACAGGGACAGCGCAAGGATGTGCTTGTGACCCGCATAGAGGATGGCCGCCAGATGGCATACCGATTGGATCTCACCAACTCGGCACAGACAGTGCAGAGTCCGGTGTTCTACCTCCAGCAGGACGACGTGGTGTACGTCTCTCCCAACGATGTGCGAAAACGTCAGACAACGGCCAACGGCAACGCTCCGCTTACCCCGTCGTTCTGGATCTCCATTGCCTCCCTGGCAACTACTATCGCCGTGCTTATCTGGAAATAAGCTACGGCTTTTTTTGCGTCCATAAGAGTTCGTATAAAAATTTTATACAAACTCTAAATTCCAAGATATAAAATCCGTATTTCCATAAATCATCGGCAGACCGCGATGGCTCTGCCGGTATAATGTTTGATGACATATATGTCTGATTCTCACGTGTTAGATAGCGCTCAACAGCTCTCTTCGGAGGCGCTTGCTGCCGTTTCGGAGCCAACATTGAAGATAAAGGATCTTCTATGGTTGTGCCTGAGCCGGTGGTATTGGTTCGTAATTTCGTTGGTCATATGTTGTAGTCTCGGGGTATATTACATACTTCGGACTTCTCCTGTATATGAACGTTCAACCCAGTTATTGATTAAGGACGACCGCCTTGGGGGCACCGCCGGGGGCGACGTGGGCGCATCCTTCTCGGGGATAGGATTCCTGCAGCCCAATACGAATGTGCTCAACGAGCTTGCCTCCATAACCTCTCCCACGGTGATGGCCGAGGTGGTAAGGCGGCTCGGGCTTGATGTGACCTATGCCGAGAAAGGTACATTCCATGACAATGCCCTATATGGCAGTAATTTGCCGTTGCGCTTCACATTTCCCGACCTCGGGGAAAAGGGTGCCGGTTCATTCGAGGCCGTAGCGCATCCCGACGGCTCTGTGACCCTGCGCGATTTTGCCGACAAGGAAGGCGACCCGCTGGATGCAGATCCCGTGACGGGACGTTATGACCGTCTGGACACCATCCGGACGCCGTTTGGACGCGTGGCCGTGGCTCCCGGAGCTACATACTCCGGTGACCCTCTCGCTTCCCCGTTGAATATACAGGTAAGCGTTGCGCCTGTGAGCAAGACAGCAGCAAAATTGGCACGGAAGCTGGTAGCTGATGCTCCGGAGGACTATGCCTCGATAATCACCCTCAGTTATTCAGACGTAAGCCCAGAACGAGCCGAAGACCTGTTGCAGGGGGTGATAGACGTGTACAACGAGAACTGGATACAGGACAAGAACCGGATCGCAGTCTCCACCTCCGAGTTCATCAAGGATCGTCTTGCTGTCATAGAGAGCGAACTGGGCAACGTGGACTCTGACATATCTTCATACAAGTCCACGCACATGGTACCAGACGTGGAGCAGGTATCCCAGCTCTACATCAGTCGTGCCGCCGCTGCCGACGATGAGGTGGCCGAACTTAACAACCGCCTTGCCATGGCACGCTACATACGTTCGTACCTCGTAAACTCGGCAAACACGTTCAATGTGCTTCCCGCCAACTCAGGCATCGAGAACCTCAACATAGAGACACAGATCGCTGCATACAACACGCGTCTGCTCGAGCGCAACAACCTCGTGGAAAATTCCTCCACCGAAAATCCTCTGGTGGTGGACATGGACAGTCAGCTAAAGGGGATGCGCGAGGCCATAATCCAGAGCATAGACAACTATGTAGTGACACTTAATTCCGCAGTGACCACCGCCCGCAACTCGCAGGCGGCGGCCTCGTCGCGTCTTCAGGCCAACCCTACCCAGGCTCGCTACCTCCTGAGCATAGAGCGTCAGCAGAAGGTCAAGGAGAGCCTATACCTCTATCTGCTCCAGAAACGCGAAGAGAACGAGCTTAGCCAAGCTTTCACGGCCTACAACTCGCGCATGGTCACCCCTCCGATGGGATCAGACCTGCCCGTTTCGCCCAATCGCCGCAACGTGATGGCAGTGTCCGTGCTCCTGGGGTTGCTGCTGCCGATGGGGGCAATATATCTCACCGAGGCGCTCAACACCCGCGTTCGCGGCCGCAAGGACATAGAGGCATTGTCGTTGCCTTTCGTCGGGGAGATACCCCTTGGCTACCGCCGACGCCACGGCCTGGCACGGCTGCGTCCGGCTCGCGCCGATGAGCGCGATCGTCGCACGGTGGTGGTGCGTCAAGGTTCGTCAGACATAATCAACGAGGCTTTCCGTGTGATCCGCACCAACCTTGAGCTTATGGCCGATGCCGATGTGAAAGGTGCGCATACCCTGATGGTCACCTCGGCCAATCCCGGATCAGGCAAGACTTTCATAACCATGAACCTTGCCACAATCCTCGCCATAAAAGGACATCGCGTGGCAGTGGTGGATCTTGACCTGCGCAAGGCATCGCTGAGCACGTATGTCGGAAGCCCGGCGCGTGGTGTCAGCGCATACCTTTCGGGGCATGCCTCTCTTGAGGATGTCATGGTGCGCAGTGCCAACGAGACCGAGGGACTGGATCTGATCCCTGTAGGCGCATTGCCTCCCAACCCTGCGGAAATGCTCTATTCCCCGCGTCTGAAAGCCATGCTTGACGATTTGCGCACACGTTACGACTACGTACTGCTTGACTGTCCGCCGGTGGAGGTGGTGGCGGATGCCAAGATCATCAACGCCCACGCCGACATGACCCTCTTCGTAGTCCGCGCAGGCCTCCTCGAGCGCGAGATGCTCCCCCAGATCCAGCACTTCTACGATACCGGCCGCTACCGCAACATGGCTCTGATCCTCAACGGCACCGACACCTCCCACCTCGGTTCCCTCCGCTCCGCTTACGGCTACGGATATGGTTACGGCTACGGGTATCACAAGAATGAGAAATCCTGAAATGTTGCATTCATTGGTTTCGTAATCAACACTGTAATAATGGCATCATCAGGGAATAAGACACTTAAAGGCACTTTGTGGAGTATGCTCGAAAGATTCTCTACAATAGGTGTGCAATTGCTGTGCACGCTTGTAATAGCGCAGTTTCTTGCTCCTTCGCAGTTCGGTCTGATAGGCATGATGTCCATATTCCTTGCCTTTAGCAGCATACTTGTAGATGCAGGTTTCTCTCAGGCACTGATCAGGGAAAAGCAAGTGAGTCTGAGGGATTACTCTTCAGTATTTTACTTTAATGTCTTGGTCGGTTGTGGCATATACCTGATATTCTTTTTCAGCGCTCCGTTGATTGCGGAGTTCTATGGTGAGCCTCTGTTGGTGTCGCTTGTGCGTTGGGCATTTTTGTCTATCGTCTTTCTGTCTTTGGGGATAGTTCAACAGGCACAGTTGTTCAAGAAGATAGATTTCAAGAGAGTCTCCCAGATTTCGTTGGTTTCCGTAATTTCTTCCGGTATATTGGGTATTGTAATAGCAGTGATTTACAAAAGTGTATGGGCACTGGTCGTACAGAATCTCACATATGCCGTATGTCGTTCGGTGTTGCTATGGATTTTAGGCAGATGGTTCCCACGCGAAAAATTCAGTTGGCAATCCGTGAAAAAATATCTTGGTTTTTCACTGAATCTCTTGGGGGCAAACATAATTGCGGCTATTACTGATAATCTTCCAAACATGTTTATCGGTAAGGCCTATTCGGCATCGGTATTGGGGAACTATACCATACCCAACAAACTTCAGACCTCGGTTGCCGGAACCATATCGTTTTCCATACATAGGGTGTCGTATCCGGTCATGGCAGAATTCCAGGAGGACATAGACCGGTTAAGGGCATACAGCCAGAATATCGTGGGGATGGCTTTTTTTATAATATCGCCGATCATGTTGTTTCTGCTGATAGAGGCTCATGACCTCTTTGCCGCAATCCTTCCTGCGGATTGGTCGTCTGCAGCGCATTATTTTCAATATATGTGTGTGATAGGGGCGATATATTGTTTTGCCGATATAAACATGGATGTTATGTTGGTTCGCGGGAAAAGCCGGTGGGTTCTTGGCATAGAGATTATAAGAAAAACGGTGTTCGTATCGTGTCTGGTAGTGGCCATACATTTTCCAATAGACGTACTTCTACAGATGTTGATCGGATACAACCTGTTCAATGCTATATTCGTGAGCTATTTTTCCGGGAAGTTGGTGAAGATTTCATTATGGCAGCAGTTGGTAAACATCTTCCCGACGCTCCTGTCGCTGGGTATCGCATTTTCTATTACGCTATTCATACGCGATTATATCATGTGGGGAGTCTGGCTTAGATTGATCATAACAGCCATTCTATTTATATGTCTCTACATGGTGTCTGCCTACATCTTTAAATCTTCCTCTCTCCGTTATGTAATTGGTAAACTTGATGTTCTCAAGAATAAATGCGGGGTTGGAATTTAACAAACACCATGGGTAGACATCGCATATGCCGCTATGTGCTTAGGAACAAAATTCTTTGGAGGAGGTTGTATGCTGTTTTTGCATCCATGTCTTTTCTGATGTATTTCTTTGGACATCCGGCATTCGGATTGGAGAAGCTGTTTTACATTCCCTGTGGACTTGCACTGTTCAGTTCAATCTTTTGCCGTTTTAAATTGGACGGTGTGGACATGCTTTTATGTCTTATGGTGATATTGGCAGTTGCATCCGCCGTAATTAATAGGAATCTGACATTGGACTTTACCTCTCCTACTATACGTTTCATATTGGGTATATTGTGTTTCAATCCGTTGCGTAAATCAGACAAGGAAATGATAGTAAGGCAAATCTGTGTTTGGTCGTTACCTGTAATCATAGGTTTTTTCCTTATTGAGATACCCTTCGTTTATTTACATAGATATTTAGGCTATACTGGTGACCCGAATTATCTTGCAATAGGGCTTACTATACTTACAGCGATCAATATGTATGGCATATGTCTGTATCATCAGAATATATGGATGAAAGCAGGCTCCATGCTGGTTCTGACAGGAGCATTCCTGATAGTGCTTGCTACAATGTCGCGTATAGGATTGATAGGGATGTTATGCCTTTATCAATGTTTTTTCTATGGGCTATTGAAAAATAGGATAGGGAGGCGTCCTGCGATATTTCTTATTTTAATGACATCCATAGTCATGGTGGCCCTATTGGTTTGGTATGCCGGCGACTATCCGTTTTATAGGTTCTCTATGGATGACAAATCCGGTTTGGTTTCTATTTTTTCAAGAGTGGATCAAGTTTGGGGTGTATTACGATATTTCTCCGTTAATCTTGCAGACATTTTTCTGGGAATAGGCTTTGATGCGGAAGCTGTGCACATCCCCGAATACGGGTTGTATGCAAGGCATTGTGTGCATAACACATTTTTTTGTAGCCTCTTCCATTCCGGGATTCTGGGCTTTGTGGCTTTTGTCTTGTTTGTCGGTTATGCAGTCAAGTGTGTGCACGCGCAAACACAATTACGAACCATAGGTGTGGGGCTTCTTATTGCCTTGATATTGAATATGAATTCAATTCCGTCACTGACATCCTTGCTCTTCTGGTGGGGATTCTTTTTCGTAATGTCAGATGTTGGACATTTAGTTGCAAACAAGCCAACCCCATTGCAAGTTAGATAGTTGCGGTTTTTGAATTCACTTGTTTGGGACTATGTTGACTGTTATCTGTGTATTTTTTTCATTTCTGGTAGTCGCTTTTGCCTCTATGTACCTTCCAAGGAAGGACGGAATGTATTTTCAGGCGCTATCATGTTGTTTGATTCTGGGTGTTTTCTTTTGTTGCAGGGATCTCCCTGTTTTAAATGATACGGCTCATTATTATGAGCATTTGTATCATTTGATTAGCAAAGCGTCATTTGATGGCAGATCCATATTTGAAGTCAACCCGCGTGAGAGGTTTGAATATGGTTTTTGTGTATGGGAAAATTTTATAGCAAAATATATTTGGAAAGATGCTTATTCGATTGTATTCATAACCGCCTTGATAAATACGCTATTTTATGTATGGTATATAAAAAAATATACTCCCACGCGTATCGCCATATCTTGTTTCCTTTTGTTCGGCTTTTTTTTATCGGTTTATTCTGGATTGAGACAAGCATATGCGATTATTCTTTTTTTGATAGCGTTTGACAGGTTGCTGGCAAAAAAGTGGGTTCAATATTATGCGCTTGTATCGTTGGCATATTTATTCCATTCGTCGGCAATCATATTGTTTTTCTTTCCAATAGCGACCCTGTTTAAGGCATCTAAGAGGAATGTCTGCATATTCCTTTTGGGAAGTTGCGTAGTAGCTGTTTTGATTTATCCGATTCTTCAAATGTTGGATTATTCGGATAGTGTTTATTACAGTAGTAACTTGCAACGTGAGAAAATGCCATTGGCTGCTATAATAGAATTATTATGGGGAGTTTTTATTGTTGGCTTAATATTATATGTGAGGAAACGATACTCCATAAAAGGACGCCCTATGCTTGTGGAATGGAGCCTGGCAATTTTAATAAGTTGCCGAATCATAGGCGTGTTCTTTCTTATATTTAGGAGATTTGGTTGGTATTGGGATATCTTTAGTGTCTTGGAGTTAGTGTATTTATGTACCTATGCCAAGTCGAAATATAGGTTACAGCCTCCGTTTGGTAAAATTAAGACATGTGATAATAAAGTGAACCCGGATATGATATTGGGACTGGTTATATTCCTTTTTAGTATAAAAATGATTCTAACTTTTGTCCTTAAAAACGAATGGAATCATTTGATTCCATATGGGTTTTATGATTTTGCCCCTGGATTTCATAAATGTAGGTTTGGATATTGATTGAGTATATTATGCGTATTGCGATTCTTTATATTTGCACGGGACGTTACAATCGTTTCTGGGAGGGTTTTTACCAAAGCTGTGAGGAAAAGTTCGTTCCCGGAACTGAAAAGCATTATTTTGTATTCACAGATGACATGGGATTGTCTGATGCTACTAATGTTCATTTGCAATACAAACAGTGTGAAGGATTTCCGAAAGATTCACTTTTCCGTTTTGAGATGTTCATGCGGGTGAAAGAGGAACTTGAAAAATTCGATTACATATATTTCCTGAACAGTAATGCGGAGTTTCGTCAGGTAGTGACTGCTGATGAAATTTTGCCCGATGCTTCCGGGCTTGTGGGTGCCGATTGGCCAGGCAAACGTAAACCATTGCATAAGCCGATGTTTTTCCCATATGAACGTAATAAGGCATCGAAAGCCTATGTCGCTCCATTCGGAAAGGATTATCATTATTACATGGGTGGGATAAACGGAGGTACATCGGAGGCATTTCTTAAAATGATCAGTACTCTTGCGCAAAACACACGCGATGACTACGACCGTGGGATTGTCGCTCTTGTGCACGATGAGTCGCACATAAACAGTTATTTCCGCCATCACAAGCCGAGAAGCCTTTCTCCGGAGTATTGTTGGCCTGAGGAATGGCCGTCTGATTTTATCCCTAAAATGGTCTTCAGGGATAAGGTGAGATTAGACAGCTACTTCAATAAAGGAAGAAGCCGGTCTATGGCTGCCCAAATGAAAAAACTTGTGAAATCAATAAGACGCGCAATAGCGTGGTATATTTGACGGGCTTATGAAAATCGTGCGGATAATCGGGGGATTGGGGAATCAGATGTTCCAGTATGCACTTTTTCTGGCTCTAAAAAAGAGATTTCCAGATGAAGAGATGCGTGTGGATGCTTCCTTGATGAGTAGTTATAGAGTGCACAATGGACTTGAATTGGAGAGGGTTTTTCAACTGTCTTTGCCTCAGGCGTCTTTTCGCGAATTGATGTCGTTGACTCGGCCGATGTATAATTATAGGATGGCGAGGATTGTTGATAAGTTCTTGCCTCCACGAAGGACTGAGCTTATTGATATTTCCTCGGATCATTTGATGGATGATATATTTTCTACCGGCGATTGCTACTATAAAGGATACTGGTTGGACTATAGGTATTCCAAAGATATAACTGATCTTCTGCAGGAAACGTATGATTTTAAATTGCCATTTAATGAGGCTACAGAGGGAATGCTTCATATTATACGAAAGTGTAATAATGCGGTTGGCATTCATGTAAGGCGTGGTGATTATCTTAAGGCCAAGAACTATGCAGGCCTATGTGGCTTGGATTATTATGAAGCGGCATTGAAATATTTTATGACACGCTTTAAAGATCCTACATTCTTTATTTTTTCGGATGATATTGGCTGGTGTATGGAGAATATAGTTCCGTTGCTCTTTGGCTGCGATTATCATATCATTGATTTTAATAAGGGAATTGACAGCCCTTTGGATATGATGTTGATGTCTGAATGTAATCATAATATAATCGCAAACAGCTCTTTCTCATGGTGGGGAGCAGTTCTGAACAAGAATCCTGATAAAATAGTTTGTGCGCCACGTAAGTGGACGAACAATGAGAGTTATTGTAGGTTTCAGTTGCCACAATGGATACTATTATGAGTAGATGTAAGGTTTCATTTATTATTCCCGTATATAATTTTGAGGATTATATCGTAATATGCGTTGAGTCAATCATACATCAAAGTTATTCTGATATAGAGATAATAATAGTGGATGACGGATCAACAGATCGGACAGCAGACATATGCGATAAGCTGGCCAATGAGGACTCAAGAATTAGAGTACTACATAAGCGGAATAACGGAGTAAGTTATGCACGAAATAAGGGATTGGAGGTCGCGAAGGGCGATTATGTGGTTTTTGTAGATGCTGATGACTACATAGCTCCAGATTTTACGGATTATATGCTCGGATTGGTTAGGGCTAATAATTCCGACTTTGGACTGTCGTTAAATTGTTTCTGTAATAAAACTGATTCTCAGGTGGCGCAAGACAATGTTGCCGTATTGGAACCAAATGATGCTGTTGCATTGTTGTTGTCTCCGAGAGTAACAGTGGGTAGTTGGAACAAAATATTCAGGCGGGATTTTTTGAATGACAATAATATACGTTTTTCAACAGACCTGTTTTATGGGGAGGGATTGCATTTTATTGTAAGAGCGGCCAATGCCTCCAATAATATAGTTGTAGGTCAACGTAAAGTATATTTTTACAGACGCAATAATTTTGAGAGTGCCACTTCAAAGTTCAATATAGAGAATTCTCATAATGGTTGGAAGGCATTGTCATTAATAGAAAATTATTTAGGCACTCCCTCGCGAAATGTTAGGCTTATGCTTGAATGGCATAAAACACAATTCAGAATGGGGACCGTAATACGGATTTTAGAGTGCAAGAGAAAATCTGAGTACAGAGAGCATTTTTTAGAGTGTTTGAGATATGTGCGTAGAAATACTTGGCGTTCGCTTTTTGTAGGAGAAGTGTCATTATATAAGAAAATGCTGTTGCTTGGATGTTGTGTATGCCCAAGAGTTATGGCATATCTTGATTTGCTAAGGAGAAGAAGGATTGCGAACGCCAGCGTTTGAATAGATAACTAATCGGAAGAGTTATAGATGAATATCGGAATTATCACACACTATGACGTGCACAACCACGGGGCGGTGCTCCAGCTAACGGCCTTGAAGCGCGTGCTCAAAAAGTTGGGGCATGAGGCCAAGGCTCTCAGGTTTGACAAGAATTACGACTTTCTCGGGCACGACAAGAAAGCGAAATATTCCATCGGCCTCGGTTCTGTGGGGATATATCTCGGCTATCTGCGTGAAAACGGCCTTTCCAAGACGATCTATAATTTCAAGAAACGCAGGGCGCTCCGGGGCTTCCTGTCGCGTTATGGCATAATCGGCGATTATTATTCGGAGGCGGCGGACGTGGATCTGACCATAGTGGGATCAGACGAGGTGTTCGCCCTGCATACGGGGCCGACCCCGATATTTTTCGGGTATGCGGCACCATCGCGGAGGGTGATCTCCTATGCCGGAAGTTTCGGGCCTACTGTCATCGAGGATATAGACCGTCTCAACTGCCGTAGTTTCGTTGCCGGCGGTCTTAGGGGTATGGAGGCACTGTCTGTGCGCGATGAGAACAGTCGCTCCGTAGTGGAGCGCTTGCTCGGATTTTCGCCCAAGAGGGTCTGCGATCCGGTGCTGTTGTATGGTTATGAGCAGGAGCTGAGAGGCGGGAATCCGATGTCCGGCGGCAAGCCGTATCTTCTGGTATATGCCTACGATGCACGCATGAACGATCCGGCAGAGACGGAGGCCATACGGGCGTATGCAAAGGCGCACGGCTTGGAAGTGGTGTCGCCCGGCTTTTTCCATTCATGGGCTGACAGGAACGTGGACTGTGATCCTGAGAAGCTATTGCTGTGGTTCAAGCATGCGCAGGGGGTGGTCACCGATACGTTCCATGGCACCGTGATGTCCATAATCGCAGGGACTCCGATGGCGGTCAAGACACGCGACAATGCCAACAAGATACTCGCCCTGCTTGACGAACATGGGCTTGCAGACCGCCGTGTGGTGGATTTCAATAGTCTTGATGCAGTTTTCGGGCGTGCGATCAATTGGGAGAAGGTTAATTCGGCAGTCGTAGAGCATCGCAATCAGTCATTGAACTGGCTAAGTGAAGCTATAGATGGCAGGAAAAGAGAGAAACATTGAGATTACAGGATTTTTGAAGGGCTTGCAGATCCGGCGTTGCCGTTGTCGGCAAGCGTAAAGGCCATATATATTTCGCGTCCGTTGAAAACACGGATCGCTTGGCGCGTCAAACGCTTGCTGGAAGTTCTTCCGCCGGGTTTTACGAAATCGCTAAAGCGTCTGTACTATCGCGTTTCGTAGGGGCTATTTTGAGGGAAAAGAGGGATCAGGGGATGGATATGATTTTTTAGCCATGGAAATGAAGCGACAATAGGCGCTTCATAGGTTTTCATGTGTATTGCGTAATTTTTTCGATTTTCAAGATCTCTATGGAGGTATCAGAAAATGTGTCTCTGCTGAGGGAACGTATCATTGATACGGGTACCCTCGCAGACAGGCACGCGCCGGTGAGCGTGCTCATGTCGCTTTATTGGCGTGAGAAACCCGATTATTTGAAAGAGGCTCTATCAAGCATAAAGGGGCAGACGGTGTTGCCCGATGAGGTGGTGATGGTGCTTGACGGCCCTGTGGGAGATGATTTACTCAAGATTGTTGAAGATTTTGAGCGGTCAAACAGAGGCATCATGCAGTTTCGGCTCGTAAGGTTGGAAAAGAACATGGGACTTGGGCATGCCTTGAGCGAGGGGCTTAGGCATTGTTCTCATGAGTTGGTTGCCCGTATGGATACGGATGATGTGATGATGCCCTGTAGGATTGAGAAACAGGCCGCATACATGACCGCTCATGATGATGTATCTGTGTGCGGTGCGTGGATCGACGAGTTTGTAGTTTCAAAGGATGGGAGTCGCAATGTGGTTTCCACACGTTCGCTTCCAGAAACGCATGAGGCGCTGTTGAGGTTTGCCAGATTACGCAGCCCGATGAATCATCCTGTGGTAATGTTCCGCAAAAGTCGGGTCATTGCTTCGGGCAGCTATGAGAGCTTCCCGCTGTTTGAGGATTATTATCTTTGGGCAAGGATGCTTGTCGCAGGGGAGAAGTTCCATAACCTTCCGGAGAGCTTGCTTTGGTTCAGGATGGGGAATGATGTGTATAAGCGCCGTGGAGGATTGAAATATGCCATGGATGAAGTACGTTTTGAGCGGGCGATACACGATATAGGTTTTATCGGTACGGCAACCATGGTAAAGAACATAATGATCCGTTTTGGAGTCAGGATAGTGCCGAACCGTTTGCGCAAACTTATTTACAGGTATGTGTTGCGTTGAATATGCAATCCCGACTCAATAAGCAGGTCGGACTTAATAGTTCATTGTAAGGACATATCGTCCGGATACAGCAGAAGCCCGAAAGTCAATCAAATCGACTTTCGGGCTTCTGCTGTATTTTTGTGAATATGTGTTCCGGCGATCAGTCGATGATGTCGAAGCCGGTGTAGCGGCGGAGGCATTCGGGAACGATGATTCCCTCGGGGGTCTGGTTGTTTTCGAGCAATGCGGCCATTATGCGGGGCAATGCGAGCGCTGAGCCGTTGAGGGTGTGGCAGAGCTTGGTCTTTTTGTCTGTCCCACGGTAGCGGCACTTGAGGCGGTTTGCCTGGTAGGTCTCGAAATTGGAGACGGACGAAACCTCCAGCCAGCGTTTCTGTGCGCCCGACCATACCTCGAAATCAAATGTGATGGCCGACGTGAAGCTCATGTCGCCACCGCAAAGCCGCAGGATATGCCAGGGAAGCCCCAGTTTGTCCAGAAGTCCCTGCACGTGGTCTTTCATCTCCTCCAGAGCGGCATAGCTGTCCTCGGGACGCTCTATGCGCACGATTTCCACCTTGTCGAACTGATGGAGACGGTTGAGGCCGCGCACGTCCTTGCCGTAGCTCCCTGCCTCGCGGCGGAAGCATGCGGAGTATGCGCAGTTCTTCTTCGGGAGCTCGTCCTCGCGCAGGATCACGTCGCGGTATATGTTGGTCACGGGAACCTCGGCTGTGGGGATGAGATACAGGTCGTCTACCTCGCAGTGGTACATCTGACCCTCCTTGTCGGGTAGCTGCCCTGTTCCGTAACCGGAAGCAGCGTTTACCACATATGGTGGTTCTATCTCAAGGTATCCAGCCTTGTTGGCTTCGTCAAGGAAGAACTGGATCAAGGCACGTTGGAGACGCGCTCCTTTTCCCATGTATACGGGGAATCCGGCTCCGGTGATCTTCACGCCGAGATCGAAGTCTATGAGATTGTATTTCTTTGCAAGGTCCCAATGGGGGAGTGCGTCCTCTCCGAGTTCCGGCATCGGGCCGCCTGTCTTTTCAACCACGTTGTCGGCGGCTGAGGTGCCTTTGGGCACCATGGCGCACGGCAGGTTGGGAATGGTCACGAGCAGGTTGTGCTGCTCTTGTTCGGTGTCGGCCAGTTGCTGTGCGATGGTGCGCTGTGCTTCTTTCAGCCCGGCTACCTGTGCCTTTGCCTGTTCCGCTTCATCGCGTTTCCCCTCTTTCATAAGCGAACCGATAGAGGCTGCTATTCGGTTCAGTTCTGCTGCCTTGTTGTCATTGTCAAGTTGGAGCTGACGGCGCTGCTCATCGAGCGCGAGCACCTGGTCTATGGCTTCCTTGCCGTCGAATCCCTTTATCGCGAGGCGCTCCACCACCTCGGCCGGATTGGCTTTTATCTGTTGAAGAGTAAGCATCTGATTATGCTGTTTTGTTTTTCTTTTGAATCGCAAAGGTACGAATTTTAGGCTGACTACCAAATATGGTGATTGGTAATTACCCAATTTGGCGCATTTCTATTACCAAATTTGGCGGTTTTGAATTACCCAATTTGGCGATATTTCTTAGTTGAAGGGCAATAATGAACCCTGCGCTCCCCGTTTGCTTTGGAGATGCTTGTGGCGTTTTTGAGATTTATTTTGAAACGTCGTTTGCTTTTAACATTAATTAAACCAATTGGTTGCTACGGCGCTCTGTTTTTATATAATTTTGTGATGTCTAATGATCAGGGCTTTTTGCGGCATTTTGCTTGTCAAATCGGATATATGCTCGCAAATTGATTGCCGTGTATTCTGCCGTGCGGTATACGCAAACGGTTTCAGGTGCAATAATAGTAAACAAAAATCCTTATATTTATGAAATGTCTTTTACCTAAGATCGCGGTTCTGCTTGCCATTGCCGCCATGCCTCCGGTTTTGTCCGCTGAGAAAAGTGTGACACTTTCAGATTTCAATTGTTCTACGGCCGAGGTGACAGCCGACCTTTCTGGGAATGCAAGTTTTACCTTGACTTTCACGGTCACAAATAGCGGTGACGAGGATATAGCCGTTGGCGATGAAGGATACAAGTTTCAGGCCGGTGAGTTTAATTTCTTGGGAAACATGACGCTGGCTCTGGGAGAAATAGACGGTGATGCAGACCTTCCCGTTGGCGCTTCCGCTACGGTAACGATGCCTTGCTCGGTGACACTTCCCGATGTCGGCACGGACAAGAGTGTGACCATCAAGGTAAAGGAGTTTTTCAAAAACACCGTTGTTCCGGAATATGCATATCAATGCAAGAAGGTGAATGTGCTTTCGCCGGTTGCCCGGATCGGTGTCAAGGATGGTACTACTGCTGTTTCCGCCGGGTCTACGGTGGATTACGGAATGAGACCGGTATCCGATGCCGGTGTGACTGTCGCAGTCTCGAATACAGGCCGTTCGCCACTTGTGATAAACGAGCTGGCGTTCAATGAGAATCTGAGTGGCGCTACCGTTGCCACGGCGCTCCCGCTCACGATTGAAGCGGGTGCATCAGCTGATATAGAGATGAACCTCGGTACTTCTACCGGTGGAATGAAGGGTGCGGTTACGATAAAATACAACGATGCCGTTGCCGACAAGGAATTTGCCTATGCCGTGCGTGCCGCCCTGACAGGAGAAAATGATGTGGTTGAACAGTTCGCAGAGGGCATTCCCGCCGGATGGCATGTCGCTGCAGCTCCGGGAGTAGAGGGAGCAAACCTGTGGAGCACACGCACCGTAAACGGCAATCCCCTTCTTACCCAAGGAGATGCCGACAAAAAGTCGCGCCTCATAACCCCTCTTGTGACGGTGGATCAGCAGGGTGCCCTTACCGTCATGGCCGGACATGCATATGTGCCGGTAAGCGACAGTTCAACACTGACGGTATACTATTCCAAAGATCGTGAAACCTGGATGGAGCTTGGAAAGGTCGTAAAAAGCGTCGGTACGCAACGCAAGCCATTCAACACCTTTGAATGGCTTGATGAGAAGAGCAATCAGCTGGAGTGGTACAATTTCTCGCTGTCCCGTCTTGCCCCGGGCGATTACTACTTCGCCTTTGAGGCGGGTATGTGCTTGCTTGACAATGTATACCCGCTTACCGCAGCGTCCATAGCGCAGGACATGATCATGACTTCTTTCAGCACTCCGGAGGAGGGTATGGTTAATTATCCCATGTCGTTTACCGTGGACGTGCTAAATATGCTTGATGCCGCTGTCGATGCCGATTCGTATACCCTGACGCTCTTAGAGAATGACAAGGAGGTGGCGAGCGCTGTTACCGAGAACATCGGGGCATATGCGTCCGTCCCGTTGAAGATGGAATATGTTTCGCATTCGGAGGGTGAAAACTCATATAGGGTGATGCTTTCCTATGGCGACCGTGTAATGTCCCTGGAGAGCAAGAGCAACGTTCTTGCGGAGTCTTCGGAAATTCCCGTGCAGATAGGTGCGGTAGACGGTATCAGCAACCAGATACCGCTCAACATGGATGCGTTCTCCTCAAAGATGCAGACAATCATTACGGCAGATGAGATCGGTCTGGCACCGGGATCCCGGATTACCGAAATAGTACTTCTTGGAGCCAACACCTCTTATGAGACTACAAAGAAATTTGCCGTGGCTCTTCAGGCTGCAAATAAGGAAGAGTTTGCGGAAGGAGATGCTTTTGTGGAGCCGGAGACCTTTGTGTTCACCGAAAAGGATGTCGTATTCCCGAAGGCTGGTTCAGATACCGAGCCGGCTAAATTCGTGTTGGAGTTGGATGAACCCTATGTATACGAAGGTGGCGATCTGCTGATGACTGTGAAACGTGCCAACGGTTTCTCCTCAAGCCTGAAATTCGCATATCATAAGGCTGCGGCAACTGCAAGATCGGCAGAAGAGCCATTGCGCACATTGAGCGTGTCCAAATCCTATGCGATGTCCGATGAGAAGACCGAACTGCTTAACGAGGTTCCAACGTTCATATTCTCCGTACCCGTAGAGCCGATGAAGGTAATGGGAACAGTGGTTGACGGCAATACTCTTGTGGCTGATGCGCCGATAACCCTCAAAGCCGGGGATGTACAGTATTCCGGTGTCACGGACGCGGAAGGAAAGTTTGAGATTCAGGTGATCCAGAAAGGTACGTATTCACTCTTGGTAGATTACAACGGAACCGAGTATGCTTACTCCAGACCTGTGAAAATGACAGGTTCGGATCCGGTTGTCGTTACGGTTAACCTCCAGATGACCGGCGTTGATTCGCCTGTCGCCGAGGCAGTGCGGATAACGGTATCTGTCGGGAAAGTGGCTGTTTCAGGTCTCCGGGGCACCATAAAGGTGTTTGCCGCAGACGGACGGATGGCGGCATCGGCAACTGTGGAGGGTGAGAAGGAAATCTCCCTCCCCGCCGGACTGTACATAATGGAAATGACCGGTAAGGATGGCAGCCGCGCAGTCGTGAAGACACATGTGAAATAATTACGACCAACTTAGGATATAAATCAGATGAAAAGAGGAATTTCAGTCGCTATCGTAGCGATCCTCACAGTCGCAGGGGCTGTGGGGGCGCTTCCGGCAGGATTTGAGCCGGACATTGCCGGAAATGCGTCCGTGTCGTCGGAAGACAGCATCACCATGGCCGACCAAATAAGGAGGCACAGTCGAATATTGCCGTCCAGGGAGATGCTTCCGTTGAAAAAAACTGTAAAAGAGGGATCCGTGGCCTATGCCTCCGGCGACGGGACGAAACTTTACGGAGGTGTGGTATACAGTGACGGATGGAGTTCGAGCCATGCGCCGTTCGGTATATATTCCACCACATCAGCCAGTCCGCTGAAAGTGGAGCCGTTCTATCTCGGTGACATGTACAAGATGGGTGGAGGGGGATTCTATGCCGAGGGGAAATATTACTGCATAGATTATGAGATCCGCAACTTCGACAATCAGGAGGTGGTATATACCACACTGTATATCAACGATGCCAATCCGTTTAAGTATGTTTCGAGCGTGAGCCTGGGGATGAGCCATATCGCTAAGGATCTCACATTCGATCCTATAGAGCAGCGGGCATACGGCATCTTCTCGGTTGGTTCTTTGGAAAACCGCTACCTTCTCGGAACCATGAATCTCAAGGATTACAGGATAGAAGAACTTTTCGATCTTGACCGGATTCATGTGGCCATCGCCTCAGATCCCAAGGGAAACATATATACCATCGGTGAGGATGGTGTGCTGTATCGCCTTGACAAGGAGGAGAATGCTTTGGTGAGCGTGGGGCAGACCGGAGTGGCGGTTGACAACCGCTATGCCCAGTCGGCGACCTTTGACATGGAGACAGGCACCCTTTATTGGGCGGCACTGCATTCCGACCTCACAACAGCCCTGTACAAGGTGGACACCTCTACCGGGCATGCTTCCAAAATCGGAGATTTTCCTGACAATGAGGAGTTCGCAGGTCTGTATATTCCCGATGTGACAGCGCCAGGTGCGCCCGCTTCCGTGGATGAGCTGTTTACCGATTTTATTGACGGTGCGTTGGAAGGGGTGGTGGCCTTTGATGCTCCCAAGGTGTGCCAGGATGGTTCGCAGCTTTCCGGTGAGATCACCTACCGTCTCAAGATCAACGGCGATGAGGTAAGCAGCGGCTCCGTGCGTGCCGGAAAGCGCAACTTTGAAATAGACGTTACCCTGCCTGAAAACGGGTATTACACCTTTACATTGACGCTGGAGAATGCCGCCGGGAAAAGTTTCCCGACTTCACTCAGGGAATATATGGGACAGGACAGCCCGTCGGCATGTACGGAGGCATCGGCGACTAACTCCGACAGGGGTGGTGTGGTCAGCCTGAAATGGAGGAAGCCTCGTGGCAGCATGCATGGCGGATACGTGGATTTCCCGAATATCACCTACGACGTGATGCGACTCCCCGATAATGTGGCCGTGGCCACGGCGTTGACGGACACAGTGTTTACCGATCATATCGAAAGCACGGCGCTGAAATGTTATCGCTACATGGTAACCCCTGTGTCGCATGGCCAGAAAGGTGTCTCGTGCCTTACGAACAAGGTGGCGGTAGGACATGTGGCAGAGGTGCCATATAACGAGACGTTTGATACCTCGGTGGACTTCGGCACTTTCTCTGTGATCGACGTAGACAAAGACGCGGAGGGAGCACAGGGCACATGGGGCTATTCCGGCTACAAGGAGGGTGTGGCAACCGCCACGCCTGCCGGTGGGGTGCATACAGGCAATGCAAAGGACGACTGGCTGTTTACGCCTCCCGTGCACCTGCGCAACGACCGCACCTACAAGGTCATATATCAGGCCATGAGTCAAGGCAATTCCATCGTGCCTAGTTTCAGGGAATACATGGAGGTGAAGCTCGGGAATGCCGCGACTGTGGAGGCAATGACTGAGACGCTTCTTGAAAACTCATTGATAGACAACGAGTATACGAAATACAACACTTACGAGCATGAGATCCATGTTGATACCGAGGGTGAGTATCATATCGGTTTCCATGCCACTACACCCGGTGACGATCTCATGTGGAATCTGGTGATAGACAACCTTCGGATAGTGGAAGGTGCCATGGCCGACGGCCCATCGGCGGTCACCGGATTAAGCGTAACAGCGGGCGAGAAAGGAGCATATGAGGCATTGATTGCTTTTATCGCTCCCACGGTGGCGATAGATGCGACACCCCTTGAAACTCTTGAGAAGATAGAGGTGATTCGCGACGGTGATGTTATAAAGACATTCGCACCGGCAGTGCCGGGACAGGCTTATGCCTTCACAGACAAGCAAGCCAAGCAAGGAGTCAACGAATACCGCGTGGTAGCCTATGACGGGAAGAACCGTGGGCTTGAGTCTGTGAAGAAAGTATTTGTAGGCTACGACATACCGGGTACGGTGAACAACCTGACAGTGCGCGACATAGACGGAAAGGTCATCGTAAGTTGGGAAGCCCCCTCTACTGACGGCCCTGAAGGGCATTATGTGGATCCTGCCAAGGTCACATACACAGTTGTTAGGTATTTCAATGAATACAATTCGCAGGAGGTGGCCAAGGGCTTATCGGCTCTGAGCTTTACGGACAGCGAGGTCACGGCCGGGGTGCAGACGCAGGTGGCATATCGCGTGACGGCAACCAACACGGTAGGTACGGGAAAGACGGCCGTTTCACCGTCAATATTTGTAGGCGGGGAAGATTCGCAGCTTCCCATACATGAGTCGTTCCCCGGACAGACTTCTACCAGCCCGGTGCTGCGCTATCTGTCGTCGGAGACCGGCGCTCAGTGGGGTGTTGCCGCCGAGATCGACGCGTTCACACCTTATGACAATGACCGGGGAATGGCGCTCTTCGGGCTTAACGGCTACGGCATTCCGGGCGAGGATGGCTTGTCGGCCATGCTCTATACCAATCGCATAAGCCTTGATGCCACTCTCAATGCATCCCTTAGCTTTTACTGCAACGTTGAGGACGGCACGCGCAACCGCCTTGAAGTGGTGGTGAATCCTGAAACAAAGGGATGGCAGACCGTCAAGACCGTCACGGCTGCCGATTTTGCGGAACACAAGGGGTGGCAGCATGTGGTGGTGCCTCTCGATGAGTTTGCCGGATACCGTTATGTGCAGCTCGGTTTCCGTGGCACAGGCTGGGACGAAGGGCTGATCTTCGTAGACAATATCTATGTGGACGACATGCTTGCCGACAATCTGGAGCTTACCTCCATAAGCACTCATTATCTTGCGAGGCCGGGCGACCGCCATGAGGTAAAGGTCACCGTGACCAACCGCGGTCAGGAAGATGCGGATGAATACAAGGTGCGCCTCAAGTCCCTTGCCGGGGATTTCTCCACGGAGGTCGAGGGTCGGAATATCGAACCGGGGAATTCCACCTATTTCATGATAGACTTCCCTGTTACGCTCGGCACTCCCGAGAGCAACGACTTGCAGGCCGAGATACTCTATGAATATGACCTCAAGGAGAGCGACAACATGTCGGAGGTTGTGACAGTGTCGGTTGACCTTCCGAATATGGCCTATGTGACGGCATTGGATGCGTCGCGCAACGGTTCGGAGGTCTCCCTTTCATGGGATGAGCCGGACATCACCACGGCACGGCCTGAACCCTCGGTGGATACTTTCGACGATTACGCTCCGTTTATCATTGACGGTGTTGGCGACTGGACTATGCACGACGGCGACGGACAGGCCACATGGGGCATTTCAGACGGTACCGGCAACGGTTCCATACTGAAATATGAGAATGCCGGAAAGGCGATGGCATGGCAGGTATTCAATCCTGTGCTTGCCGGACTGTCGGTGGATTACAATGAAAGCCCGGACGATACGATGGAGTATCCCGACTGGCGTCCGTATTCGGGAAGTCAGATGCTGATCTCTTATGCTCCGCGCACCGGTTTCAGCGACGACTGGCTCATATCCGAGGAACTTGACGGCAACCGTCAGATCATCACCTTTATGGGGCGCAGCATCATGACCACCTACAAGGAACGTGTTGAGGTTCTTGCCTCCTCCACCGATGCAGATCCCGAAAGTTTCAGCCTGATCGCCACATGCGCCTTTGGCAAGAAGTGGACGCAGTTTGGGGCGGTACTCCCCGAAGGTACTCGTTATTTTGCAATACGTTGCACTTCTCCCCAGCAGTTCGCTGCCATAATCGATGATGTAAGTTTTGTCAAGGCCGGTACGCCGGTATCACCATCGGTTTTGGAGGGATACAACGTCTATTGCGACGGTGTGAAGATCAACAGCGAGCCTGTGACGGCGCGTACTTATACCACATCCGTCAACGGGGCTGCCCATTCCTATCGCGTTACGGCGGTGTATGATAGGGGCGAATCGCGCATGTCGCCGGCAGCAAGCATTGAAGGTGCCGGTATCGAAGGTGTTGCCGCGTCGGAGTACAGCGTCACCGTCCAACGCGGATATATCGTAGTATCCGGATTGCGTGGTGAGAGCGTTGCTATTACCGCAATGGATGGCCGCACTGTCTCCTCTTGCCCATCTATGTATGGAACATTGCGAATCCCCGTTGCCACCGGAATATATCTTGTGTCAGTCAACGGAACGGCCTCCAAGGTAGTAGTAAAATAATATCGTCAACAGTTTCGTGAATATGCTGAAATTCACTGTTTTTGCATGTTCACGAAACTGATTCTAAAAAATCGTTGCATATGGGAAAAATGTCTATGATAAACCGGCTGCTGCATGCGGTCGTGGTAGGTGGTAGTCTCAGTTTGGGAATTGTTTGTTGCTCTTGTTCCGGAGATGAGCCTGAGGACAATGCTCCACGGCTCATAAAGGATGCCGAGGAATTGTCATCGGAAATAGATCGTGAGTTTTTGATTACATTGGCCGATACTGAAGAGCCAAAGTCTTATGAGTTGGTAGGCGTTGAGCTGTATGACAGGAATGATAATACAAACGGTCTGTGGAAACAGATAGATTTGTATGATCTGGTGGGTTGGCATACGTCACTTCCTGAGGAAATATCCTTTTATGGCGGCAAGATGTATCGTAGGCTTAGGCTTTTTGGCTCACCGGGGCCTGCCGTCCTTTGTGATCCGGTGTATGCCTATGAAAAGGCCACCGGTAAGAAGGTCGGCCTATATCTGTTATATGATCTATCCCCCGAACAAATGGATTTGGAGAATCCGCAGATCTATCCTGAATGGATAAAGATTATTGGATGTACTTCCGAAAAACTGTCAATTAGTTGTGAGAGGTCTTACCAGGGTGGCGAGACCGGCAGAGGCGGCACGCATCTGGAGATATTGACCTATGCCCCGACTGAAACATGGTGGTGGCCCTCCGATGATTCAAAGGCTCTGGTGTGCGGCTCCTCAATTGACGAAGTCGTCATAAAATTTGTGGAATTGCTTAAGGCAAAGTTCGGCGAGGAGATTCCGGCAAGCTATATGCCGGGCAGCTCCAAGCCTTACAGAATTCAGTACATCTTGGAACTGCTGGAGCGTCATCCGAAAGGAATGATATTCGCCTATTGATTTTTTAGTGGGCACTAATGATTTAGCACTTTAAATTCAATGCTTTTATCGCTAACCACTAATTTTTCAACCACTTAATTTTCATCGAACTCACGTTAATTAAAAAGCAAACGAGTAAATATGGCCAGACTAAAAATCAAGCAACTACCTATATTTATGATAGTTGCCTTTGCATTAGCGTTGACAGCTTTCAATTCATGCACATCAAATGCAGAAAACAAAGCTAAACTTGAAGCCGCAGAGAAGCAAAGGAAGGACAGCATCGCTAATGCCGAGCGTATCCGGGATGCCAAAGAAGATTCATTGGCCATTTATGCATGGGGCGATGTGAGGTTCGGTATGAGCAAAGAGGAAGCACTAAAGACTAAAGCATTTTCCGGTGCTGAACAAAAAGCGTTACAACTCAGATTTGATTACGACAAACGCAATGCTTTCAGCAGGGGATTTGGTCTCAAGAACACTCCCGAAGTCTATTTAGATTTTGGAGGAGCTGATAATAATGAGGTTGTTGCTGTAACAATAGAAATATCAGCCGATTATGAAAATTATAATCAGCTGATTCACGACATGCAGGCACTCTTCGATGAATTTTTCAACAAGTATGGCAAGCCGTATCAGGATGACGTGGACATACAATCAATAACGGCAGCAACATTTTACGATAATGGTTCAGATAAAATTGAGTTTGCGAATTGGAGTATTGGAAGTTCAATCGGGAAGAATGGCTCAAAATTCATAACTATGAGTATGGTCAGGGATCATTCCACCGGACGCTATGGAGGAATTGTCAAGATTCAAAACTTCGCATTTCCCCGCAACGAAAAAGAGCGAACCGCAGAAGAGATTGAAGCTGATAAAAAAGCCGATAAACTCCTAAATGAGGTTAAGGAGAACTCCTTCTAATCCATAGCATATAACTGAGTGAATTTGCTAATAGGATATTGATTAAATCTTCATACCACGATTCGTGCCGTCATCAATATCACCATATTGACCGTTGTAACCGACCCCCCCATTTTCGGTTCTGGTCAGTGCTACCACCACCTGCATCACGCAACGGCCTGATACGGGTGTTTTTCGTTGATGGATTTGCCTGCAATTTGACCGGTTGTTGTTTCTGTTTCTGACTCTGCAGACGCTCCCGCCTTTGCAGTCTTGTCAGATCGAAGCCCTGCTCGTTGAGATTGATGATGGTGTGGGTGTCGAAATTTATGGCGAAGAATACTCCGTCTTCCCCTCGAACCTTGAAGCCTTCTCCCTTAAACGCCGACCATACGCTCGGAATCTCGCGGTTTTCGAATCTGGCTATGAGCCTGTTGACGGCATCGGTATATGAATCGTTTCTCTCTGATGAGAGGGAAACAAACGAAGTATCTTCAACCTTGCCGATTTTGCACAATAGGTTGAGTTCAGCCTCAATCATCAGACCAAACTTCTTTATCCATTTGACTTTGGCATTACGTTTGAGGGCGTTCTGCATGAATTGAGGTAGGGGTTTCGACGTGCCGTTGAAATTTAGCGGACTGTAATAAAATTTTTTATGCCTTCTAACCAAATTTTGGGAAGAATCCGATGGCTTGCGCTCAACAAACATCCGCAAACTCCGCCATTTTTCGGCATCGAAGGAGTTTCTTAAGCGGTTTATGGAACTAAAAAATACAAAAACGGCACTGATAATCAAAGTTACTCGCTGATTATCAATGCCGTTGATTGCGGAGTGACCGAGATTCGAACTCGGGATACGCTTTTGGCGTATACACGCTTTCCAGGCGTGCCTCTTCAGCCACTCGAGCATCACTCCGAATAATGGTTGGATGTTGTGTCCGTTGTTTAGAAGACAGTCTCCCCGGTCTTCGAGGTGCAAAAGTAGCTCTTATTTTTGACCTGTGCAAATATTCGCGGCGGTTTTTGTTTAAACTGTTGATAGATTATACGGAGTGTAGAAAATTCAGTACATTTGCCGGAACATCAGTTGCGGTTGTCGGCAATCATCGGCTGTCTCGCATCATGTTTGGAACGGTTCTTTAAGGATAGCATATGGCAATGAGAATAGAAAGGGTTGACGCGCAACAATTTGACCGGTTGTTTTCAAGGGGGTGTTCGCACCTGTTCAACAGTGTGGCGTTCACTGAGTTGAACCGTGACAAATGCGACGGGCTGCATTATCTCACTTTTGGTGACACCAGATTGCGCCTGGGGCTTATATTGGGTGAGAGGGGCGTACGGTTGCTTTCGCCGTTTTCAGCGCCATTCGGGGGATTCTGCTACACCAACAGCCGGCAGCTTATAGAGGTGATAGACGAGGCTGTGGGGCTTTTGGCACAGTATTCCCGGGAAGCCGGAAAAAAAGTGGAACTGTTTCTCCCCCCTGACATTTATGCTCCCGGATTGATGCCGAAGTTCAATTCCTCGCTGTTGAGGAACGGGAAACTGATGTATGCCGATGTAAATTATCATTATCCCCTCGGTGGCATAAATGATGCCGACTGGGAAGAGGTTGTAGCGGGAAGGATGAATTCCAAGTCGCGCATGAAGTTCAGGAAGGCGCTCCAGACCCCGTTTAATATTGAAGTCCTTGACCGAAACTGCGAGAGAGACATAGAACGCGTCTATGGGGTCATCGCATCAAACCGGACGCATAAGGGCTACCCGTTGCGCATGTCGCTGGACGACGTGAAACGCACCGCACCGGTGGCACAGGCGGAGTTCATCGTCATGAGTCTGGAGGGTGAGGATGTCGCTGCCGCGCTGGTTTATCGTGTGTCGCCCGGTATAATGCAGGTGGTATATTGGGGGGACGCTCCCGGATGGGAGCATCTGCATCCCATGCACCGTTTCGCTCCCGAGGTGATGCGTATATGCCACGGATTGGGTGCGGAGACGCTTGACATAGGCCCCTCTTCCGAGGAGGGCGTACCATCCCCGGGGCTGTGCTTCTTCAAGGAGTCCATAGGATGCATCCCGAGCCTCAAACCGAGGTTCGAGGTGGGATGACCGTCTGTCAGCGCGATACGTCGCGGTCGCTGAAGAATCGTGAGAGGTTTGCAATGAATATGTCTGGTGCGTCAAGCAGTTTCCGGCACTTGATCAGGTCGGCCAATAGGATCTCGCCTATGACATAATTGTTTTCCTCGGAGATGTACATTTCCGTGATCTTCCTGAAAGGGAGAAGTGCCGGGATGTTGGTGGTGCTGTATCGCACGTAGATGCGCAGCGTCACGTCTGTGGTATACTCAGGCCGGTCGGGATAGGCCATTTTCTTGTATTCATACCGGTAGTTGTGTCGTCTGGCCATTATGTCGCTCAATATGGAGGACGCTGTAGGGAGACTTCCGGCTCCCTTGCCGAACATGAACTGGCGATCGTAGCATTCTCCCCGTATGACCACGCCGTTGTATTCGTCGTCCACGCTGTAGATATACTTCTCAGGCCCTACAAATTCAGGCATTACGAACATGGTGAAGGCGCTTTCGCTTACTTTTGCCACCTGAGCCACCAGTTTTATCTTCATCCCTTTCTCGCGGGCATATCGGATGTCTGCGTCGTGGATGTCCTGTATGCCGTATGTGAAGATCCGCTCCGGTGCCACGTACTGTCCGAGCGCATGGACGGTGATTATTATGAGCTTGAACAGGGCATCCCATCCGCCGATGTCGAAAGTGGGGTCGCTTTCGGCGAATCCCAGCTTCTGGGCATGGTCAAGCGCCCGATCGTAGGTCTCCCCGTGGTCGAACACGCGTGACAGTATGTAGTTCGACGAGCCGTTGAGTATGCCTTTTACTTCAAGCAGCAGGTCGTTGTCGTAATATTCCTCGAGGTTGCGTATCACGGGGATGGAGCCGCATGATGATGCGTCGTAGAGCAGAGCCGCGTTGTGGCTTCGCTGCAGGTCTATCAGTTCGGGTAGATGGCGTGCGAGCATGGCCTTGTTGCCGGACACCACGTCTATGCCGCGTCGCAGGGCGGTGGATACGATGTCGTATGCCGCCTCCGGATTGTCTATCACCTCCACGATTAGGTTTATGTCGGGATCTTCAAGGATATCTTCCGGCTTGTCGGTGATCATATGTGGCGGAAGCGGGATGGCACGGGGTTTCGATATGTCGCGCACGCAGATGCGCTTTATCTCGGCATGGGCGTTTTTTGCCTGTCTGAGCACGTGATAGATGCCTTGCCCTACCGTGCCGAATCCGAAGAGGCCTATTTTTATTGTATTCATATGTGTCGGGGATTGAAGAAATCGTTGAGTATTGAATTGAGTTGGTCGTGCTCCACCAGGAATCCGTCGTGTCCGAACGGCGAGTCGATCTCCCGGTAGGTGGCTTGAGGGAGCATGGATGCCAGTGCACGCATTTCAGCCGGGGTGAATATCATGTCGGTGGTTATGCCTATGACCATGGCGGGGATGTCAATTGCACCTAATGCCGTGGCAATCCCTCCGCGCCCGCGTCCAACGTCGTGTGTGTCGAACGTGTCAAGGATCGTCACATAGGAATAGGCGTTGAATCGGCGGCAGAGCTTTTCCCCTTGGTATTGCTGGTAAGTACAGGCGCGATGGCATCCTTCCGGTGTGTCTGGGCGGTTCTGCTGGGTGCGGTTGTACCCCTCGCCTCCACGGTAGGTAAGCAGACCGATGGCACGCGCGGCAGCGAGGCCGGCCATGGCGGCATCCGGTCGCGGTTCGCCGTAGGTGGCGTCGGCCTTTATGGCCATGCGTTGCGTCTCGTCAATGGCGATAGTCCAAGGTGAGGCTTTCGCATCCGTGGCTATCAGGGCGATGCGGTTGAAGCGGTGTGGCTCCCGGCAGACCCATTCTATGGCTTGGAAGCCACCTACGGAGCTTCCAACGAGAGCATGGATATGATCAAGTTTGAGGTGGTCGGCAAGGAGGGAATGCGCTCTGGCGAGGTCGCCTATCGTCAGACCTGGGAATTTGTCGTAATATGGCGTTCCTGTCTCAGGATTTACTGACAGGGGGCCTGTGGATCCGTAGCAGGAACCTATGATGTTGGCGCATACCACAAACCACTTGGACGGATCAAGGAAGCATCCCTCCTCCACGGTATGCGGCCACCAGTCTGCCACATCGCTGTTGGCTGTAAGGGCGTGGCAGACCCATATGGCGTTGTCGCGACGTTCGTTGAGTGTCCCGTAGGTATGGTAGGCGATGGTCAGGGATGGTAGTTCTCCACCTCTTTCAAGGGGGAACGGCTTGTTGTACACGTATGTTTTGGCATTGTTTCCCATTTGTTCCGGTCTGATTGTCAATCGGTGATAAGTCCGGCCTTGGCGAATGCCTGCTCGAAGTCGTCTATTATGTCGCGGGGATCCTCAAGACCCAACGAGACTCTCAATAGGGTAGGTGTGACCCCGGCTGCCTTCAGATCGTCCGCGCTCAGCTGCTTGTGCGTGGTGTAGGCCGGATGGGTGACAACCGTAATGGAGTCTCCGATCATGGTCATGTGCGCTGCCAGTTCGAGCGCTTCTACGAACCGAACGGTACTGTCCGTGTCCCCTTGTAGCTCCACGTTCAGTACGGCCGAGGCACCATGGCGGAAATATTTCTCCGCGAGCCTGTGTGAGGGATGTTCCGGAAAGCCTACATATGACACTTTTTTTACCGCCCTGTGGCCACGCAGATATTCGGCCAGAATCCTTGTGGATTCCACTTGGTGTCGCACGCGCAGGGAAAGGGTCTCAAGGCCAAGCAGCATGAGGTAGCTGTCGAACGCCGACGGACAAGCACCGAGGTCGCGCAATCCGTCGACGCGGCATTTGACAATGAATGCCGACTGGCCGAATGCTTCGTAAAAGTTCAGGCCGTGATAGCCCTCCGATGGGCCGTCTATGGCGGGATACTTACCGTTGCCCCAATTGAAGTTGCCTCCGTCCACGATTATGCCACCCATGGCGGTGCCGTGCCCGTTGATCCATTTCGTCGCTGAGTCAACAACTATGCTTGCTCCCCAGTCGAACGGGTTGCACAGGTATCCGCCGGCTCCGAAAGTGTTGTCCACGATCAGAGGAATTCCATTGCTCTTGGCGACTTTGGCAATTTCCTCAAGATCAGCTACTCCGCAAGTGGGATTGCCCATGCTTTCACAGAAAATCGCGCGGGTGTTCTCGTCTATAATTTCTGCGAAATCAGCCGGATCTTCCCCTTTGGCGATGCGCACCTCTATGCCAAGGCGGCGAAGGGTGTGGCGGAACTGGTTGTATGTGCCACCGTAGAGCAGCGGCGAGGCCACGATGTTTTCACCCTGGGATGCAAGTGAGGTTATTGCGATGAGGATGGCGGACATTCCCGAGGAGAGTGCGAGCGCTCCCACCCCTCCGTAAAGTGCGGCGATGCGCTCTTCATAGGCGGTGGTGGTGGGGTTCTGCAGACGTGTATAGATGTTGCCCGCTTCCGTTAGCTCAAAAAGCCTTGCGGCATGGTCGCAAGTGTTGAACCGGTATGCAGCCGTGGGATATATGGCTACTCCACGGGATCCCGTGTTTTCGTTCTTGTTTAGTCCCGCGTGTATCTGCCGCGTCTCGAATCTTAATTTTTTGATATTCATATGATGATTGTATTTATAGTCTTTTAGATTAGCTCTTGGACGAATTCTTAAATGCGAACCGGCTCCTGAAACGTTTCAGGAGCCGGTTCGTGATACATATATGTGTATGTGACAATTCTCACACCCGGCTCCGTCGGCTGCGCATGCACATCATCTCCATCATCGACTTGCCAAATGGCATGCCGAAGCTATGTATGGTTTGTGTGGGGCGCAGTTTCATTAAAAACTCGGGTGATCTTAAAATTGTCAATTTGTTTCTGTGGCAAAGTTAAGAATTTTATTTGTGATGGCAAAATACTTGCCGGCGTTTTGATGTAAACATATAGGAACCGCCTGCCGTGCAATGAGTTGCGGTTTCTTGCGTGGCAGACGGTTTTAATGGCCCTAAAAAGGGATTTTTATATCCAGTTAGTGTTATGCTCCTGAAGATCCGGTGATGCTATAGATGCATGAACATGCAGTTCCGGGGCATAAGGCTTGATTGCTCTGCTGTTTCTCAGCGATAATCCTTCAGCATTTCCTGAAGGCGGCGGCGTGCAAAGAATATGCGGCTTTTGACCGTGCCTAAGGGGAGGTTCATCTTCTCGGCTATCTCGTTGTACTTATAACCGGCCACGTGCATTGAGAAGGGAATGCGATAGTCGTCGCTGAATGAGTTGATTGCAGCTGAGATCTCTCCGGCAGCGAGAGCTCCTTCGGGCGTATCCAGTCCTGACTCCTGGGGCAGGTTCAGGTGGTAGAGATCTTCGGTCTGATCTATCACCGTGGCAGAGCGCACTACCTTGCGGTAGTTGTTGATGAAAATGTTGCGCATGATAGTGAACACCCATCCCTTGAAGTTTACGTTGTCCACATATTTGTCTTCGTTGTCAAGCGCTTTCAAGGTCGTATCCTGCAGGAGGTCGTAGGCATCGTCACGATTGGATGTCAGCATGTAGGCGAAATTCAGAAGGTTTGTCTGAAGACTGAGCAGTTTGGTTTGGAAATTCTGAGAACTCATAACTGGAAATATTTGATGTTGATATTTTCTTGTTTTTATTTTGTAACACATTTGTGACTACATCGCAAAGATACGCACAAAATTATATTCACCAAATTTTTTTGAAACTTTTTTTGAAAAATTTTTATACACCGTGTGTAATATGTTGATATATAGAATGTTAGTATTTGGATGTTTTTCATGAGAAAGAGTGCGTTTTCAATTGGCGCTATTATGGCGTGGTGATTTGAGGTGTTACAGTGTGAATAATCGCATGATGCTATAGTGTGACATGCGGTATATGTGATGTAACAAGTGTGTTGCATGAGGCACCGCGACTGTCGGCATATGCCGAAGGAAGGAAAAACAACATGGATGTTGTAAAAAATATTTCAGATATTGCACATGTAAAAATTAATTCCGTATATTTGCGAAAAATAACGCTTGAAAAAACTCCGAATAGCGCTTTTGGAAACGCCTTTTTTCAAGCGGTCGAAATAATCAGTTTAGTATCGTAGCGCAAGCGCTTCCGGTTCAAAAGCATTTCGCGGTTGAACATGCGAGAGTCAAAGGAAAACGGGGCGCCCAAGCTCATAACAACCATCTTTAACGAAATTCCAAAATGAAAGAAGCCGACATTAACTGGTCTGAGATCGGGTTTGGATACATCCCCACCGACTATAATGTGCGTTGCTATTACCGTAACGGCAAATGGGGCGAGATTGAAATCTCCTCGTCGGAAACAATTGAGATGCATATCGCAGCCACAGCTCTTCATTACGGTCAGGAGATATTCGAAGGCCTGAAGGCTTTCCGGGGAAAGGACGGAAAGGTCAGGGTGTTCCGCCCCGAGGCAAACGCGAAACGAATCCAGGACTCCGCCCGTGGAATAAAGATGGAGCCGATACCTACGGATATATTCCTCAAGATGACTGAGACGGCCATAAAGCTCAATGAGCGGTTCATCCCCCCTTATGGTTCTGGAGCCTCCTTATATATAAGGCCGCTTGAGATCGGCATGACTGCCCGTGTAGGTGTAAAGCCGGCAGACGAGTATTGCTTCATCATCCTGGTGACCCCGGTAGGCCCCTATTTCAAGTCAGGTTTCAAGCCTACGAACATATGCATCATGCGTGAGTTTGACCGTGTGGCTCCGAAAGGCACAGGGCGGTTCAAGGTGGGGGGCAATTATGCTGCCAGCCTCGTGGCCGGTGAAAAAGCCCATGAGCTGGGGTATTCGGCAGTGCTGTATCTTGACCCCAAAGAGAAGCGGTATCTTGATGAGTGCGGCCCGGCGAATTTCTATGCGATAAAAGACGGGAAATACATTACTCCGGCCTCGGAATCCATATTGCCTTCCATAACCAACGAGTCGCTTATGCAGCTCGCTGAGGACATGGGCATGACGGTAGAGCGTCGCCATATCCCGGTAGAGGAGATCGCGACCTTCGAGGAAGCAGCTGCCTGTGGCACCGCTGCCGTATGTTCGCCGGTCGGTGAGATTCATGACTTGGACACAGGCGAGAAGTTCATCATCGCCAAAAACGGTGAGCCGGGCCCGGTGACCAAGCGCCTGTATGACACTCTTGGAGGGATACGTCTGGGTGAGATCGAAGACAAGCACGATTGGAACTGGGTGCTTGACATGTAATTCCGGCCATATGTTCGACTATCAGGAATTGATCGATAAATATTATCCCGCAGAGACACCTCTGCGGGATATTTACATGCGCCATTGCGAATCTGTGGCGCGAAAGGCCTTGGAATTGGCGGAACTTAATAATCTGCCTCTTGATCCCGGGGAAATAAAGGCGGCTGCGATGTTACATGACATAGGCATATTCCTCACCGATGCCGCTGGTATACATTGCCATGGTACCGCTCCATACCTGTCTCATGGTCGTTTGGGTGCGGATCTGCTCAGAAGCGTCGGTGCACCGGAAGTATATGCGTTGGTTGCCGAGCGCCACACCGGTGCGGGGCTTACCCCTGCTGATGTGGAGCGCCTTGCGCCGGTGCTTGCTCCTGACCGTTCGTATATGCCGGAGAGCTTGCTTGAACGGCTGATCTGCTATGCCGACAAGTTCTATTCGAAAAGCAATGACATGCGTGAAAAATCCTTGGAGCGGGTTCGTGCATCCATTGCGAAATTCGGTGCGGAAGCGTCGGCGCGTTTCGAGGCGTTCCACAGGGAATTCGGATCCATCCGATAGCCGACGTGATCCGGGCACCTCGTGGCTCGTGTCCGTGAAAGTAAAGGGATGCTGTTGTTAATAAATTCAAAAATTATTTTGTAATTTTGCAGCCGGATTATGCGTCATCGGCATTTCTTGCAGATTGCCGGTCTAAGATCCGGATGGAAAGTGGCGTTCAACTGCTTTGAACAGTCGCTTGTATTATATTGATTCACACCACTCGCACATCAGAAACCCATAATACAATGGAAAGGAAAGTAAGGGTTCGTTTTGCCCCCTCCCCGACAGGGCCGCTTCATATAGGCGGTGTACGCACCGCTCTTTATAACTACCTCTTCGCGCGTCAACACGGAGGTGACATGATTCTCCGCATAGAGGACACAGATTCCAACCGTTTTGTTCCCGGTGCAGAAGATTATATAAACGAGGCGCTCGCCTGGCTCGGAATAGGCATAGACGAAGGTGTGCGTGAAGGTGGCGCATACGGCCCCTACAAGCAGAGTGAGCGGCGTGACATATATCGCGCTCATGTAAAGCAGCTGCTTGATGCCGGCAAGGCGTATATCGCTTTCGATACGCCGGCCGAGCTTGAGAAGGCGCGTGCCGAGCATTCCAATTTCCAGTATGACGCTACGACGCGCATGCAGATGCGCAACTCCCTGTCTCTTCCGGCGGAGGAGGTGGAGCGTCTTATGTCCGAGGGAACGCCATATGTGGTGCGTTTCCTGATAGAACCGGGGCGCGACGTGGAGGTCAACGACCTCATACGTGGCAAGGTTACGATAAACTCCTCCATACTTGACGACAAGGTGCTTTATAAGAGTGCCGACGATCTGCCCACCTATCATCTGGCAAACATCGTGGACGATCATCTCATGGAGGTAAGCCATGTGATACGCGGCGAGGAGTGGCTCCCGTCGGCACCGCTGCATGTGCTTCTGTATGAGGCATTCGGATGGGGGGATACGCGTCCCGATTTCGTGCATCTTCCATTGCTGCTGAAGCCTGACGGCAAAGGAAAGCTCTCCAAGCGCGACGGTGACCGCCTCGGTTTCCCGGTTTTCCCTCTGGAATGGCATGATCCCAAAAGCGGCGAAGTCTCGTCGGGCTATCGCGAGAAAGGTTATCTTCCTGAAGCCGTGATCAATTTCCTGGCGCTTCTGGGGTGGAATCCCGGTGACGACACGGAGATAATGGACATGAAGCAGCTTATTGAAAAGTTCTCGCTTGACCATTGTTCCAAGTCCGGTGCCAGGTTCGCCTTCGAGAAGGGGAAGTGGTTCAACCACGAGTACCTCATGGCCATGCCTGCTGAAAAGCTGACGGAGCTTTTCAAACCTGTTCTCAAGTCCAATGGTATAGACTTTTCCGCATATTCCGACGAGTACATATCGCGTGCCATAGACATGGTCAAGAGCCGTGCAAATTTTGTCAATGACCTTTGGGAGCAGGGTGCATTCTTCTTCAAGATGCCGACGGTGTATGCCGAGAAGGACATCAAGAAGCGGTGGAAGGAAGGTACGCCCCAGATCATGGAGGAACTGATAGGTGTGCTTGAGAGCCTGAGCGACTTCTCATCCGCCGCTGCCGAACCGGTGGTGCTGGGGTGGATCGCAGACAAGGGGTACCATCTGGGCAATGTGATGAACGCATTCCGTCTGGCTGTGGTAGGTGAGTGCAAGGGGCCGCATATGTTCGACATAACCGAGCTGATAGGTCGTGAAGAGACTATAAAACGCCTACGGAAGGCAATTGCAGAAATCACTCCCGCAGAGTAATATCCCTCCACTGTCAGTGAATCCGTTGTATAACACAGGAATTCGCCTATACGCATTCGCTGCGCACGTTGTTTCGTGGCGAAGTCCCAAGGTGCGCAAGATGATACGCGGTCAGCACCGCACGATTGAAACTCTTGGACGGCGTCTCGGTGGCAAACCGGGATGCATATGGTTCCATGCCTCTTCCTTGGGGGAGTTCGAACAGGGGCGCCCGATGATTGAGCGTTTGCGACGCGAGCATCCTGAAAAGCCGATACTGCTGAGTTTTTTTTCCCCGTCGGGATTCGAGGTAAGGAAGAATTATCCGTTTGTAGACGCTGTTGTCTATTTGCCGTTTGATACCCCTCATCGTGTGAAACGTTTCCTTGACGCCGCACGTCCCTCCATGGCTATATTCATAAAGTATGAATTCTGGGGCAATTATCTACAAGAGCTGCGTCGACGCGGCATACCTACTTATATCATCTCAAGCATCTTTCGTCCGGGACAACGCTTTTTCCGCAGTGTGGGAGGGATGTTCCGCAATATGCTACGGTGCTTCGACCGCCTGTATGTGCAGGACGAACGTTCACGGCGTCTGTTGAAGCTCATAGGAGTAGAAAATGTAACTGTGGCGGGGGACACGCGTTTTGACAGGGTCACTGACGTAATGCGCACCACGGTGGAGATACCGGGATTTCCCGGATTCGGCGACGGCGCGCCTTTGCGGTTCATCGCAGGAAGTTCCTGGGAGGCTGACGAGGATGTTTATGTGCCATGGCTGAACGCCCATCCGGAGGTGAAATTCATAATAGCCCCGCATGAATTCAACGAGACGCGCCTGGAGCGCCTTCGCAACCGGTTCAATAAGCCGGCGATCCTTTTGTCGGAGTGGACGGGGGAGATAAAGCGGGCGAAACTGTCAAAAGGGGAGATTCCTGAGCGATTGAAGCAGGTGAGCGGCATAATAATAGATTCTTTCGGAAAGCTTGCGTCGCTTTACCGCTATGCCGATGTGGCATACATCGGAGGGGGCTTCGGAGCAGGAATACACAACCTGAATGAAGCGGCTGTGTATGGGATGCCGGTCATATTCGGCCCGAATCATTCAAAATTCAAGGAAGCCTCAGACCTGATAGCATGTGGCGGCGGTTTTTCGATCGCTTCCAAGGAAAGCTTCAACGCCACCATCGGGAATCTTGCCGCATCCGCGTCGAGGCTTCGTCAGGCCGGTAATGCTGCGGGGCAATATATCCAAGATCATCTCGGTGCCACCGACCTTATCTACGAAGATCTTTTCGGAGTGAAATTGTCTTCGCCCATTCAGGAAGGAAACTCAGATTTTTGAAATGAGTGTTGCGGATGAAACAGCTACAGGCTGTTGCTGACGCCGCTACAGTGCATAAAATACGAATTAAAGGCCTTATTTCCGTCATCGCATGCAGAAATAAGGCTTTTTATTTTGATATTTAGAAATTTATGTGTACTTTCACCCGCGAATTGACGAATATACGGCGAGCTACAACGCCTATTTAGTGAAATGTCGGCCACACCTCCAAAGGTCTGGCTGAAAAGATAAGGCTTCCGGCATATGAACAACAGAAAACTACGTTTACCTGAAATAATTGACATACTTACCCATCAAAGCATCTCCTCCCAGGAAGACCTTTCGAAGCAACTTGCCATCCGCGGACACGTGATTACGCAGGCCACTTTGTCGCGCGACCTCAAGTTACTGAAGGCGAACAAGGTTTCGGACGAGGATGGTTGTTACCGCTATGTCATAGGGGATACGGAGCTGTATGCCCACGAACATGCCCGCACCAAAAGTTCGTATGGTTCGGCCAGGCATACATATGTGTTGTCTCTCAGCATGACAGGAAATCTTGTGGTGATCAAGACGCGTAACGGATATGCCTCGGGACTTGCCTACGACATAGACACCTTGGAGTCAGATCTTGTGCTTGGCACCATTCCCGGAGCCGATACGGTCTTTGTCGCGATGCGTGAGGGGACGCCTCGCGCCGATGTATTCAATTTGTTCAGTTCTTTCTTGCCATCCCCTATAATGAACAAGGCTCGTCCCTCATTTATGAATGATTGACCACTGTGCGTAGTTGTTCAAGGCTTGATTTACAAACGAGTACTGCATATGGGAAACGCCCGATTTTGGGCGTTCTTTTTCTTGCACATCAGCATATTTTTCATTACCTTTGTAACGTAAAAGAGCCGGGTGCGAGGGGTTCTATGGCTCTCCTCCCGGTTTTGCGGCATGCATGCGCCGCCGTGTGGGCGAAGCATCGTCATCCGCTGTTAGATAATGAAATAGATCAATATGTCTGAAGGATTATTTGAAATAGACCCTACCAACCAGGATGGGCACGCCCCAGAGCAAGGACGCGAATACGGCGCTGACAGCATTCAGGTTCTCGAGGGGCTTGAGGCCGTTAGGAAGCGCCCGGCCATGTACATAGGCGATATCAGCGCAAAAGGTCTTCACCATCTGGTATATGAAGTGGTGGACAACTCCATTGATGAGGCGCTGGCCGGATTCTGCACCCACATTGAGGTTACCATAAACAAGGACAACTCCATAACTGTGGTTGACAATGGCCGAGGCATTCCGGTGGGTATGCACGAGAAGGAGCACAAGAGTGCCCTTGAGGTAGTGCTCACCGTGCTTCATGCCGGCGGTAAATTCGACAAAGGCTCCTATAAGGTTTCGGGCGGTCTGCATGGTGTGGGCGTAAGTTGCGTCAACGCGCTTTCGACCTACCTCCGGGCGGAGGTGCGCCGTGAGGGGAAGGTTTACATGCAGGAATATTCCCAAGGCAAACCGACCTGCGACCTTACGGTGGTTGGAGAGAGCGATACTACCGGAACTGCCGTGACGTTCCTTCCCGATCCGACGATTTTCACTGTCACCGTATACGACTATGATACCCTGGCCAACCGTCTGCGCGATCTGGCATTCCTGAATGCCGGCATCACATTGTCACTTACCGACATGCGCAATGTGGACGAAGAGGGTAATCCTCGCCGTGAGGTGTTCTATTCCAAAGACGGTCTGAGCGAATTCGTCCAGTACATAGATTCCAACAAGGAGTCGCTCATCAACGATGTAATACATCTTGACACCGAGCGTCAGGGTATACCTGTGGAGGTGGCTCTTACCTATAACAATACCTTCAACGAGAACATATACTCCTTCGTAAACAATATAAACACTATAGAGGGCGGTACGCATCTCACCGGTTTTCGTCGCGGCCTCACCTCTACCTTGAAGAAATATGCGGAGGACAACAAGCTCCTTGAAAAATGCAAGGTGGAGATCTCAAGCGACGACTTCCGTGAAGGTCTGACAGCCGTAATATCGGTGAAGGTCATGGAGCCGCAGTTCGAGGGGCAGACAAAAACCAAACTCGGCAACAACGAAGTGATAGGAGCTGTGCAGACAGCTGTATCCGAAGCATTGCGCACCTATCTTGAGGAGCATCCCAAGGAGGCCAAGACCGTTGTGGAGAAGGTGGTGCTTGCAGCGCAAGCCCGTAAGGCCGCCTATGATGCCCGTACCAAAGTGCAACGTAAATCGCCCCTTGCCGGAGGCGGTCTTCCCGGAAAGCTCGCCGACTGCTCCAGCAAGGATCCGGCAGAATGCGAGATATTCCTTGTCGAGGGAGACTCGGCCGGCGGTACTGCCAAGAGTGGCCGCGACCGTCGCACCCAGGCTATCCTCCCCCTTCGAGGCAAAGTCCTCAACGTTGAGAAGGCCATGGAGCATAAGGTCTTTGACTCCGAGCAGATCACAAACATCTTCCGTGCGCTGCGAGTGACCATAGGCACAGAAAACGATTCCAAGGAAGCGAACCTCAGCCGTCTGGCATACCATAAGGTGATAATAATGACCGATGCCGACGTGGATGGCGCTCATATCGCCACGCTGCTCATGACGCTCTTTTTCCGTCGCATGCGTCCCATCATAGAGCAGGGGTACCTTTATCTGGCAACCCCGCCTCTCTACAAGGCATCAAAGGGCAAGGTGGAGGAATATTGCTGGAACGACGCACAACTTCAGGCTTTCATAGCCCAACATGGCGAGAAAGTGAAGGTGCAGCGCTACAAGGGCTTGGGCGAGATGAGCGACAAGGAGCTGAGGGACACTACCATGGCTCCCGAGAAACGTCTTCTCAAACAGGTGCATATAAGCGATGCCGCTGAGGCAGACCGCATCTTCTCCATGCTCATGGGTGAAGATGTGGCTCCACGCCGCGACTTCATCGAGGCAAACGCCAATTACGCCAACATCGACGCCTGAAACGGATTCAACATACGGATGCCATGTGCCGGGACTGCTCCCGCCGCATGGCATCCGTAATCCTTTTAAACGGATCGTGGCATGAGGCACGATCTCAATTAGGGGTTTAACATTAATTGAGGGATGTTTGTTATATCTGCAGAGGACATCATGCACCAAATCGGGCATCCGCAATTCTCACACTCCATTTAGCATATGCAGAAAAAGAACAACAGACAATCAGCCGGCGAGATCCGGGTACTCGTGGATGAGTTCATCTCCCGACAGCAGAATAACGCATTCAACTACAAGCAGGTATCGCATGCGATAGGCATCACCGCCGGTCCCGGTCAGAAAACCGTGGCTCTGATCCTCGCGGAAAAGGCATTTGACGGCGACATAATTGAAATCGAACCGGGCAAGTACAAGGCTCCACAACGCACCAACCTCGCTACCGGCACGTTCGTGCGCCGTTCCAACGGCAAGAATTCGGTCATAACCGATGAGGATGAGGAAGTGATCTTCGTGGCCGAACGCAATTCCATGCATGCCCTCAACGGCGACCGCGTGAGAATCAACGTTGCCGCCCGCCGAAAGGGGCTTGAACCAGAGGCTCAGGTAATAGAGATCATAGAGCAGAAGGAGCAGACCTTCATAGGAACCCTCCAGGTGGACAAGAGCATGGCATTCCTGAAAACGGACTCCAAATTTCTCGCGTGTGACATATTCATTCCAAAAGGGAAGCTAAAGGGTGGCGTTACAGGCGACAAGGCCATAGTGACGATCACCGACTGGCCTGATGAGGCCAAGAATCCGCGTGGAAGCGTGGTGGACGTACTTGGTAAGACCGGCGAGAACGACGCGGAGATCCATGCCATACTCGCCGAGTACGGATTGCCTTACCGTTATCCGTCAAATGTGGAGAAAGCTGCTGACAAGATCGACGCGGGCATAACTCCCGAGGAGATCGCAAATCGCGAGGATTTCCGTAAGGAAACCACTTTCACCATAGACCCCAAGGATGCCAAGGACTTCGATGATGCCTTGTCCATCTCGAAGCTGCCCAACGGCAACTGGCGCGTGGGAGTCCATATCGCGGATGTCACTCATTACGTCACCCCCAATTCAGTAATAGACCGTGAGGCGCAAAGCCGTGCCACGTCGGTGTATCTTGTGGATCGTGTAGTTCCGATGCTTCCGGAGCATCTATGCAACGGCATATGCTCATTGCGTCCAAACGAGGAGAAACTTGCCTTTTCATGCATTTTCGAGATGGACGACAATGCCCATGTCATAAACAGCCATATAGCCCGCACTGTGATAGAGAGCAACCGACGTTTCACATATGAGGAAGCGCAAGAGATAATTGAGAACGGTGCCGGGGAATATGCCGCCGAAATACTCACGCTTGACCGTCTTGCCAAGTTGCTGCGCGGTCGCCGATTTGAAAACGGCTCGGTGGATTTCGACCGGGAGGAGGTGCGTTTTGACATAGACGAGACAGGTCATCCCACAGGGGTGTATTTCAAGGTGTCAAAGGATGCCAACAAGCTCATTGAGGAATTCATGCTGCTTGCCAACCGCACGGTGGCAACAGCCATAGGGAAGCCGGAGAAACGACGCAAGGGCAAGGCTTTCGTATATCGCGTGCATGATCAGCCCGATGCTACCAAACTTACCGAACTGGCCGCTATATGCCGGGCGTTCGGCTACAAGATAAAGACACATGGAAATCCTGTTGAGATAAACCGTTCCATCAACAAGATGCTGGCCGAAGTAAAAGGGAAGGGGGAGGAGAACTATCTTTCCGTGCTTGCCATACGCTCTATGGCAAAGGCCATATACACGACCGAGAATATAGGCCACTATGGTCTCGGATTCGAGTACTACACCCATTTCACATCGCCCATACGCCGTTATCCCGACATGATGGTGCATCGTCTGCTGGAGCGCTATCTTGCGGGAGGGCGCAGTGTGAATGTGGAGAAACTTGAGGATCAGTGCAAGCATTCCTCGGCCATGGAGCAGCTTGCCACAAATGCCGAACGTTCGTCAATAAAATACAAGCAGGTGGAATATATGCGCGACCATCTCGGGGAAGAGTATGACGGCATGATTTCCGGTGTGACGGAATGGGGACTTTACGTGGAGCTTGACGAGAACAAGTGCGAGGGGCTTGTGCCGATGCGTGACCTTGCCGATGACTATTACGACTTCGATGAGAAGAACTATTGTCTGCGCGGTCGCCGGAAGGGGACGGTATATAGGCTGGGAGACAAGGTACGTATCAGAGTCGCCAATGCCAATCTGGAGAAGAAGCAGCTTGATTTCATAGTGGTTGATCCACGCATGGCAGCAACCCAAACGCAAGGTGCGAAACGCATTGTGACTGACGACATGGGAGAAGTGGTGTCGGCAGCACAGGCACTCTCCCCGCAGGGTCGACGGCAATCTCGCCATGAAAAGGCGAAGGCGGCTGCCAAGGCATCGCACCGCTCTTCCGCCAAAAACGGGAAAAAGCAATCCAAGGAGCCAAAAAGCGGCGCAAAGGCATCCGGGCGCTCAGGCGTAAAGCGCGACCGTCGTTCGCGCCGCTGATCGGTCATCAGATCAATTTATCTCACCACGCCTTGCGTGTGAAAGTGAAGCGCACCTCAAAAGTTGGATACAAAACTTTTGAGGTGCGCTTCATACACTTAATGTTGTAGGTTTAGGTTTCTCAATTCTGCTCCATCAGGCGGCGGAAGAGAGTGGGGCTTTGGCCGGTTACGCGCTTGAACAGGCGTGTGAAATGGGCAGGGTATTCAAAACCGAGCCCGTAGGCGATCTCGTTTATGTCATTGTTTGTTACGGTGAGACGATGCTTCGCAACTGAGATGACGTGATTCGTGATTATCTCCTTTGCCGTGGTGCCTGTTTCTTTCTTTATAAGTTCTCCGAAATATCCTGGCGAGAGGTTTACGCGATCGGCAAAGTATGCCACCGAAGGCATTACGTCGGTAGTTCCATTGGGCGAATATACCTCCTTGAGATCCTTCTCGAATTGTGCAACCACGTCGGAGTTGACTTTATGCCGGGTGATGAATTGACGGTCGTAGAAGCGGTGGAGGTATTCCAACAGCAACTGTATGTTTGCGGAAAGGAGGGGTGCCGAGTGGTGATCTACTGAATGCCTGATTTCCTGGCCTATCTTGCCGAGGCAGTCCAGGAATATGCCACGTTCCTCGGATGACAGGTGCAATGACTCCATCTGGGAATAATCAAAGAATCCGAAGGATGCTATCTTTTCGGCCAATGGCGTGCCGTAAATTAGATCGGGATGGAATATGAGGCCGATGGGTGATCCGTTTCCGGAGGCGGGTTTGTCGTTGACCACGTCTATGACCTGTCCCGGGGAAAAGCTTACTACTGTTCCCTCCTGATAGTCGTAGTTCTTGCGTCCGTAACGTATGGAGCAGTTAACCCCGTTTTTCAGGAAAATGGCGTATATTCCGTATTCAAGACGCACATTGTTAACCTCATTGGTGGCATCTTTCATGTCAAATACGTTGACAAGCGGATGATATGTCGGCAGACCGTGCAACTTGTTGAATGCATCAATAGAGTTGAGATTTACAGTTTTCAGTTCCATGGAGCTAAGTTATTCAATTATCAGGAGATATATGCAGTCATCCACAATAAGGGTAGGAATGTCCGTAAAATGATAAAGTTGGTGCAATGTGAGGTGCTGTCAGCGGCCTTTAAGGAGGATAGAGTGCCTGCCGGGCTGTAATTCTACTTCGATGTCACCATTTTCAATGCGTTTCCCGTGTATGTGATGTCCGTCGATTTCCAAGGTATACCTCTTCCCTTTGAATGGGAGCACGACTTGGGCTGTGGCTCCTGAAGGTATTTCCACCTCCATGGAAAACAGTCCTTCATCCTGCCTCAAGGATGCATTGACCGATCCGAGGATGGTGGGCACCTTTATGGCGGCGTGTTTTAGATTTCCCGTTTGTGGCTTGATACGTAAGCGTCGCCATCCGGGTTCGAGAGGTTCTATGCCCATGAGTTTTCTGACGATTATGTTCGCGGGAGCGGCTCCCCACGCATGGTTCCAGTCAAGGTTTGGCTTGAACTGCCTGTCCCATCCTTCCAGTGTGATGGTGGACCCGAGCCTGATCATGTTCCACCAGCTGCGTTCACCCTTTGCAGTCAGCAGTTCCAAGGCATAATCATCCATTCCGCCGTCGTAAAGGGCATCCAGAAGGAATTGTGATCCGTAGACGCTGCATGCCATCCCTCTTGATTTGATGTGGCTGAGGACTTTTGCCTTGTACTTGTACGGTACCATTCCGAAGGCCATAGGAAACATGCTCGCATGCAGCGAGAAATGTTCCGATCCTATGCCGTCGCGATAGGCTCCACGCTTCTTGTCCAACAGCAGGTCGTTGACAGCGTCCTTTACCTTGGAAGCCTCCTCGGCATAGAACAGGGCATCATCCGGTTCTCCCAATGCACCGGCGATCCTGGCCATGAGTGTCAACGCCTGGTAATGGTAGGCATTGACTACGGTGTTATATTCCAGCAATTCATATCCGTCGGCCTCGCCGGGCTGTTCTTTCCCTATGCCGAGCGCCCCGCTCTGTGGCCAGTCCACAATGTCGCGTATGCTTTCGCCGTAATATCCGCACGCTTGCAGCATCTCTTTCGTCTGCTTGCCGGTTGTGGTGCTTATCAGGTTGTTCGGCTCTCTCAGCCCAGTAAGGGTGCGGGCTTTCAGTATCTCGTAGTTCTTCCGCAACAGCGATGCGTCCCCTGTATATAGATAGTCGTTCCATGCCATCAGAGGTGCCTGTAGTATCCATTCGGTAGGCCATGTGGCATTGCGGCACAGGTAGTCCACGCTGTAGCGGGCGATGGTGTATTCGTCGTCCACGCAATAGTGGCTCAACTGGTTTATAAGAGCGTCAGCCTCGTAGGGAATGCGTTCGCGATCCCCGTCCACGTATACGCCGGCGAAACTGGTGGCGTATATGCTATATTTGCACAGTTCCCATATCCGGTTGAGCAAGCTGTCGGAGGAATGAAAAAAAGAAGCATCCTCATCCCAGGCATAATGCACCACATCTCTTTCAAGGCCGATTATTTCAGAATTGCCGGCCTCAATCTCGCAATAGCGGAACGGGAACACTTCACCGACATATTCCGGCATCAAGACCGGACGCACGTCGGTGCCATGCGGTTTGATAGCTGAATTGCGCGGATCGCGCCTTAATGCCAGGCGGTAAGTATGCGTACCCTTGGAGACTGGCACACGGTATGCGGCGTATCTTATGGATGCGCCCGGATGACGATTCACCCTCCCTTCGGAAGTCGAATCCTCCCCAAGATGCACAGTTACAGTGTCGTTGTCCTCGCTCTTGACTGTAAGCGAAAGTTGCCCGAAGGCTGCTTTTCCAAAATCGGCAATACGGGTATTATGATCTACGGTTTTGGCGGACACAGGTTGCTGAATGGTCTTACGCAACGGATAGCGTGAAAACTCGTCGCTCCAATTTTGTGCGGTTACGAATCCTTTTGCGGGGGCGTAATCGGTAATGGTGCCATCATTGTCGGTAATCCTTACGGTCCAATAGTAGACTGTGGCGGGGCGCAATTCCTGGCCGCCATATACGATTCCGCAACAGTCCGGATCTGCAACCTCGCCGCTGTCCCATACGTCAGCCGTCCCTTCACGGAGCAGTTGGGGAGATGTTGCCACAAGCAATCTGTAACCGTCTTGTGAGCTTACACCGGTGGGCAACTGCCAGCTGAAAGCCGGGCGTGGTGTGGATATGGCCACAGGCTGTAAGAGGTTGGTATTGCCACGTTTCCACTCATCGGTCACCTGCTGCAATGTAGCGGAAGATCGGTGACCGCATGAATATACGGTCTCGGTGTCTTCAATCAATTCGGTTCGCAGTCCGGACGGTGCTCCGGCTGTTGCCAGAGCCAGCAACGTTCCCAATATCATAGCTTGCATGAGAGTGATTCCTATCAGTCGTTATTATTCCGTAAAGATACCAAATTACTTTTGAAAAGTCCCGATTCCACATATGACAAATATGCGGTCAGGGTGTTGCGGGAACCGTTTTTTTGGTGTACCTTTGCCAAAGGTTTGATAAAAGACGTCAAGCCCCGGTAGTTCAACGGATAGAATAGAAGTTTCCTAAACTTTTGATAGCAGTTCGATTCTGCTCCGGGGTACTCGATTTTGTTTATATGGAAATTGCCGTTTACTTTCCCGTAACCGGCAATTTTATTCTGATAATAATTTATTCGCTGAATCTTGAAGGCTGCAGACTGGATGCGTGTTACTTTGATCGGGGCTTTGGCCTTGATGGTGGCGGCATGCGCTTCGATCGGCCGTCCTGAAGGGGGGCCTCGTGACGAGACCCCTCCTGAATTCGTAAGGTCTAATCCGGCTCCCGGTTCAGTCAACGTGAACCGTTCGCGTGTGGACATCCTGTTTGACGAAAACATAAAGCTGGAAGACATTGCGAACAAGCTGGTGATATCGCCGGCACAGAAGCAGAACCCGGCGGTAAGTTCCAACGGACGCCGTATTTCTGTGGAACTTCGTGATTCGCTGCAGGACAGCACCACATATACATTTGATTTCTCGGATGCGATCCGTGATCTGAACGAGGGAAACATCCTCGACGGTTTCGCGCTTGATTTTTCCACCGGATCAACTATTGATACACTGGCTATTTCCGGGATGGTGTTTGAGGCGCGTAACCTCGAACCTGCCCAGGGAATGGTGGTGGGTGTCTATTCCAACCTTACAGACACGACGCTGACGAGCCTCCCCCTGGAACGCGTGGCCAAGACCAACCAATACGGTCAATTCACCATCCGTAACCTGAAACCGGGAACATACCATCTTTTTGCCATAGATGACCGTAACCGCGACTGGCATTGGGATCGTTCTGAAAACATCGCTTTTTCTTCGGTTACCGTCAGTCCGTCGGTGGAACCTACTGAGGTGACTGACACTCTCTTGGCCTACGACGGATCGGATTCCATCGTGGTGCGTACCGCCTATCGTTATCTTCCGGATGATCTGTTGCTTACATGGTTCAATGAAAACTATAAGCCGCAATACCTGCGCGATTATGAGCGAACGGACAACAGGCGGGTAACTTTCAAGTTCGGGGCATTGTCGGATTCATTGCCGGACATAACTGTGATCAACGGACCCAAGGCCGGTCGGAAACTTGCCGATCTGTCGGTAATAGAGGCGCGTGAGGGATTGGACTCGTTGGTCTACTGGCTGCGCGACACGGTGCTTGTCAATCAGGATTCGTTGCTTGTGCAAGCCCGTTACCTGCGTACTGACACCCTTGAGCAGTTGTCCATGACAACTGATACGCTGAAGCTCTTCCTAAAGGGCGCCGGACGCAAGAAGAAATCGCCCGAAAAGAAAAAAGATGGCTCGGACACCTTGCCTCCTCCTGTGAAACTTCTTGAATTCAAGGCCTTGTCTCCGGGGCAGCAGGAGCTAAACCTTCCTGTGAGTTTCGAGGCTGCAGAGCCAATTGAATTCATAGATTCCACCGGGTGGCGTCTGGAGGTCGCGGTTGATACGCTATGGAATCCCGTGAAGGAGGCACACCTTGTGCAGGACAGTGCCATGGTGCGCCGTTACAACATTGATGTGAAGTGGAGACCGGGTGCCCGCTATAGGTTTACTGCCGACTCTCTCGCCATAAGAAGCATATATGGTGAGTGGATAAAGGATTTCAAGCATGAATTCACGGTGAAACAGCCCGAAGATTATGGGAACATAATATTCGGAATAACGGATATCGGTTCCCTGGGACTGCCGGATTCCGCCACTGTGGTCGTTGAGTTGCTTGGCAAGAACGACCGGCCGATACAGGCAAAGCCCGTGGATGATTCGGGAGAAGTGGTATTCGATTTCGTAACTCCTGATACATATTATGCACGTGCGTTCGTAGACCGGAATCATAACGGGATATGGGATACTGGAAATGTGGCAACCTTCATGCAGCCCGAGGACGTGTATTATTATCCCAAGAAGATAACGTTGCGCAAAAACTGGGACATAGATCAGGAGTGGAGCCTCCTGGAGACGCCGGTAGACCTCCAGAAGCCCAACGACATAAAGAAGAACAAGCCCAAGAACCGTGGCAGGGATGAAACCGGCGACGGGGAATACGGAGAGGACGGGTATGACGAGGAAAGCGACTACGATACTTTCAATGAACAAGGCTCATGGGGTAACGGCTCGCAGTACAACAACGCACCCCGTCGCAACAATAATTCCACCCGTGGTCGTGGTGGCGTGAGAAATGCAAGGAACTATTGACGGAATCAGCCTGTCGCCATATCGTCAGATATATTTTCCGATAAACTAAAGCATTGTAGTGAAAATGACCGCCGATCTTATTCAGCAACCGCAAATTTGGCAATTGCTAATGGAAGCCGGCCCGGCAGGGCTGGCCGCGGTGGCTTTTTCACCCTACGAGAACCATTCAATGATTTTCGAAGAGCTGCGTTACGGAGATGAGGAGGATGGATTACGAGGATTGGAAAACGTGATCTACGACAATTCCTGGTTGCTTTCCGATTTCAGCAAGGTGAGGATGCTTTATGACACATTGCGTGTCCTCCCGGTTCCTGACACGGACGATGATGCGGCATGCGACATATTCCGTCGGGTGTATTCCGCACAGGAATTTCCCGGCAGTCAGGTCGTGGTAAACCATATTCCGGAACAGGATATGGCCATATGTTGGGAAATACCGGGCGATGTCTTGAATTTTATCAGGCGCACATTTCCGTGCGTATGCATGGAACATCCGATTGTGCCGCTTTGCAGGTATTTCAGTGCCAAGCATCCGGTGAGACGTAATGGCAAGACACTTGTTAACCTGCGAGGCAAGCGCCTTGACATAATCGTACTTGGAGAGCGTGCTCCGTTGGCGGTCAGCTCATACCGCATGGAGGAACCTATGGATGCGGTATATTACATCCTCGCATCCAGGGAGAACATTGGGTTGCCGGATACTGATGAGATAATGATCGCCGGTGACCGCATCACGCGTGCGGCAATTACCCCGATATTGAGGCGTTACGTGAAGTACGTTATGCCGGCCATATTTCCCTCGGTGATGTTCCGTGCGGGAAAGGCATCGCTATCCGCACCCTTTGAACTGATTGTGTCGCCGCTTGTATCGCCGGCGAGATCTGTTGTAAACTACGATTCGACAAAGACTACTGAGACATGCGAATAATAAGAGGTAAATACGGGCGGCGCCGTTTCGATGTGCCCGGTAACATAACGGCACGTCCTACAACTGACTTTGCGCGGGAAAACATATTCAACGTGCTTGAAAACATGGTGGATTTCGAGGAGGATGCTCCTGTAGCGCTGGATCTCTTTGCAGGCACCGGGGCAGTCTCGTTCGAGTTCCTGTCACGCGGATGCTCCCATGTCACCTCCGTGGAAAAAGCGACGACGCAGGCTAATTTCATACGGAAGGTGGCTTCCGAGCTTGGAGCCGCACATGAGCATACGCTTGTCAAGGGGGATGCGCTCCGATACATTGACAGTACCCTTGCCTCGTATGACATAGTGTTTGCCGATCCTCCTTATGATATGCCCGGATTTGCCGATATTCCGGAAAAAGTATTAAATTCGCGGTTGCTTCGTCCCGGATCCATATTCATAATAGAGCATTCGCGCAAGCATGATTTCTCGCATTTGCCGCATTTCTACGACCATCGTGCATATGGTTCCGTGAACTTTTCGATATTCCTTATATCGCAGGACGAGGATTAGATTTTGCAAAATAAGAACTCTCTACCTTAATGATCAAATATTTCACACCCGAACATACAGAAAAGGAGAAACAGATATATGTTTCCACTGTGGGCTATGAGGAGATAGCGCCGGGGGAGGAATATCCTTCAAGGAATCATCCGGAGGGATATTACTTCGATCCGTCGGTCGGGCGTGTGATCGATGAATATCAGATAGTCTACTTCGTTGACGGCAGAGGCACCCTTAGGCTTGGGAATGAATCCTTTGAGATTCCATCCGGTAGCGTGTTGATGCTTCCGCCATGCATGTGGCACAGTTATTTCCCGGACAAGTCAACCGGATGGAAGCAATACTGGATCGGCTTCAAGGGGGAATTCGTGAATGACTGGCTGAGAGTTCCGTCGCTATCCTCCGGCAATCCGTTGCTCCGGGTAGGGCTTAATCCTGAGATACTTGCATTGTTTCACAAGGCGGTGGAGATAGCGCGCCCCGACTCCAATATAAACCTTATTGGAGGACTTATAATATATCTGGTCACATTAGTGTCCACTGAAAAATCATAAGAGTACTTTGAAATTGTTGAAATTCAAT
>CAJTYH010000016.1 GCA_910583675.1 uncultured Muribaculaceae bacterium
CGACCCTCTGCTTGTAAGGCAGACGCTCTGAACCAGCTGAGCTAAGCGCCCTTCTCGCCTCAAATGCGTTGCAAAGGTAGGCACTTTTTCCATACCCACCAAATTTTTCGCCAATTATTTTCAAAAAAATTTCCTAACTTTGCACCACTGAAAGCCCCACAGCGCCTTTCAGCATATTGTCTCACCATTCATATCACACTTTGCTTGTATATGGAACTCAGCCCATTAACAGCCATCTCCCCCGTTGACGGCCGCTATCGTGGAAAGACAGCGGGACTTGACAATTATTTTTCAGAATTCGCCCTCATACGCTATCGCGTAAAGGTAGAGGTGGAGTATTTCATCGCCCTGGCGGAACTGCCGCTGCCGCAACTTGTAGGCCTGAGCATGTCGCTTGAAGGCATGAACCTCACAAAAGACGAGATATTCAAGAAACTACGGGGCATATACCGTAACTTCACCATTGCCGACGCTGAACGCGTGAAAGCCCACGAAGCAGTGACGAACCACGACGTAAAGGCCGTCGAATACTATATAAAGGAGGAGTTTGACAAGATGGGGCTGAGCCGATGGAAAGAGTTCATCCATTTCGGCCTTACCTCGCAGGACATCAACAACACTTCCGTGCCCATGTCGGTGCGCGACGCCCTCCACGATAGCTTCCTCCCGCTGCTCGAGGAGCTGATCTCGGCGCTTGAGGCAAAAGCCGGAGAATGGGCGGACATTCCCATGCTTGCCAAGACGCACGGACAGCCCGCCTCCCCTACCCGTCTTGGGAAAGAGATCATGGTCTTCGCATATCGCCTGAGGCAACAGGTGGAACAGCTCAAGGAGGTGCCCGTAAGCGGCAAGTTCGGAGGCGCAACAGGCAACTTCAATGCCCACCGCGCCGCCTACCCAGGGTATGACTGGCCGGCATTCGCCGCACGCTTCCTCCACGACCACCTGGCCATAGAGCGCGAGGCATACACGACGCAGATCTCCAACTATGACAACCTGGCAGCCCTCTTCGACGTGCTTCGTCGCATAAACACGATAATCCTCGACCTCGACCGCGACATATGGATGTATGTCAGCATGGAATATTTCAAGCAGAGGATAAAGGCCGGCGAGGTAGGATCGTCCGCAATGCCCCACAAGGTAAACCCCATAGACTTCGAGAACTCGGAAGGCAACCTGGGAATAGCCAACGCCATCTACGCGCACCTCTCACAGAAGCTGCCTGTATCGCGTCTCCAGCGCGATCTCACCGACTCCACTGTGCTCCGCAACGTGGGTGTGCCCATGGCTCACTCCGTCATAGCCATCAACTCCACCCTCAAGGGTCTCGGCAAGCTGTTGCTCAATCGTGATGCGATAGACCGCGACCTCGCCGGCATGTGGAACGTCGTTGCCGAAGGCATACAGACCATACTCCGCCGCGAAGGGTACCCTCACCCCTATGAGACGCTCAAGGCTCTCACCCGCACCAACACCACGGTCACAGCCGAGAGTATAGCCGAATTCATTGACACCCTGGAGGTTTCGGACAGCGTGCGAGCCGAGCTTCACGCCCTCAGCCCCTCCACCTACACCGGCTTCTGATAAATAACAGACGTTAGGAAACAAACATGATGGCGATATGTCAAAAAAATTGGCATATCGCCTTTTTGTATGCGGATGATGGCGATGGTGTCAATAATCTTAATTTGAAGCCCTGCCATGCAAAGGATCATTTAAACCATAATCTAAACGACAGATCAATTTAGATGTGGCTTTTGTAAAATCGGAAATTTTATAATATATTTGTATCATCTTGCAAACAAGATCATCTCCCGTTTAACGTTCCCAAGACAATATAGTAGTGCCCAACTCATTATGGAGACAAGAAATATAAGGAAACATATAAATCGCCTACTGCTCGATCCCAACAACTATCGCTTCATTGATCATCCGTCGTATGTGGAGGTGAGTCCAGCCAAAGTGGCGGATACTACTATCCAGCTTCGCACAGCAGGTTTCTTGCGTGGAAAAAACAATGAGAATATTGAAGATCTGATCAATAGTTTCAAAACAAACGGGATCCTACGTCAAGACCCCATACAGGTGAAGAAGGTAAATGATGATTTTTATGTCGTTATAGAGGGCAACCGTAGGGTGGCAACGTTGAAATATCTGTATGAGAGAGCTAAAAACCATGAGGATGTTGGCGTTTTGACTGAAAATGACTTCAAAAGCATTGATCTTATCGAGATAGAAGAGGAAGATAAGCAACAGGAGTTGATTGCAATGGGGCTTAACCATATAGGCGGAAAGAAAAAATGGAGTCCCCTTAATCAGTCAAAGCTCATACAAGACCTTCTTACAACATGCGGAATGTCCAAGGAGGAGGTCTACAACTCTTTAGGCATAACCAAGCAGTTACTCAACAAGAGCCTACGCACTTTATCTTTGATTGAAGCCTATCAAAAGAGTGATTTCGGAGATCAGTTTGAAACCACCAAATATTCAATCTTTGAAGAGATTGTCAAAAGCACTGCCATCAAGGAATGGTTGGGCTGGGATGATAACAGGATGGAATGCCGCAACACGATCAATCAAGAAAGGATCTTCAGCTGGATTTCAAAAGCGGAAGTGGATGACGACTCCGACGAATCCCATAATGTAGAACTTCCAATCATCACCAAGAGTATTGAAATAAGGGAATTGGCTAAGTTCATCTCCGATCCTAAAGCCATTGCAACAATGGAAGAGGCCAGAAGTGTCACCAAGGGTCTCATAGACAGTGAGGCCTTGGGGGGGTCGCGTATTCACAATGCCATAAAGAACATCCGCTCCGAAGTGGATGCCGCCTTAAAATTCAGTGAATTCATTACTCCTGAAGATCAAAGGAACTTTGAGAAGCTACAGAACAAGTTGAAAATGCTATTGTCCGATCCTGCTTCAGGGATGAGGTTGTCGTCGTCTTCCGAGATCAAACCCCTGACGACTGATAAGGCATCTCATTTTTCGTATGCCGATATAGTAAATTATCGGAGAATCAAGAACATCAAGCTCAACAATCTAAAGAGGCTTAATCTTTTTGTCGGGCCTAACAATTCCGGAAAGACCTCCATCCTGGAATGTTTTTACCTGATGACTCGTCTGAACGACATAGCCGCGTTTCTTGAGGCTGAACAGCTTAGGAGCAAGTCGGAGGAATTGGATCCCGAAGTCATAGTAAAAAACATCCCCTCGCGTATCCATACATCAGGAATTTTCAACGAATTACCAACGAAACTCATTATCAGCAAAGAGAATACCGAAGAAAACATTGACCGAACGGCATATCTGACAACCCTCCATGCCTACGCTACGTATGGGGAAAAAGAGTGGAAGGCCCATACAAATATCTATCAGAACTCCGATCCTCAGATTTTCTACACTTCTGCCGCACATCTTTGCAAGGCGTGCTTCACAAGTCCATATCTTCATAATCAGAAAACGGTACATAGGGCACATCATTATGTGGTACAGCATAAATTGATAAAGAGAATCATAGACTTCTTAAAGGCAGAGGTGGATCCCACTATCGAAAACATCGAGCAGACCACCCCCAGCGGCAACTCGAGATTCATTGTGACCTCAAGCATTCACAAGTCCGGTATTGACATTACGAAGTATGGCGAGGGATTGCAACGCATCTTTGAAATCGCCCTGTTACTCGCCTACTGCAATAATGGCGTACTATGCATAGATGAAATAGACAGCGGTATTCACAACAAGCTTCTCAAGAAGTTCACTGCGTTTGTGTTGGAACTCGCACAAGCATTCAATGTTCAAGTCTTTATATCAACCCACAGCAAAGAGTGCGTGGATGCTTTCGCGGCGCTTGATTCAGATGAACTTATGGCTTATAAGATGAAGTTCAAAGAAGATCATTCCCTTGATTTCAGGTTCATTGGTGGCAAGCGCCTCAATGATCTGGTTGAAGAAATGGACATTGACATAAGATAAGTTTATAACCATGAGAATAGTGTTCGTATTGTGTGAAGGCCCTCACGATATCGCTTTTTTATCAAGACTTCTCAGTGCTGACGGGTATGTGAAATACAAGAATGTTCTCTCTCAGTTTCCTAAACCTCTTAATCAATGGTTTACCAGTATTTCCAAAAATCTGAGAATAGAGGACCTGAGCCTGAACAGAATGTATGACGACATAAAAGCCGTTTTGCCAAGCGGAGCGATGGAAAACCAGGAAAGAGACCATCTGGTTCTGTTCTATTCCATGAACGGCGACGAGCAAAAGGATAAACGCAAAAGAGTGATTCGGGAATTGAAATCCTGGACTCATTCTCCTGCAGATGAAAAAGAATTCTCTTTGATGGAAGAAAATTCAGATGCAGGAAACAACTATGGGCTTATCCTGCTTTTCGATGCGGATGAACATGGGGTAGACTCAAGAATTGAAACGACAAAAAAGGAGCTATCCGAATATTTTACCAATGCGGACAAGATCTCTTATAATGGAGGTATAATTGAAGAGAATGAGAATATAAAACTCGGCATTTATATTTTTGCTAATCCTGACACAAAAACAGGTACGCTTGAAAACATTCTGTTGCCGATTATGAAGCAAGGCAATGAACCCATGTTTGATGATGCCGAGGATTTTTTGAATAAGCACTATGATGAATCGCGCCTTAAACCACTGATTTTCAGAAAGCATTCTCAAGAAGGTCTGATTGAAAAAAGAGATTGCAGGAATAAATACCATCCTATCAAGTCATTGATGGGAGTGGTCGGGCAATTGCAAAATTCAGGCGCATCCAACACTGTATGCATCGAGAAGGCTGATTACATCACTCTCGGAAAGATCAAGAACAGCCACATTTGTCAGCATATTCTGGATATGTTCTCCCGGTTATAGTTTATCACCGACCTGTATCCATTAGAAACGACAATATGATGAAAAAGGCGATGTGTCAAAATCGACATATCGCCTTTATCTGTTTCATCACACCCCATTGCCGGTGATGAAACACGCGTATACGAACTCCATATGTATACCGACACATACACAAACAAGGCGATATGTCGAATTCGACATATCGCCTTGCGCTATATGAATCCCCCTCAAGGGAGGGTTTCAGGCTTATTTGCGCATTGTAGCGTAGCTAACTTGAGCCGGATCAGCGCCTGCTGCGGACTTGGCCTCTTCCTGTGGTTCATCACCGGTCGGGAGAACAAGCTTGCCCGGAGTATTCCAACGCGTGGTCTTCTCGTCAAGGAAGATATACTTGCCGTCTTCGTTGATGTTGATCACCGGATGTGCGAACGTAATCGTGCCGGTAGCAGTATCGAACGTATCATTCTGCTCCATTTCAATTACCTCATCCTTTGTAAACGGCCTGTTCTCACCCTGCGGGCCATAATAGTTGGTAAAGGCGAAACCGGCATTAAGGATGTTTATGGGGCCGTCAGCATCCTCGAATGCAGTCTGTTCCTCAAGAATAACGAAGTTCGGATCATTGCAATCGACAACGACATCGAATGTTACATCCCAAGGAGTTGCAAGATTAGACGGCCATACGCCAAATGCATAAGGAGCTATGATGCGGTAACGTCCTGCATCCTCAAGATGCCTCTGGACATCAACAGGATAAGCAGTAGGAATTTTCTTTATTCCCTCATACCACTGGGTGATGAAACCATCGGTATACATACCCTTGCCAAGGTCTTCCCACTCGCTTGTAGCCCACGGGAATACAAGAGTCCATCCTTTGGATTTCCAATAACCTTCTATCCCGGGAAGAAGCACCGTGAGGTTGCTGCCAAACGAGATCCTGCCACCGGAATAGCGGCCTGCACCGGCCAGGTTGGCGTATGGAATCTTAAGGGCATCGGTAACCACCAGATCTTCGTTCAATTTATTGTAGCAATAGTCACAAGCGATACGGATTGTCTCATCCACATCGGTATAGAATACCACGCCCGTATCATACTGCTTAAGATAATCGCCACGTTTGTCGGAGAAATAAACCTCTGTCGCATTGCCAGCATTTATGTACAGATAGTTGGGGTCGTTCATGTCAAGTACATAAGTACCGATACCGGCATTTGCATACGGACGGATCAGACGGAAGAAGTCCTTCTTGATCGGGTGTTTCTGGCATGTAACCTCGAACTCAAGCTCGCGGCCGGCAGTGGACGGAGCAAGGAGACAGAAATCGCGAAGGATTACCGGCCCTTCGTCTATATTCTCCCAAGGGGTATACGCCACATCGTAATCAACTTTCGTTATGAAATAAGGGCTTGCCTCACCGGCTGCAACTACACCGAAATCATAGTTAAGCATCTGTGTGAGGTTTCCTACGTTTCCGAAATAGAGGGCGATGTCATATTCACCAACGCCTGCAGGAAAATCAACCGTAACATCAGCCGAAAGACTGGCATTGTTGTCACCAGTAAATTCACCGGTAGGAACAAACACCTCCATTTCACCGGTAGGCTGCTTTTCCTCGTCAAGCACATCGGCGATCTTATGTTCGCCGGCAGCCTCATCAACGGCATCCTTCACCACGATCTTACCGATGGTGAAAAGACCTGCCACAGAAGAGCCGTCCTCGGCGGATAGTGTCAGCGACACATGGCCGGGAGTGTTGTCAGAGACATTCTGGCGGTAAACCTTTATAGGGAAGTAAACCGCATCCTCCTCAAGGTCAACCTGGCTGTCATCGTCCATGCTGAAATAGACCGGAGGGGTGTTTACAGGGTCTGCGGGAGTGTATTCCACATCATCGCTGCATGATGCGAGGGCGAAACCTGCCACGCCAAGACCGATAAATATCTTGTTGAATTTCATATTGTCTTTTTCCTTTGTAGTTGTTTGTCAAAACCGTGCCGGGAGCACCAGGCTCCCGGTGCGGTTCAACGATAAATTCTTGAATGGAAAATCGGAATCAATCAATGTCGGTTACAGGACGAGGCTGGATTGCTCCATGTGTACCATCAACAATGAGAGGATTGCGCTCTATCTCGGCCTGAGGTATGTCATAGAGACGAACCACGTCATCAGCAGAGACATTGAGAACGAAATTTGTCGGGAAACCTCCACCACGACGGTCAATGGGTTTCCGGAGACGTTGAAGGTCGGCATAAGATATGCCCTCGCCCCAAAGCTCCATGCGGCGCTGATTCCATACTATGTCCTGAAAGTCCTTGAAATCGGCAGGATTGCAGTTGAAATCGGGATTACGATAAGTCTTGACGAACTCGGTGAGTGTCTGACGACCTGTAGCGAGGCTTGTATAGGCCTCACCCTCGGCCTTTATCAGATACAATTCCTCAACGCGCATCCAAGGGAAGTCTATACATCCCTGAGTGGAAGGTGCATCCTCAAAAGCGCCGAACTTAAGCTGTGCATACGGAGGGAATTTCTCATTACCATCGGAAGCGTAACCGCTCTTGATATAGTTGGCATAGCTTGTGGGAAGCGACGAAGGCGGATTTCCGGCACCGTCAAGCCACCATTTCTTGCGGACGTCGCTGGTAGGAATGCTCTCGTAGAGAGCCTTGTTGACGCAGCGGTAGACACCCGCACCGGCATAGCCGTTGGTCTGGAATCCTGTGAAATGCGAAGCCCAGCATACCAGAGCCGTATATCGGCTTTCGGAAGGATCGGCATACGTGCCCCAGAGGAAGTTCTTGGCCTCGGTAGAGTTTATGTCATCAAATCCGGGGATGGCGGCAAGTTCGATAGAAAGGGCCGCGCGACCCTCTTCCGTGGCAAGTTCCAGCGCTTTTGTGGCATCTTCAGCAGCTACCGTGTATTTGCAGCAGAAAAGATTGGCGCGGGCACGCAAGGCGTATGCCACAGACTGATTTACGAACGTACGTTCGATGTTCGGCGTAGTGGCATTCATTGACTTACGGGTCACACCCTCCTTCTCAGCACGATCAAGGAGATCTATAGCGATGGTGAGGTCGTCATTGATCTGACGGTATACATCGGCAACCGATGCACGTGCAAGACCGTTGGCAGCCGCCTCGTCCATATTCTGGTCGGTTATGATAGGCACACAGTGGGCGGCGGGATTGTTTCCGGGCCACTGGTCACGACCGAGATTTATATCGCCCTCATAGAATTTCTCATAGCCGAACGCATACATCTGCGCAAGGTTGAAATAGCAATATGCACGGAAAGCATATGCCTGTGCACGGAAATAGAGTATCTCCGCATTGTCGGTATCGGCATCGGTACCGGCAAGCAATGTATTGCATGAACGGATGGTATAGTAATTGTAGTACCAGCACATGAGATTGAGGAAGTAGCGTCCGTTGAAGTCAGACATCTCAAGGGCGGGTGAATACCAGTTGTACCCCACATCGGCAGAGGACATGTCTATGCCACGGCAATCCTGCGCAAGCATGGAAGACTGCAAGCCATAGTCAATATGGTTCTCGAAAATGGAGTAGTACATTATGAGCTGGTTGGGAAGGGCGTTGGCAGCGGCTGACACCAGCTCCGGATTCTGCGCCACGACATCTTTCTTCTGTTCCTCCGTGGCCACTAAGCCGTTAGGCAACTGGTCGAGGTCGTTGCAAGCAGTAAAAAGCGAGCCTGCAGCGAGAAGAGACAGTAATATTTTGGATTTTTTCATTGTTTTGTCTTAATTCCGGGTTCGTTTTATGACGTTTAGAATACCACGCGGATACCGCCGGAGATGTTACGCATCAGTGAATATGCACCGTTGCTCATTGAGAGCATGGAGGTACGCGGGTCAAGACCCTTGCGCTTTGTCCAGATGGCCACATTGTCTGCGGCACCATAGATGCGTACAGTCTCAAGGAAGAGTTTCTTTGTCCATTTGGACGGGAACGTATATCCCACGGTGATATTGTTGAGCGAGAGATAGTTGCTGCTCACCAGGAAGAAATTGCTCTCCTTGTCGCCAAAATCGTAGGTGTTCTGCGAATTGAGCTGAGGAATGTCCGTGTCGCGGTTTGCTGGTGTCCACTGATTAAGCGCGTCAACATGCCAGTTTGTACCGAGCGACTGGGCTTTTCCGGAGTGCATGAGCTGAGCGTATCCCCTGTCATACATCTTGCCGCCGAGCTGGAAGCCGAACTGCACGGAAAGATCCACGCCGTAAGCCTGAAGCGATGTCCCGAAACCGCCATAGAAGGTAGGCATGGTGTTGCCGGTCATCTTGCGGTCGGTGTCATATGCTATGTCATAATTGTCGGTCTTGTACTCCGTGCCGTTTGCGTCAAGCGCCCAGTAAAGTGCCGCGCCGCTCTCGGGATCCACACCTGCATATTCGGGTAGATAGTAATTGTAAACAGACTGTCCTTCGCGGAGTATGCGGAGGCCTGAGATGATCTGTCCCTTTACATCCGGGTGAAGCTTGATGATGCGGTTCTTGAGCCAGGTACCGTTGAAGTTGATTTCCCATGTTATGTCGCGTGTGACGATGGGACGCCCGGTAAGCTCGATCTCTACACCGGAGTTGCGGATAGAACCTACGTTCATCGGTATCGAGCTGTAACCGTTGGTCGGAGCGACGGGCTTGTTGTAGAGCATGTCGGAAGTCTGACGCAGGAAGTAATCCACACTACCGGACAGACGATCCTGGAAGAAGCTGAAATCAACGCCGGCATTCCACGCATTCGAGGTCTCCCAGGTGATGTCGGGGTTACCTTTCTGTGCAAGGTTTCCGTCTGCCCACGCATCCGTACCCTCAAGGGCATATATGTCCATATAATAAGGCGCATAGGAAAGGCCGAGGTTGTCGTTACCCTGCTGACCGTAAGAAGCCTTTACCTTCAGGAGGTCGATCCATGTGACATCCTGCAGGAAAAGTTCCTTTGCTGCATCCCAACCGAGCGAGAACGAGAAGAAGTTACCCCAGCGGTGATCGGGTGCGAATTTCGACGATCCGTCACGACGATACGAAACCTCTGCGAAATACTTGCTGTCATAGTCATAATTGACACGACCGAAGATACCGCGTGTGGCATATCCCATGGAGGAACCGCCTGTCTGACGCTGATCGTTGTTGAGGGTATTGCTTACAGCCCAGCTGTTGGGGTTATACAGATTGAAACCGTATCCGAAAAGCGACTCGGTATTCTGCTCGTAGCTTTCATAACCCACCATGTAGGCTGTATGATGAACGTCGGCGAATGTCTTGCGGTAGTTGGCTATGGCCTGTATGTTAAGACCGCGGAGACGGTTCTGCTGCTGCATAGCCCTACCGCCACGCTGTACCAAAGCTCCGTAGAAACGGTTGTCTACACTGTGGTGACGTGTATTGTCAAGGAAGTAGCCGATTGTACCCGTGATGTTCAAGTTTTCGATCGGAGTGATCGTAGCATACCATTTCGCATCAAGCACATCCATTAGTGATTCCTGCTTGTCATATATGAAACCTGACGTGGGGTTACCGCCGGCAATATAGTTTCGGTAGGTGCCGTCGGCAAACTTGCCATCACCATAATCATATATGGGCTTTCCGAGGTTCGGGTCATACATGATGTTGCCACGTGCGTCGCGCACATAGATAGGATAGATGGGAGCCATATTGTCAATCATGGCGAATGCGTTGCCCGATGAAATGGACTCGCCGGCTTCCTGACCGGAAGGAGACTGCATGTTCACATAGTTGTAAGAGATCGAGGTACCGAGCTTCAACCATTTCTTTGCCTGGTATTCGGCACCGATGCGGCTCGAAAGACGCTGGTAGCCTGATCCCTTGATGATACCCTCGTCGCTAAGGTAGCCTACGCTTCCGTAGAAATTGAAGCGATCCGTACCACCGGTCACGCTGAGGTTGTATTCCTGACGCAGACCATGGATAAAGGTCTCGTCATACCAATCGTCGGGAGTGATATAGTTTCCCGAGGGAGTCACACGACCGAGCGTCGCATTGGGATTGAGCTTACCGTTGAGACCGATGAGAAGCTGGCCGGCAGGCACGTTCCATATATTGTACTGGCGGCCGAAAGCCTCATTCAAGGCCGCATTGGCCATAAGGCTCGAGTTGTAGTCGTTGTAGCCGTTGGTCTTGTAACCGTTGCGCAGTGCGCTGTAAGCTGTCTCATAATACATCTTGGAGTCCTTGATCACATCGTAGCCTTTGATCTGGCGAGTGTTGGAACCCCAGCGCGCATCAAGGGTGATCTTCGCCTCACCGACCTTGCCACGTTTGGTATTGATAAGTATCACACCGTTTGCACCACGTGCGCCGTAAAGGGCTGCGGCTGCAGCATCCTTGAGCACGGTCATTGACTCAATGTCCATGGTGTTGAGAGTAGCGATGTCGCCGTCGAAAGGCATGCCGTCAACTACATAAAGCGGAGTTGCGCTACCGAAGATGGTACCGATACCACGAATACAAACCGTGGGAGAGGAACCCGGCTGACCGTTGGCCTGTGTCACCTGCACACCGGCCATGGTACCGGAAAGAGCCGAAACGGCGTCCGTGACCATGCGGCCTTCGATCTCGTCGGCCTTGATCACTGATGCAGAACCGGTATATGCCGATTTCTTGGCGGTACCGTAGGCCACGACCATAACCTCGTCGAGGCTATTTTCATGCTCGGAAAGTTGAACAGTCATACCGTTTTTCACAGGCACGGTCTGTGAGACCATTCCCACATAAGATACCACTACCTTGTGCACATCGGCCGGAAGAGTAAGGGTGAACTTACCGTCAATGTCGGTGGCGGTTCCTTGTCCACCCCCTACCGGCATCACCGTCGCTCCTGGGAGAGGCTCGCCGTCAGTGGCGGACACGACTGTTCCCGATATGTTCTGGGTCTGAGCCAACGCACAAACCACAGCCATAAGGACTGCCGTCAGTAATAGAAACAGCTTTTTCATACACTATAATTAATTAAACATAAAGAGTTAGATAATTCAACGATTGGATTCAAACACAAAAGATTGTTACAAACAGCACATGAAGGCAACCCCGAGCCATCCGGATGATCCCGCTCGCATCCGCCAGACTCACGCCTGAAACGCAATGAAAGCCGAAACAGCGGCGCCCCACAGACCTCTGTCAGGGGCGTGCGATTCCCGGTTTTGCCACATCATTTCCGCAAAGATAAGACAAAATGTCAAAAAAATAAACACTTCTACAAAACTTTTGTTGCCTTTTAACGAAAAGATTGTGCATGCTGAAAAACATATTCCAACAACATGCTTTTAGAATGCCCAATACGTCAATTGATTATGAGCACACGGCGAGGTTGCCAGATCTAGCGGAAGCGCAATGATAAAAAATAGTTAAATGTCAATACCGAAACCTCGTCACTGCAAAATTATCTGCAGTACGAGGATATTTAAGCTACAACTATCACAAACATGTGCCAATTGGCCAATCAAGTTTCACCACCGGCAACACACAGATTAAAGATCGTCAAATACACGTCTGCATTTTCACGAAGTATCAACCAATAAATTTAACATCCGTTGAAATTTACCCGATTTACCCATAACCACACAACTTTTTCGTAGCAAGATAGCCGGTGGCCAAGACAACATCCAACCTATATTTCACAAAAGCCCTCCACACCTGGCTCCCCATCCTATCTGGAGCACATGAAGAAAAGAATGGTTAAAAAGTGCCAAAACGCCCAAACATAGCCCATATTATGGCGAAATGATCAAAATAGATTTCCTATCTTTGCAAATTGACGAGCAACACACCAAGAAGCCTGTCAAAAAAAGAATACGGTCGGGCTTGCACATTTCCCCGACCGACAGCCATACCAAACTATCACCTGCATATACACAATATTATATAAAGAAGATATGAAGAGAAATCTACTTGTTTTCGGATTGCTCGCAACTGCGGCATGCGGGAGCGTTTTCGCGCAGTCAAAGATCAACGGCGCCGGCCGTCTGATGCTTGACTCCTATCTCACACAGAATTCCGGAAGAAAGGCTCCGGCCAAGGACATTATAAAATCAATGATCGTAACCCTCAATGAGGGCGCATCACGCGAAGCCGTGGAGGAAATAGGAGCCGAGATATACAGCGACTTCGGTGACATCCTCATCGTAGGCCTACCCTTGAGCCGTGCCGAGGAACTGGCAGCGCTTGATGCCGTGAAATCTGTGGAGTTCGGCAACAAGAACCGTGTGTACATGGACATAGCACGCGAGAACACCGGTGTGGACGACCTCCACTCCGGCTCTGCTGAAGGAATCAACAACGTATCATACACCGGCAAGGGAGTTGTCGTAGGACTGTTCGACAGCGGCCTCGACCCCAATCATGCCGCTTTTCGCAACTCTGACGGCTCAAGCCGCGTAAATGCGGTGTTTGTGACACGCGACGGGAAAAAAGACGAAGCCTACACTACCCCGGAAGCAATTTCAGCTTTCGACACTGAAGACAACACCGCAACACACGGAACACATGTTCTTGGTATCATAGCCGGTTCACGGGGCGTGGAAGGACGCTTCACACAGCAAGGCAAAAACGGTGTACAGAACGGAGAGATCCCATATTACGGAGTAGCCCCCGAAGCAGACATAATAGTAGGATGCGGAGATTTTTATGACGAAGAAATCCTACGAGGCGTAGACCAGGTTGTAAAACACGCCAAAGGAATGGGCAAACCTGCCGTAGTAAACCTTTCGCTTGGTAGCAACGTAGGGCCGCACGATCCGAACTCAGCCACATCAAAGACACTTGACCGCCTTGCCGAAGACGCCATCATATGCATCTCAGCCGGCAACGAGGGGGATCACAACATCGCAGTTCAGAAAAACTTCACCGGACGCTCAACGACCCTCAACACATTCATTTCACCCACGACCGCCCCGGGAGCAGCCCTCCTTTACAATGCGGAATTCTGGGCAAACAATGACGAGCCCTTCGCACTTGACCTTGTCCTGTACAACAAAGCCACCGGCAAAATAATCGAAAAACGGACGATAAACAACATGGAAGGCCGAACCTTCACATGGAACAGCAGCAATTGCCCGGGTCTCAAGACTTACTTCGCAGCCGGTGCACAAGTATATGTATCATCGAACATAGACCCGAACACAGGCAGATACTATGTGCGCATGCAAAACTCGCTACAAGCTACTTCAAGCGGTAGCGTATTGTTTGGAGTGAATATAAAAGGGCAACAAGGCAATTCCGTCAACGGCTACGTAAGCGCCCTTGGTCTCGGATACTACAGCCAGGACTATGCCCAATTCACAAATGAAGGAGTTACAGGATATGCATTGGGCACACCGGACGGATCAATAAATGAAATGGCTACCGGCAAAAAAGTCATCTCTGTAGGGGCATACGTAAGTCGTTCAAACTCTGTACAGTTCATCGGAAACGGATCATATGCCGGCAACGGAACACGCAACGACATTGCCGACTTCTCATCCTACGGCACAACTTCTGACGGACGAAGCCTCCCGCTGATTTGCGCGCCTGGCGCACAGATTGTCTCTGCCGTAAGTCGTTACTCTACTGAATATGCCGATGCCTACAGCAAAGAGGCAATCCCAGCCATTTCCAATTCCTTCTCCCGCATAAGCCCGTATTACCCCATGCAGGGCACATCAATGTCAAGTCCCTTCGTAGCCGGCACTGTAGCCCTTTGGCTTCAGGCATGGCCTCAGATGAGCTCCGAGGACTGCATAAGAATAATGACAGAGACCGCAAAGCAAGACAACTACACCAACACCAATGACGTGCTAAAGCGTCGTCGCTGGGGCAACGGTAAGATCGATCCGGTCGCAGGCCTCAAGGAAGCTATCCGCCTGAGCGCCTCCATCGAAGGAGTCAGCGCCGACGACACCGAGAAGAACCTGTTGGTAAGCGCTCTCGGAAACCGCCTCTATGAGGTATGCTACGTAGGTGCGGAAGGGATGAGCGTGGACGTATACAACCTCCAGGGAGCAAAGGTTATGAGCACCTCCACGGAAGGCGACACCATGGAGCTTGACGCTGCATCGCTTGCCGGTGGCATCTACGTGATGGCTGTAACGACCGACGCCGGCACCGTTTCCCGCAAGCTCGCCGTGAAATAACCATCCACGACATATCAATAACATTACGGCTCCGTCAGCATGCTTTGGTAGCGCTGACGGAGCCGCCTGTTTGGTGGTTACACGTAAATTGAGTAATTTTGCACGTTTCAAAAAAATCCCCAACGAATAAAAACGCAACGCACCAAGGTGACACGCAAAAAAGCCACAGAGAAGCGCAGACACGACACCGGCACCCTGCTGCGGGGACTGGCATTGACACTGTTATTCATGTGGGGATCCATTCTCGCGCCGAAGGCTGGCGCAATCTCATTCGCCCTCGACTCCATAGCAGAATGGGGCAAATTTCCGAGGTTCTGCGTGAACGTGTACCGTTGGGGCGATAAATTCTTCAACTCCTACGACTCCACCTATGTGCAGGGATCGGGCAAACGGTGGAACATAAAACTCAAGGGGGACAGCTGGGTAGATGTCTACGACTTCAAGTTCGCCACGGACGGCTATCGCATGGCGATGCTTTCGCGTCCCTCGACCACAGCCGGTTTCTACCTGTCATACATGGCCGTAAGCGTAGGATACGATATGAACATCAGCAAATATTTCGGAGGAAGTTCCGAGGCAAGAAAGCGGTTCAATGCACAGTTCAACTGCTCGTTGTTCGCTGCGGAATACTCCTTCAACACCAACAATATAGGCACTACGATAGTGCGCATGGGGCCTCCGGGAGAAACCAGGCACACACATATCGACTTCCGGGGAATAGACACCAACTCATGGGCCATTTCCCTCTACTATTTTTTCAACCACAAGCATTATTCGCAAGGTGCCGCATTCTATTACAGCAAAATACAGATGCGCAGTTCCGGAACCGTATATGCCGGGCTCCAATTTTCGGGACAACAGTTCAACTTTGACTTCTCGGAACTGAACGTCGACGAGCAACCGCGCCTCCCCGAAGCATGGGATCAGCATTACAGCGTCCGCAACAAGAACTACGGCCTGAAAGTAGGATACGCTTACAACTGGGTGTTTCACCCCGGATGGACTTTAGGTGTTTCGGCCGCCCCCGTAGTTGGACTGCGCAAAGGATACATAAACATACCGGGCGAGAACGGGAACTCGTTTTTCCTCAGCGGCCAGATGAGAGCATCGCTGGTATACAACCTCAAACGCAAATGGTTCTTCGGAATAGTGGGACGCGCAGACTCCGACATGATCTATGACAAGGAACATTCACTCATAGCAAGCAACCTTTCGATGGAAATATCAGCCGGATTCCGTTTCGACCTCTGGTAATACCACCCCATCCCACAAGACCACAGGCAATGACACACCGTGAAAAACTGGGACTGACTGTCCTTACACTATTACTTCTGGCGATCCTCGCGATAATGTATTCCGACAAACGAATGCAAACCGGCAGCAACTACCCCGAAAAACCTTCACTCGCCGGACAACTGTCGGCCTCGGACACCATACGCATACAACACGAGCCAGATTCTATCCCGAATGTCATGGATCCGAACTTTGAAACGCCGACACGCACACACAATAAGGACATCCGCTCAAGAAAGAAACAGGAAAGAACCGCAACCGCAACTAAAGACCGCACAAGCCCGCTAGAACACCCGGTTTCCGGCAAAAAAGACGACCGCTGAACCACGCATGGATTCAGCAGCCGCCACAATACAATTTCCAGAATGTAAAAAATTTCCTAAGGACACCAGGTGTTACTGGCCGAGATATGTCTTTAGCAAGCGCGATTTCTGCCCTTTCAGACGGCGGATGGCCTTCTCTTTGATCTGGCGCACACGCTCGCGGGTGAGGTCGAACTTGGCACCGATCTCCTCGAGCGTCATTTCCTGACATCCTATGCCGAAGAACATTTTCAGAATCTCGCGTTCACGCTCGTGCAATTGGTGCAAGGCGCGATCCACCTCCTTCGAGAGCGACTCCTGGGTAAGAGTGGCGTCAGCCATGGGACTGTCGTCGTTTGTGAGCACATCCAGCAGGGAGTTGTCCTCACCCTCCACGAAAGGAGCGTCAACCGATATGTGGCGACCCGATACCTTAAGCGTATCAGCAATCTTCTCAACAGGCACCTCAAGCGTCTCGGCAAGCTCCTCGGGGGAAGGACGGCGCTCGTTCTCCTGCTCGAACTTCGAGAGAGCCTTGGAGATCTTGTTGAGCGAACCTACCTGATTAAGGGGAAGACGCACTATACGCGACTGCTCCGCAAGAGCCTGAAGGATGCTCTGGCGGATCCACCACACAGCATAGGAGATGAACTTGAAACCACGCGTCTCGTCAAACTTCTGGGCAGCCTTGATAAGGCCGAGGTTCCCCTCGTTGATCAAGTCGGGGAGGCTTAGCCCTTGGTTCTGATACTGCTTTGCTACAGACACCACGAAACGCAGGTTTGCCCTTGTCAGTTTTTCGAGAGCGGCCTGATCACCCTCCCTTATGCGCTGGGCAAGTTCCACCTCCTGTTCTACGGTGATCAGATCCTCACGACCTATTTCCTGCAGATACTTGTCAAGCGATGCGCTTTCGCGGTTTGTAATAGATTTTGAAATCTTTAATTGTCTCATGTTCTGAAGCGGTAATATCTTATTTCGTAGCCGCACGTGGAAAGGCACAGCTATCAAGGTGCAAAGATACGAAATTTTGCCGGAAGGGCAATAACTTGCCCCAATTAAGCCCGAAAAAGTTTTCGACATCCTTGGTTGGTCGGACATTCATATAGGAAACATTGTGAAATCGGGAATTGTTGAACGCATACAAAACACCACATAACTTATATTCACACAATAAAACGACCCTTCCGGCAATTGCCGGAAGGGTCGTTTTATTGTGCTGTTAAATCTTTTTTTGTGCTGTAAGTGCGTGCTGATTATTCAGCAACGGGAGCTGCAACTTCCTCAGCTGCAACAGCAACAACTGTATCGCCGGCAACGGTGTCAACAGCGGCAACTTCTTCTACAGCAGCCTCAACAACTTCTACAGAGTCTACAGCTTCTGCTTCAGCAGCAGCGTTCTCAGCCTTGTTGCCGCAAGAGATCATAGAGAAACCTGCGATAACAGCGAAAGAAAGGAATAACTTTTTCATTTTCGTTCAGATTAAATAATAAAACAATATTTTTTTGTGCTTCAAAAACGTTGCAAAGGTACGACTAATTTTCAATCCTCCAAATCTTTTTTATGATTTTTTTGACCAAAAACCTGCTGTAAAACACATTTCTCTGGAGCCGTCCCCTCCATTACCATATAATCGCATAACTGCCACATCGTTATCAATCAGCGGTATTCGCTCCGAAAAACTCCCATCCGACACTGCTCGGCCGCCCGGCACGCTTCCATAATTCGGCGGTTTTTAGTACCTTTGCAGCCGATTTGGAAAGAGCGCCTGGGATTCGCTACATTCCGTGCAGCCAGCGCTCAAGGCAAAGAAACATTTCAACGTTTACATACTTTTATGAAAGCATTCGTATTTCCCGGACAGGGAGCACAGTTCGTAGGCATGGGTAAAGACCTCTACGAAAACGACCCCAAAGCCCGTGAGTTTTTCGAGAAGGCCAATGAAATTCTCGGTTTCCGCATCACCGACCTCATGTTCGAGGGCACGGAAGACGACCTGAAACAGACCAAAGTGACACAGCCTGCGGTTTTCCTCCATTCCGTAATCCTTGCCAAGACCCTTGGCGACGACTTCAAACCGGAAATGGTGGCAGGTCATTCACTCGGTGAATTCTCTGCCTTGACAGCAGCCGGCGCGCTGAGCTTCGAAGACGGCCTGCGTCTGGTAAGCGCCCGCGCGCAAGCCATGCAGAAGGCTTGCGAACTGAAACCGTCCACAATGGCCGCCATAATAGCGCTTCCCGACGAGAAGGTGGAAGAGATATGTGCATCGATCCCCGGTGTGGTAGTCGCAGCCAACTACAACTGCCCCGGCCAGATCGTGATCTCAGGTGAAGTTGAAGCCATCACAGCCGCATGCGAGGCTGCCAAGGCAGCCGGTGCCAAACGTGCATTGCCCCTGAAAGTAGGAGGCGCATTCCACTCCCCTCTTATGGAACCGGCGCGTGCCGAACTCGCATCAGCCATCGAAGCAACGGAGATCCATACCCCGGTATGCCCCGTATACCAGAACGTTGACGCACGTCCCCACACCGATCCCGCCGAAATCAAAGCCAACCTCGTGGCACAGCTCACCGCTCCGGTGCGTTGGACACAAACCGTGCAGAACATGGTAGCCGACGGCGCAACGGAATTCGTGGAACTCGGCCCGGGGAAAGTCCTTCAAGGCCTCGTGAGCAAGATCTCCCGTGAAGCAACAGTTTCAGGCCGCCAGTAATCCCGCTCCGACACAACCAATTGCATTACAACCGAATGACCAGACCCCGAAAAGCTGAGAGTTTTTCGGGGGCTGGTCATTTACAGTATAATAGACCGCAAAATCACTTGTCGGTAGCAAACGGAGCTACCGGCAGTCCGGTGGAGCCATATAGATTTCCTCCGGGATAGTCAGCCCAATCATAACGGGCTACGGTCGGTTTAGTCACAAGCGGAGAAGTCAACACCACCGTGTCACCACCTTCCAGACGGGCGTTCGCATAAGCGAAATTCCCATCCTTGTCACCTATTATGAAACCTGTCAGGGCACTGGAAGTTGGCTTTAGGACTTCGTTGAACTTAAGCACCATCCTGTTGCCGTCCGCCTTGGAGGACACAAGCGCCGGAGCCTCATAGACCAGATCCTTACGGCCATAATCGCGGTTGAGCGCTATCAAACCGAGACGACGCGCCACCTCCTGCTTGTTTGCCGGATGGATGTCAACGGGATTGCCAAGGTCTATGGCTACAGCCATGCCTGTATTGGGAAGCTCAAGAGCCTTGGCCTGACTGTTGCGCAAAAGCGCCCATTGCGAGTCGGGCTGCACGTTCTTCTGAGCCTGGAAACCGGCCAACTGCACGAAATAGAACGGCATCTCCGGATTGTCGAAAGTCTCACGCCAATTGTTGATAAGCGTCTTGAACAGCGTCTCATACTGCTTGTCGCGCCCTACGTTGGCACATCCCTGATACCACAGCACACCCTTGAAAGGTATACCCTTAAGAGGATGCAACATAGCATTGTAAAGCACGGTCGGATAATTGGGGCCTGACGGAGCCGACGGCCGTTGCGGCAACTTGTCTGCCGTTGCATCGGCCATGTAATTCCATTCGCCTGTAAGAGGATACGTTTCTCCTCCCACCTTTGCCTGCATTACCGATCCCGGCATAATGCCCCCTTCACCCATGAAATCCACGATCCTCACGGTTATCACATTCTTTCCTGCCTTAACGAGATCGCCGGGCACAGTGTAAGTCCTCTGTGCGCGTGGATCCTCATAGCCGCCTACCCTTGTGCCATTAAAATATGTGTCGTCAAGGTCGTCCACGATGCCCACAGCCAGCTCAAGAGGCTGACCGGCGGCATTTGCCGGCAGTTCAAGTTCACGCTGGATCCATACCACTCCGTCGAAATCCGGAAGCACGGTCTTCTCCCACTGTTCGGGCAACGGCATCTTTCCCCAACCGTTGCCACTCTGCATATTAGCTACATCAAAAGTGTGTCCGGCTTTGTCAAGAGCGGAAAACCAGTTCTTCATATTCTCCTGATGCACGGCATCCATCTTTGAGCCGTCGAAACCGGCCTTGTCCATCGTAGCGAGTTCCCCCTCGAAACCGGCGACACCTTTCAATGCCTCATAAGCAGTCCAAGCCTCAGCGGGAGTACCACCCCAGCTTGCTTCCATGATACCCACCGGTACCCCAAGCTCCTTCTGCATCTGAAGCGCGAACAGATACCCGATGGCAGAAAAGTTCATTGTCGCCGGGGAGGCTTCCACCCATCCGCCAAATTCAACCTCTGCATCATCCATAGGCTTGAAACTGGTTTTCTTCTTCATACGAAGCAGACGAATGTCGGGATGTTGCGCCGTGGCCACCACCTCGTCGCGATCCATCAGGTATGCTCCCCAGTTTACATTGCCTACCGTAAACTCCATGTTCGATTGTCCGGAGCAGAGCCATACCTCCCCGGAAAGCAGGTTTGAAAGTATCGTGTCTCCGGCCTTGTCGCCATCGGATATGATCATTGTAAAAGGGCCTCCGGCGGCAGGAGTGGGAACGGAAATCCTGAACGATCCGTCAGCGGCGGCTTTCGTTGTCAGTTCTTTGTCAAGCCAGTCCGTCTTAACCGTTACCTTAGCACCGGGGATGGCGTGTCCCGGAAGGGTCAGGGTGGCATTTTGTTGGAGAACCATATTGTCGGTAATAAACTTAGGCAACGTCACTTTTGCCGAAACCGAGCTGCTCAGAAGCGCCCCCATAGCAAGAGCATAAACCTTCTTCATTTTGCTAATCAAGGTATTAAACACAGCAATCTGGACAATCCGTCATTGCTGCAGGTAAAATAATATAATGTGAAAAATCAAACTGTTATGCAAATTTAGCATTTTTCATCCTTTCGGACAGGTAAAATACGCCTTTTTTTCGCTAATTTTGCCATTGGTTACCAAACGAAAAAGAATCTCCCTGCCGGGAGAACCGCCATATATGAGAAATACGATAGGCAAACGTTGGTTTTGCTCCTTCAAGGAGCAATGCAAGCGCTCTGTCACTGCCGCCCTGGCCGTGGCACTGCTTGTGTCGGCATGCCCGATAGATACTTATGCCGAGATCACAGCGTCTGCACAGTCTCCCGGCCAGACGCCACCAGATGCCACACGCAACCGCCCGGTGTCACATCCCGTGAAAAAAAACATCACGGCCAAGGCTGATCCGGCTCAGGAACTCCCCGACTCCATCTCAATAGGCGAGCCTGTGACACGCCCTGCCGAAGTAGTGGAGGACGAGATAGAACAGAAGGACGGACACCTTGAAGCCACCCCGGTAGATACGGTAGCAATAGACCTCAACCGCCGTCAGATAGAGGAGGAATACCCCGACATGACAGGCATCTTCAATGAAAGCGATTCCACCACCCTCACCGCCGGGGAAATGCTTCTGGCAGACTCGCTGGCAATGGCCTCCAAGAAGAAACCTGACGAATGGGTGCCGCGTGCCGTGGAGTTCTCACCCGATCCCACCAAGGCCGTATGGTTCGCCGCACTGTTTCCAGGCCTGGGACAGGTCTACAACCGCAGGTATTGGAAACTCCCCATCGTCGTGGGAGGCTACCTCGGCCTGGCATATGCCACAAGCTGGAACAACGGAATGTTGCGCGACTACACCAAGGCATACGCCGACCTGCTGGACAACGACCCCGACACCAAAAGCTATATGGATCTGTTCGCACCCAACGTAAAGGAGGAGAACCTTGACAAATCCTGGCTCCAGAACGTGATCCGTTCCCGCAAGAACTATTTCAGACGCAACCGCGACCTCTGCATAATCTGCATGATCGGAGTATACCTGATCGCCATGGTCGACGCATATGTGGATGCCTCACTCTCCCATTTCGACATAACCCCCGACCTTACCATGGACGTATCCCCCACCCTCATGCAGGACGGCAGGAACGTAAAACCGTCCGTAGGCCTCGTATGGGCGTTTAACTTCTAATTTGAACAATGAACTTTTCCCTGAAATATCTACTGACACTTTGCATTGCCTGCTCGGCCGCATCCCTGAACGCAAAGCCGTCGATACTCTCGGTAGCAGAGCACTGCAATGACTCCACGATCATATTTCCGGAAAGCGTGGAGACCGACGTGAACGAAATGATGCAGAACTGGTATCTGCAAAACTATACAGCCCTTGACAAGGAGGCCGACATGCGTCCCGATGTCACCACGTCCGACGAAGAGATCATAAAGCGCCTTAAAAGCATCCCCACCGTCATAGAGATGCCCTTCAACTCCGTGGTACGCACATACATCGACATGTACACCGGGAAGAAGCGATCCCTGGTGGAAAGCATGCTCGGCATGAGCCTCTATTACATGCCCATATTCGAGGAAGCGCTCGAAAGGGAAGGATTGCCGATAGAGCTGAAATACCTCCCAATCATAGAGTCCGCCCTGAACCCAGATGCCGTAAGCCGCGCAGGAGCCACAGGTCTCTGGCAGATCATGCTTGCAACGGCAAGGGGGCTTGGACTGGAGGTGAACACCCTCGTAGACGAGCGTCGCGATCCTGTCGCATCATCCGCGGCAGCCACCAAGTACCTCAGACAGCTCCACGACATATACAACGACTGGTCACTTGCCATAGCCGCATACAACTGCGGCCCCGGCAACGTAAACAAGGCACTCCGACGTGCCGGAGCCGACACAGACAGCACACGCCGCGACTTTTGGGCGATCTACCCCTATCTCCCTCGCGAGACCCGCGGATACGTGCCATGCTTCATCGCCGCCACCTACGTGATGAACCATTACAACAAGCACAACATCTCTCCAGCACTGGCCAAACGCCCTATCGTGACCGACTCCGTGCATGTGCACCACAGGGTGAATTTCAAGCAGATAGCTGATGTGCTACAAATTCCTGTAGAGGAGCTGAAGATCCTAAACCCGCAATACCGCAAGCAGGAGATCCCGGGAGACATACGCCCCTATTCGCTCGTGCTTCCCGCAAACCAGGTATATTCATATATAATCAGCGAGAAATCCATCGCAGCACGCGACGCCTCCCTTTATGCGCGTCGCGACGTTGTGGAACCGGCCACCGGCCTTGAGCCACGCACGGCAACCGTAAACGGAGTTGAAGGGGAATGGGTCACAGTGGAGGATGTGAAGTACCACAAGGTGAAACGCAACGAGACACTATCCTCCATAGCAAAGAAATATGGAGTGACAGTCGCGACCATAAAACGTGCGAACAAGAACGTCTCACGTCCAAAACGAGGACAATCATTGAAGATCGTCACAACCAAGGAGGAATTCCGCCCGTATGAAGTGCAACCTGCCGAAGAGGAGGTAGATGAACTGCTGGTGCGCAACGACGATGCAGTAATAGACAATGCCGTGATTACGGAAGAGGCACCGGTGGATACACCTGAGACCTCCGTCTCCTCCAATACCGCCCACAATCCTACCGACAGCGCCTCAGTTGACATCCCTGCGGCACCAGAAAGCCCCGTTGAAACCGCACCAATCGCGGATGAAGCACAGACAGACAGCACGGCAACCGTAAACACAAAAGTCGCCGACACTTTCAGCAACTCAAAGGCCAAGCAGGAAGCCAGCGAGAGCAAAAAAGCTGCTGCAACCGAAAAATCGGCGCAAAAGAAAAAAGCCGAACCATCCACTAAAAAAAGCACACCCCGCACCCACACTGTGCGCAAGGGGGAAAGCCTGTATAAGATCGCACAGAAACATGGCATGACCGTCAAGGAACTGCAGCGCATCAACGGCATAGACGGGAGCAAGATAAAACCCGGAGACAAGATCAAGTTAAAATAATCTATTTCATCACATTTCGAGACAAACATGGAAACCGAATCACTGGACGGCAACCTCGAGATAATACTCATAACAATCAACGGACAGGATCGTCCCGGTGTGACATCTGCACTGACTTCCATTCTGGCACGATACGATGCCGACATACTTGACATAGGACAGGCCGACATACATCACAACCTGTCGCTCGGCATACTGTTCCGCACTACCAGCGACGTATCAGGAGACATACTGAAGGATCTGCTGTTCAAGGCATACGATCTCGGAGTAAAAATACGCTTCTCACCGACCACTGTAGAGGAATATCAGGCATGGGTAAAACGTCAAGGGAAAAACAGGTGGATAATAACCCTGTTGGGACGCAGCCTGTCCGCACGTAACATCGCCATGGTATCGGAAGTGGTGGCAGACCAAGGTCTCAACATAGATGCCATCCAGCGCCTTACGGGACGGCCGCCGCTCGATAAGAGCGAGCAGCCGCAGACCAAGGCATGTATAGAATTTTCAGTGCGCGGTACCCCCCGCGACCGCGAAGAGATGCAGAGCCGGTTCATACAGATCTCCTCGGAGGAGGGATTCGACATATCACTCCAGGAGGACAACATGTACCGCCGCTGCCGCCGCCTCATATGTTTCGACATGGACTCCACGCTCATCCAGGCAGAATGCATAGACCAGCTTGCAGAGCGTGCCGGCGTGGGCGATCAGGTAAAGGCCATCACCGAGCGTGCCATGCGCGGAGAGATAGACTTCAACGAGAGCTTCCGTGAGCGCGTGGCACTCCTGAAAGGGCTTGACGTGGAGGTCATGGAGGAGATCGCACGCGAGCTCCCGGTTACCGAAGGCGTTGGACGCATGATGGAAGTCCTCAAACGCGCAGGATACAAGACGGCCATATTATCCGGAGGATTCACCTTCTTCGGAGAGTACCTCAAACGCAAATTCGGATTCGACTACGTGTATGCCAACGAACTCGAGGTGGCCGACGGAAAGCTGACAGGCAATTATGTGGGCGAGATCGTAGACGGCAAACGGAAGGCCGAGCTGCTCAAACTGATCGCACAGGTAGAGAATGTGAACATCGCACAGACCATAGCGGTTGGCGACGGTGCCAACGACCTCCCCATGCTCTCCACCGCAGGTCTCGGGGTCGCTTTCCATGCCAAACCGAAAGTAAAGGCCACGGCCAAACAGTCGATCTCCACAATAGGCATTGACGGGGTACTGTATTTCCTCGGCTTCAAGGATTCATACATTTCATGATTTGAAACACTTAACGCATTTGCTTTGATAGACAAAGGGACATTCGGCACACTAAAGGCGCTTTACCACACCTTCGGATGCAAGCTCAACTTCGCGGAGACATCCACGGTTGCAAAGGCATTCGCCGACGCGGGAATAACCCGTGTCAGCGGAGGGGAACAACCCGACATAATCGTGATAAACACATGCAGTGTCACCGAACTTGCCGACAAGAAATGCCGCCAGACCATCCGTTCCTTCCATCGCCGCTATCCGCACGCCGACATACTCGTTACCGGTTGCTATGCCCAGCTGAAATCAGAGGAGGTAGCCTCCCTGGAGGGAGTGGCAGTAGTGGCCGGAAACGACAGGAAAGGGGAACTAACCGCATTTCTCCATGAGTGGCTCGCATCAAGGCAGCCAAGAAGCTATGTGCACCCCGCAGCCGACATAAACACATTCACCCCCTCATGCTCACGCGGAGACCGTACCCGCTATTTCCTCAAGGTGCAGGACGGATGCGACTATTGGTGCACTTACTGCACCATACCTGCCGCACGCGGCCGCAGCCGATCCGGCACAGTAGTCCGGATGGTTGCCCAGGCACGCGAGGTAGCCGCTGCAGGAGGCAAAGAGATAGTGATCACCGGAGTGAACATCGGCGACTTCGGCAAGCGGGTTGAAAGCCGATCCGCCGACGGCACGCATGTCCTTGTAAAAGGTAACGAGACTTTCCTTGATCTGATTCGCGAACTGGACAAGGTAGACGGGATAGAGCGCTACCGCATATCATCCATCGAACCCAATCTCCTCACCGATGAAATCATTGAATTTTGTGCAGCCTCGCACCGGTTCATGCCACATTTCCACATACCTCTCCAGAGTGGTTCCGACGAAGTGCTCCGTCTCATGCACCGCCACTACGACACTGCGCTTTTCCGCCATAAGATAGAGCGCATAAAGGAACTGATCCCCCACGCATTCATCGGTGTAGACCTCATAGCCGGAGCACGTGGAGAAACGGAGAAAGAGTTTGCCAAATCCCGGGAATTCATACGGAACCTGCCTGTGACACGCCTACACATCTTCCCCTACTCGGAACGTCCCGGCACCAAGGCCCTTGACATACGACACACCGTCAGCCAGGAAGAAAAACACCACCGGGTAAACGAAATGCTGCGCATTTCTGAAGAGAAAATGCGGACATTCGCATCGCAGTTCATCGGCACGGTACGTCCCGTACTGCTCGAACATGGCAAGCCCGGCACGCCGATGAGCGGCTTTACAGACAACTACCTTAAGGTAAGCGTGGAAGCCTCACCCGAACTTGACAACACAATCGTGGGAGTGCGTCTTCTCGAACTGCTGCCGACCGAAATAGGCGACTGCCATATGCGTGGGGGAATATCGCCCTTACCAACAAGCTAACAACATCATGGCCGAAACAGAAAATACAATGGCATACAGGCTTGTAAAATGGTCTTTGACTGCTATGGCGTGTCTCCCCATGTGGATGCTATACGGCCTCAGCGATTTTATTTTTCTCATCGTCTGCCATGTGATGCGGTATCGCATACAGATTGTCACATGCAATCTGCAGGATTCCTTTCCTGACGCGTCAGAGAGAGAGATCCGGAGCATACGTCGCCGTTTCTACCGCAACTTCACCGATTATATATTCGAGACCATAAAACTCCTGCACATATCCGACAAGGAGATGAAGCGCCGAATGACATTCAGCGGCATGGAAACCGTGGATCGCATACTGTCGGAAGGAAGACCCATAGTGGCATATTTCTCACATTGCGGCAACTGGGAATGGGTGCCTTCCATAACACTATGGAGCAATCTCAACCAAGACAGAAAGGAAGCTGAATTCTGCCAGATCTACCGTCCGCTACGCAACAAACTAATGGATAAGCTAATGCTGAGCCTCCGAAGCCGTTTCGGCTCAGTCTCGCTGAAAAAGAAAGTGGCTTTCCTTGACCTGATGCGCTACAAGCGCATGGAGATACCTACAATCACCGGTTTCATGAGCGACCAAAAGCTCAGCCACGGTGACGAAGGGCACATTGTCAATTTCCTCAGCCATGCCACACCTTTCATAACCGGCACGGAAACCGTGGCACGACGACTGGATGCCGCCGTGGTCTACTTTGACATGCACAAGAGATCACGAGGGCATTATCACATAGACATAAAGCTGATCACCGAACAACCGCGTGAACTCCCTGATTTCGCCCTCACCGATCGCTATGCCGCCATGCTCTCACGCACCATCCGCCGCAATCCCTCCATATGGCTATGGTCGCACAATCGGTGGAGAATAGAGCAGAAGAAGTAAGAGCAGGAGAATAAAAGCAAGCAGACAATGTTGTTCCTTCTTACCTCAATGCCTGAAAGCAGGCTTCGAACCATTATGCCGGATCCCCAATGCGCTAACATCTAATAAATTTTATTCCCTTGGTCGCTGTAATAATACTCAACTGGAACGGAGCCAAACTCCTTGAGGAATTTCTCCCCTCCGTGGTGGACAACACCACAGAGGGGCTTGCCGAGATAATCGTCGCCGACAACGGAAGCACCGACGGCTCATTGCAACTGCTGAAAGAGAAATTCCCCACCGTAAGAGTGATCCCCTTCAAGGAGAATCTCGGATTCGCCGAAGGATACAACCGCGCTATCTCCATGACAAGCCACGAGTATACTGTGTTGCTCAACTCCGACGTATCCGTTCCACGCGGATGGCTCGAACCGCTTGTGGATGCCATGGACGAAAATCCGGAACTCGGAGCGTGCCAACCCAAGATACTCAGCCAGAAGGAATCCGTAAAATTTGAATATGCCGGCGCTTCGGGAGGCTTCCTTGACCGCAACGGCTATCCCTACTGCCGAGGACGCATATTCGGATCGGTGGAAACCGATCGCGGACAGTATGACACACCCGTCCCAATATTCTGGGCTACCGGAGCCGCGCTCATGATCCGCACCGAACTTTATAAGCGGGTCGGAGGACTTGACAAGGATTTCTTCGCACACATGGAGGAGATAGACCTTTGCTGGCGCATACGATTGGCCGGATACGAGATAGCCGCCATACCGGCCTCACGCGTCTACCACCTCGGAGGGGGAAGCCTCCCGGCATCCGATCCGCGGAAGACATACCTCAACTTCCGCAACAACCTTCTGCTGCTGCACAAGAACCTGCCGGAATCCGACGTGCGCCTCACGCTGCTGCGCCGCCGTCTGCTTGACACACTGGCATGGATGAAATTCATGATTACATTTGACCTTGCAAATGCCAACGCCATACTACGGGCACACAAGGATTTCCGTACAATGAGGCAAAAATACACGTCGCATCCGGACAGAAACCTGCTTCATCTCCCCATGTCGCGCACCAACATACTCACGGCATACTATCTCCGCGGTATACGAAAATATTCAAAACTTCCTCGAAACAACGGCAAATGAGCGTTTTCAGAACCATACTCAAGATCCTTGCCGGATTCGCCATAGGCGCAACCATAGGATTGCTCCTGAGCACACTCGCCATACTCCTGTTCACGGACATCACCTTTGACGAATTCATTTCCAAACTGGGAAACCTTAATGTCAGCAAAGGGATCATTGCCGCATCGGTAGGCATGGCAAGCTTGCTCGTCTCATTATTCCTGCTCATAACCATACATGAGGCGGGGCATCTTGTCTGCGGTTTGCTGACAGGATATCGCTTTGTGTCATTTCGCCTTTTCAACTTCACACTCATACGCTCCAAAGAGCGAATGAGGATCAAACGCTTTGCCGTGGCAGGTACCGGCGGTCAGTGTCTGCTATCACCGCCCGACCTCCCATTGGAAAAGATCCCCGTGGCATGGTATAACATGGGAGGTATAGTGGCCAATACGCTCGTGCTACTGGCTATGCTCCCGTTGCTATGGTGCCACATGCATCCGTTCATGCATGAATTCGTAGTTATATTCATCATCATAGATCTGATACTGATCCTGACCAACGGCATACCCATGCAGATGGGAGGAATAGGCAACGATGCCTACAACATGCTTAAGCTCCGCAAGGACATGAAAAGCAAACGAGGCTTGATCGTCCAGTTACGTTCCAATGCCATGATCCAGGAAGGTGTACGACCTAAGGATATGCCCCGTGAATGGTTTACCTCCAACGGTGAAATAAACTACAGTAATCCGCTCGAAGTCTCCGTTCCGTTGATGGAGTCAGGCATACTTATTGACGAACTGAAGTGGGAAGAAGCACACATGGAACTCAAGAAGCTATACTCCCACAAAGACCGGCTCATGCCGCTTTACACTACGGAGATCACATGCGAGCTGGTATTCACATCACTGGTCACAGGACGCTCCGATCGTGCACGGGAGCTATATGACACCAAGCTGCAACGATACATCAAGACCTACAGCAAGGTCATGTCCTCCAAGCAACGCATCCTGTGCGCTGTAGCCATTTACATGGACAACGACATGAAAAAAGCCAGATCCATCTACGACACTTTGCTCAGAGACAGACACAAGTATCTGCTGCAAGGGGAGGTAGACAGTGACCTGGCTATCATGAAGACGTTGTTGCACGAGGCATAAACGCCTCCATCAGAAGGATACAACCGCTATTTTGGAAGATTGAACACAGTGGACAGCTCTGTCATCTGTGCCTCAGTCATTCCGTCGGGGACAAAGCCCATCGCACGGGCGCACATATATATGTTCGCGCTTTTGTTGAGCACGTCAACCTGGTCGAAGGCCGACATTATGTCGTTCTCCACGGCAAATACCCCATGCTTTTCCCACATGACCACATCGTAGTCGTCATCTATAGCCTTGATGGTCTCATCGGCCAGAGCCGTGGAAGATGGAAGCATATAGGGCACCATTCCCAATCCACGGGGAGCAAACGCCTTGGTCTCGGGGATCATAGACCACAGGAGCCTTGTTAATACATCCTTTTTCAGGAAATCGGGATTATGGCTCATGGCAACAAGCTCTATAGGATGCGTATGCAACGATGCCCTGTAAGTGGATCCTTTTCCGATAAGGTAATTGTGCACGGCCAGATGCGACGGCAACTCCGAGGTAGGCATTACCGGATTGTCGGCAATGATCTCATAATGCGCACAGTCATCAAGGATGCGTATCACCGACCCGTTTTCCATCGGCTTGCGTGCGAGATCGCGCATCCTTTTCTGTGTGCCCTTGCAGAAGAAGAAACATCCTTTCAGGTGTGGCAATGTCATGCCGATGGCGATAGGCTCGCTTATCGGTGCCATTGAGCGCATCCCGTCGTCGGCATGCTCCGTGATATTCACCGTTATATTCCCGCCGTTGCGTTCAGCCCACCCCTTTTCCCAGAGGTATCCGGCTGCTTCAGCTATCTGCCCGACCTCCTGACGGAGTCCGGATCTGTTATCCAATATTGACATTTTCAATAACACGTAACTGTTTGATATTCTAAAGTATTTGCGGAAGGAAAGTAGAGACGATCAACACAGCTATGCCTATTATCAGCACGACAAGCGTCTTTCTGCTGCATCCTTTCCACTCCTTGAGAATTATGCCCCAGACATTGGAGAACACCACGTTGAGAGCCATCAGTATGCACCATGCGAAGGTGAGAAGCACGGGAGATCCCGCAAGGAACCCCTTACCGAGCGACAGTCCAAAGAACTGGCTGTACCACAGGGCACCGGCTAACAGGCAGAACAGCAGATTGTTCATCCATACCGATCCTTTCGTGTAGTCTCCCCACGTGTGGTTGCGGGAATTCTGCACAAGACAGTACACCGCGTTTGTCGCAAAACCGCCAAGGGTCACAAGCAAGGTCGCAGGGAGGGTCTCGAACATAGGATTCACCCCTTCATACCTGATCTCACCTCCCACGGCAAGTCCTATGGCGAAACAAGCGCTCATAAGACCGCACAGCAGGGCTACGGCCATACCTTTCGGGAAGTTGAAATCCTTCACAGCCTCCTTCTTCTCTTCCTCGCTCAGTGACGCGGACTTCATGGAACCGGCCACACCGATTATGGCTATGCCGGCGAGTGTCACGACAACGCCGATTATTACCGAGGCGGTCAATGTTGCCAACATCCCTTGTCCCGGGTAAAGTGCGTTCAGGACGACAGGCCCCAGGACAGTTCCAAGTCCGGCGCAAGTGCCCAGGGCGATGGACTGCCCCAGTGCCACACCGAGATAGCGCATGGACAATCCGAAAGTGAGTCCGCCTATGCCCCAGAGGACACCGAAGAGCACAGTAAGCCATGTTGCCCCCGGGTTGCGCATGAACAGTTCCATCAGGGAACGGCCTTCGGGAACAGCCAGCAACGCACCTGCAAGCGGCAGAAGAACCCATGCAAAGATCCCCTGAACTATCCAATAGCTTTCCCAACTCCACGAGCGGATTTTGTTGATTGGCACATAACTGCTTGACTGGCAAAAAGCGCCGATGGCAATTATGACCAGACCTATTATTATTTCCATCCTTAGGGATTATCTTTTAGAAGTCACTTCCGATTCATACTTCTCCACCTCCGCTATGAACGATTCGCCTACCGGCACATCGTTGCGCAGACAGAACATGTCGTATACGGCATTCCACGGCAGGTTCTTGCACTCCTCAAGCAGGGCGAGACGCTGGAACTTCTTATCCTCCAGTTCATATTTCCGGAGGGTGCCGACCGGCTCGAGCAGCGCACGCAGCATGCACTTCTGCGCGGCACGCGAGCCGATCACATAGGCCCCGATACGGTTGAGGGTACCGTCGAAATAATCCAGCCCGTAATGCACACGGTTGAGCGCCCCTGCGCGCACGATCTCGCTGAACAGATCCATCGTGGGATCGTCCATTATGGTCACATGATCGGAATCCCAGCGCACCGGGCGGCTCACATGGAGCATAAGCTCAGGCACGAACAGAAGCATGGAGGATACCTTGTCGGCCACGCTTTCAGTAGGATGGAAATGACCAGTGTCAAGAGTAATCATCATGTCATTCCGGGAGGCATAGGCCGTGTAGAAGTCGTTGGAACCTACGGTATAGCTTTCCAGTCCGATGCCGAATACCTTCGACTCCACGCTGTCTTTCATCCAGTCGTATTTCTTCTCGAATATCGTGTCAAGCGACTCCTTAAGCAGTTCACGATACATGTAGCGGTTGAGGGTAATGTCCTTGGAACCGTCATGAATCCACGTGTTCAATATACATGGATCCTGCTGCGCCTCTCCTATGGCTTGCGAGATGGCACGGCAACGCCTGGAATGCTCTATCCAGAAATCGCGTATCCCCTTGTCCGGATTCGAGAGTGTCAGGTCGCCGCTTTTGGGATGTGAGAAGGAGGTGGAATTGAAGTCCAGTTTCACGCCGTTGGCCTTTCCCCAGTCTATCCAACTGCGGAAGTGGTCAACGGTTACCTCGTCGCGGTCTACAAACTTCCCGCCGAAGTCTCCGTAGATCTCATGCAGGTTAAGGCGGTGGTTGCCCGGAATCAAGCTCATCGCATAGAGAATATCGGAGCGCAGCTCCTCTATGTTTCTGGCTTTGCCGGGATAATTGCCGTTTACCTGAATCCCCCCGGTAAGCTCCCCACCCTGATTCTCGAATCCGGCAACGTCGTCGGCCTGCCAGCAATGCATGCTCAGATGAAAATCCTGCATCTGCGACAATACTTTTTCCGTGTCCATACCGATTGCGGCATAGCGTTCGCGGGCAATCTCATAAGCCCGTGTGATCAATTCTTCTTTCATTGTTTATATATACTTTATTTTGGTAAGTAATTTACTGTTTCTGTTGAGTTGACTGCCACGCGCCGCATGTCTGAAAGCGATTTCAATTCACCGCAGGCACGCAACTGCACAAGCACGTTGCCCAAAGCCGTGCATTCCGCCGGGCCGGCGACAACTGGCAGTCCCGTCTCGTCGGCAGCATACTGCATCAGATGCACGTTCCTGGAGCCTCCACCGATGATGTGCAGCCTCTTTATGTCTACCGGACAGATCTCAGCGAGATAACCTAGCACCTCCCTGTAGCGGACGGCAAGGCTCCTGAATATTACGCGCACATAATCCGCAGGACTTGACGGCACTTGATGACCGCTAAGGCGGCAATACTCCGATATGGCCTGTGTCATGGAGGATGGATTGGCAAACATAGGATCGTCGGGATTTATGATGCTGTCGCATTCAGAGTCAAGACAAAGATCCGCTACTGCCGCAACGTCACCGGGCACATCCGTGAACTCCTCGCGACAACGCTCGAAGATCCATAAGCCGCATATGTTCTTGAGCAACCTTGTTGTGCTGTCTATGCCACCTTCGTTCGTGAAATTGTATTCACGGCTCTTTGCTGTTATCACGGGACGGTCTACCTCCGTGCCGAGCAACGACCATGTGCCGCAGCTTATATATGCAAAATCGCTGTCGGGAGAAGGAACCGCCACCACGGCCGAGGCGGTGTCATGTCCGGCTACGGCAATAATCGGAATACTTCCCAAACCGGTATAATCCTGCACCTGACCGCTCAGATGACCGATAGTCCCGCCGGGCTGCACCGTCTCGCCGAACTTTTCGCGACTTATCCCCAATGCTTCCAGTATCCCGTTGTCAAGATCGCCTGTGGCGGGATTCAGCATCTGCGATGTGGAGGCCACCGTATATTCCATAACAGCCCTGCCTGTCAGCATGTATGCCAGGGCATCGGGGATGAAGAGGATCTTGTCGGCACTGTCTATCACTTCCGGGGAATCGCGCCTGATGGTGTCAATCTGAAACAATGTGTTGAAATCCATGAACTGGATGCCAGTCCTGTCATAGACTTCATCCTTCGACATCTTCTCACAAAACCGCTCCACAGCGCCGGCAGTATGGCTATCGCGGTAGCAATAAGGAAGTCCTGACAGCGAGCCATCCTTATGGAAGAAAGCCACATCGCATCCCCAGCTGTCAATGCCGATAGATGCCAACCTGCCAGCATCACACCCAAGCGCGGCAAGTGCCGACACGCATTTTTTCAGTCCGTCAAGTATTTCCTGATATATCAGTGGGAGATTCCAGTAGAGATGCCCGTTAAGTGGCAGCATGGGATATTTGAAACGCGTAAGCTCCTGCATGTGCACCCGGGCACCATCATACCCGGCAAGTATCGTGCGTCCTGAGGTCGCCCCAAGATCCACTGCGAAATGGTAGGTATTATCCATATATACTTTTTGATTATCAAGGCGGTGTGTCAAAATTGACATATCGCCTTTTTTTGTATCCGGATGGTGATGGTGCTGTCAGAATGGTTCAGATGGTAGGAGCTTGAAGGTGAGGGCGAAGGGAGTTGACTTTGGTCAATGACCGAGACCGAATCCTTCAAGCGACGACCCAGATGAGCCATTATGACACACCATCGCCAGTCTTTCATGCTTTGCCCACAAAGATAATATTTACTTCGTCAAAAGCCAAATCAAAAACCATTTATGAGATTTTTGAAAGTGAATATGGCTTCTGGTCTGACTTGAGACCGCGCTTTTTGGCTGGAGACGAAGCCATTTGGAATTCAATCACGCCTCCGGCCATGATATCGTCATGGGTTATGTAAAGCTTGTCATACGGCTTTCCATTGAGACGCACCGATCGCACGTAACGGTTCTTGTCGCTTACACCCGGAGCCTTTATCTCCAATGTCTTTCCATTGGGCAAGCTGACGCTCATGTAAGGCATGTAAGGCGCTCCGAGAACATACTGGTCGGTGCCGGGACACACGGGATAGAATCCCATGGCTGTGAAAATGTACCATGCTGACATCTGCCCGCAGTCGTCATTGCCGCTCAGCCCGCGGATATGGTTCCTGTACATCCTGTTCATGATCTCGCGCACCCAGTATTGCGTCTTCCAGGGCTGCGATGTCCATGCGTAGAGATATGGTATGTGATGGCTCGGTTCGTTGCCATGCACGTAGCCTCCGATAAGGCAGTCTTCCGTCACATCCTCGTTGTCGGCATAGCACTCAGGGGGGAGATGCATGTCAAACAGGCTGTCAAGGCGCGCCACGAATTTCCTGTCTCCGCCCATTATGTCCATAAGTCCAGCCACGTCATGTGGCACATGGAATGAAAAGTTCCATGAATTTCCCTCTATGAACCCCTCCCCCGAAGTCTGCATCACATCAAATTTTTCCTTGAAGGAACCGTCGGAATATCTGGGTCGCGCGAAGCCTGTGGACATATCAAACACGTTGCGGTAGTTCATCGCACGCTTGCGGTACTTTTCAGCAGTCTCGTCATCTCCGGCTTTTAGTGCCGCACGGTATATAGCCCAGTCGTCATAGGCATATTCCAGTGTGGTAGAAGCTGCAGTGCCGTTCCTGTCCAACGGCACATATCCCAGGTTTACATAAGAACCTATGCCGTCGAAATAGGGTACATTCGACGTGGCAACCATCGCATCCAAAGCCTCCTTGGGATCAATCTCCGCACCTTTGACCAGTGCGTCAGACAAGACCGACACTGCATGGTAACCGCTCATGCACCAGTTGTCATTGGCCATATGGCTCCATACCGGCAAAAGCCCGTGCACGCTCTGTCGTTGATGGGCAAGCATGGACTGCGCCATATGCGTGGCCTGACGCGGATAAAGGAGCATCAGCAGGGGATGTTCGGCGCGATAGGTGTCCCACAGCGAGAATATCGTGTAATTGTCAAACCCTTCGGCATGGTGGATGTTCTGGTCAAGGCCGCGATAGCGACCATCCACATCCATATATACCGACGGATTGATCAGCGTATGGTAATACGACGTATAGAACATCGCCTTCTGATCCGGTGTCCCCTCTACCCGTATGGAAGCGAGATTTTTGTTCCAGCTTCCGGATGCATCAGCCGCTATGGCATCGAAGTCTTTGCCGGCGGCCTCGGCCAACAGGTTACGCATCGCACCGTCCGTACCGGTCCCTGAAAGAGCTACTTTTACCACCAGTTCCGGGTCGTCTGCCATGTCAAATTCAAAATAGGCAGCTACTTTACGTCCGCCCATCTCGGGAAAATTCCTCTCTATGGGAAACTTACGCCAGCCGCCCATATAATTGCTCTTCTCCCTGTCCACGTAGCCGTAATTCCTTATCGGCTTAGAGAGTGACATGGCAAAGTAAGTATAATTCGTTCGCGCCCACCCGTTGGTTATGCGATACCCCGTAATCAAGGTATCATTTTCCACGCGCATGGCTGCCCATAGCGTCTTTCCGTCGTAGTTGTATATGCCATGGTTCAAGTCCACGATTATGCGGCCATCCTTATCCGCAGGAAATGTGTACGAGTGCACACCCACCCTGGGAGTGGCCGTGAGGCGCGCTTTCACCCCGTAGTCATCAAGCATTACCTCGTAATATCCAGGCATCGATTTCTCAGTGGCATGCGAGAAACGGGAACGGTAACCACCGTCGGGATTCGCGGAAGTTCCCGGATTAAGCCTCAGTTCACCGGTTGTCGGCATTACCAGTATGTCACCCAGATCCGAATGCCCCGTACCGCTCATATGGGTGTGGCTGAAACCTACTATCGTGCTGTCCGAGTGCTGATAGCCGGCGCAATATTTGTAAACGTCATGCTGATATACGCCGTTCACGTTATGTGGGATCGTATCTGTGTCAGGACTAAGTTGCACTATCCCCATCGGCACGCACGCACCGGGGAAGGTGTGCCCCATTCCATCCGTCCCGATCATCGGGTTAACATATTCTACCTGTGCGAATGCGACAACGGGCATCATCGCCATGGCCATTGATAGCAGTCTTTTCATATACAACTGATTACTGATTTTCATTGATTGTCATTTCTCCTGTCTGAACATCTAATTACGAACAATCGGCTCCCGCCGCGCTGGCAGAAGCCGATTGCTATGTCTCATTCGATCCGATTATTCACCGGGGATGATAGCGTCGCTGGGGCATACTTCAGCGCAAGTGCCGCACTCGATGCAGGTATCGGGATCGATCACATAGATGTCACCCTCTGAGATTGCTTCAACGGGGCAGTTGGGAAGGCATGTGCCGCAAGCAACACATTTGTCAGTAATTACGTAAGCCATAGTTGTGTCTTTTTTGAAATGTTAATCAAAATATGATTTTTCGGTCTGCAAAAATAATCAATTGCCCCCAATCTTCCACCCGCAAAAGGTTTTTTAACACTTAAACACCCTGAAATACTTCCCCGAACAAACCGGCACACAATACACATGGCATATTGTAGATTTTTTCGTGTGCATATAAAAAATTACCGAAAAAATCCGTAATTTTGCGTAATGAAACAGGATGTACATGAGATCCTGCGCGAAAGCCTCTTTCCCATTTCACCCAAACGACTTGAAACCCTTAAAGATATGAAACAGCTCGAACACCTCCTTGCCGAAAAACTGTTGAAAGTCAGCGCTATCAAACTTCAGCCGGACAACCCCTTCACATGGGCGTCAGGCTGGCAGTCGCCAATCTACACCGACAACCGCCGCACACTTTCATATCCTGCCGTGCGCACTTTCATCAAAACGGAACTCGCCCGGGTAATACTGGAGAATTACGAGATGCCCGACGTGATAGCCGGAGTGGCGACAGGAGCGATCGCTCAAGGAGCCATGGTGGCAGACCTTCTGGGTCTTCCATACATATATGTTCGTTCCACTCCGAAAGACCACGGCCTGGAAAACCTCATAGAAGGATCCCTCTCGCACGGTCAGAAGGTAATGGTGATCGAAGACCTGATCTCTACCGGACAGAGCAGCCTCAAGGCCGCAGAAGCCATCCGCATGGCCGGAGGTGAAGTCATAGGAATGGTAGCCATGTTCACATACGGTTTCCCCATCGCCGAAGAACGCTTCAATGAGGCCGGCATACGCCTCACCACACTCAGCAACTATGAGGCGTTACTCGAAGTCGCGCTTAAAACCGGATTTATCGGCAAAAACGACGTGACGACACTACAGCAATGGCGCAAGGATCCATCCAACTGGGCCCCACACCGTGATACAACGATAGAATAATCAACCAGTACAAACATACAGGCGGTTGCCACGGTGCTGTCATGCGCCGCGCAACCGCCATTTTTTAGCATAATACAAATGGCAACATACAAAAGCGCCCCACAGACCATCAATCGCTCACAGGAAGAGCTGTTTGACCGTTTCAGTGATCTCAGCCACCTCCAGCAGGCACTTGACACACTCACTGCAGAGCAGCGCTCACAGATAGGAGACGTGCAGTTCACCGCCGACACCATAAAGATCGTAACCCCGCAGGTAGGTGCCATAGAATTTTGCGTACAGAAACGCGAGCGTCCCTCCCGCATAGTCTTCGGCACCGCCTCCTCACCGGTACCCCTCACGATGACCATGAACATAAAATCCCTCTCCGAGACCACATCTGAAGTAGAGACGCTTATAGATGTGGAGATACCGGCCATGTTGCGGCCACTTATAGGCCCGCAACTGCAGAAAGCCGCGGACAAGTTCGGTGAACTCATTGCCGGTCTCAGCCGTTAACTACGTGTGGAGATCGTCATTGCAATATAATGAAAGCAAGGAAACATCTGCTTTACCTATTGGCGGCAACTGCAGCGACTGTCTTGCCCGCTGCGTGCCATCACGTAGACGACAAGCGCACACCGCCCGCCGCCGTATGGATCACATTCGCCAATCAGGCCGTATGGGACAAATACGGCGTGCCCGGGGCATTGTCATACCGCTACTTCATCCCTTCGCAAAGGGAACCGGACAATTTTCCCTATACCGCCGTAATGAAGACCGGTTACGGAGGCGTATTGCTCGTGGCGGATATAAACGGTATGCCAAGGGCATACGACCTGAGCTGCCCCGTGGAAAACAATCCTGAGATCAGGGTCAAGGTGGACATGGAAACCACCGATGCAGTATGCCCGAAGTGCGGAAGCCACTACGACGTTTTTGTCAACTACGGCTCCCCCACCTCCGGCCCGGCCGCAAAAAACGGCTACGGCCTCACACGCTACATGGTGGGATCAGGCCCCAACGGAGAATACCGCGTAATCTCCCGGTAATCCCCCCTTAGCCAAAACTCCCCAAGCGATGACAGTGATGACGCTTCAGCGGAATCCCCCTAAACTAAAAAACAATTGCCCACAAATGGATCCACGGACTATACTTGAGCGCCTGAAAGAGCGCCACGACATTACGCAACTCAACGAAATGCAGCAGCTGATGGCCGCGACAGACGCACGAAAGCTGATACTCCTCGCCCCCACCGGCTCAGGAAAGACAGCGGCATTCACCATCCGGCTCCTCCGCTTCCTGGGCACCTCCAACGGCACTGTACAAGTCGTAATACTCGCTCCCTCCAGAGAACTTGTGCTGCAGATAGCAGATGTAATCCGGCCTGTTGCAGCAGGGCTGAAAACCGTGGCTTTTTATGGGGGACATGCCATGGCCGACGAGACCAATTCCCTTGCCGTTACACCGGACATAATAGTAGCCACCCCGGGGCGTCTGCTTGACCATCTGACACGAGGCAACCTGGATCTGTCTGAGACAAAAGCCCTCATCCTGGACGAATACGACAAATCGCTTGAACTCGGATTCCTTGACGAGATGCGACGCATAACACGCCGCATGCGCTCCATTGAAATGATAATGCTCACGTCGGCGACACCGCTGGCCGACATGCCGGATTTCATACCCATGCGTGATGCCGAGACTGTGGATTTCACACGCAGCGCCACCCGTCCGCGCCTGCAAACCGTGCGCGTCAACTCACCGGAACGTGACAAGCTCGCCACACTCTCCGACCTGCTCCGTTCACTTCCCGACGGCCGAGCCATAGTTTTTGTAAACCATCGCGAAAGCGCCGAACGCATATACAACCATCTGAAGAGAAACCGATTTCCGGTCGGACTTTACCATGGCGGACTGGAGCAGCGCGAACGCCAGCTCGCCATAGACCTATTCAACAACGGCACAACGCCGATACTGATCTCCACAGACCTCGGATCCCGCGGACTGGACATAGACGATGTAAACTATGTGATCCATTACCACCTCCCGGTATCCCCCGAAAGCTGGACGCACCGCAACGGACGCACTGCTCGCATGGGAGCATCCGGAACTGCATATGTGATTATCGCCGACGGCGATAATATCCCCGACGCCGTCACATGGGACAGAGAACTCTACCCCTCGGGAAAGGAACCTGCGGAAGGTGGCATAAGAAGCCACATGGCCACACTGTATTTCAACGCAGGGAAAAAAGAGAAAATCTCACGAGGCGACATTGCCGGCTTCCTCATGCAGAAAGGAGGGCTGCCAAAGGATGAAGTCGGGAAAATAGTGGTGAATGACCACAATGCAATCGTGGCCGTGCCACGCGACAAGGCACAGCAGACCATAGATGCCGTATCACCCTATCGGATAAAGAATACCAAGGTCAGGATCTCGCTTATACGCTGACACTGTCCAGTCTGGAGAACGCTTCCATACGCGAGGCATCCATCAGCGAGGGCACATGCACGTCGGAATTGACTATCAACGGTACACCGGCGCTCTTCAGCCGCGGAAAATACCGCTCTCCCGGGAAGAAGCGCCCATGCTCGGCATAAGCCTTTGTATTAACCTCCACTACAATGCCGGAAGCCACTATGGCATCCATATAATCCTCCACGAGCTTCCTGTACCAATCCTCATCCTCAAGCCCCGGATGATAGAGCGAACCGTTCTGGGCAATCTTGTCAAAATGCCCAAGGATATCGAAGCCACCTGCTTCAAGCATGCGCATTGACTGGCGATAGAAAGTCTCCACCACATAACGTATGTCATTGTGGAAATGCTCCTTCATGTTCCGGGCGAAACGTTCGAAACGTCCGTCTATGTCGATTAGTTCTCCACTTTGCGCCGGAATGAAATGTACCGAGCCTATCGTATAGTCAAGTGGCAATTCCCGGAAATATGACGAGGCCGGCCCCCACTGGCCACCAAGATAATCAACCTCCATTCCCGCATAGAAACGGCATTTGTCACCGTATTCGCCACGAATGCGCTCCACCTCCGCAAGAAACTCCGGAACCTTCGAGGCGCTCATATTGCACGGCGACTCTATGGGCACCGGAGAATGAGGTGTAAAGCCGTAATGACTGAATCCTCGGCGCACGGCCTCACGGGCAAATGCCTCCATCTGAGCACGCCCGTCGCAAAATTCCGTATGTGAATGCAGGGTATACTTCCTGTATCCCCCCAATATCTCAATTATATCCATCTGTCAGAGAAAAAGAGTTTGTCGGAGCGAGAGGGAAAATAAAACGGCAAACGCCGTCAATCAGCCTCTGCCGGGAAGGGACTGCGACGAAGGGATCCGACATATCTGGCGAACCACGCAGTCAGGACAGCAGCCACAGCCACCCCACACCATACGCCTGCATCATATCCAAGTCCGAACCCCTCAGGGGACGGAGCCACAAGGATATACGACGTTGTCACCACCGTCATGAACATAGCAGGAAGAAGGGTGATAAGGAAAAGACGACCGCGACGTGCGAGATAAACCGAGCAGGCCCACAATGTGAAGACCGACAAGGTCTGGTTACTCCATGCGAAATAGCGCCACAACACATTGAAATCTATTGTCATGACCACGAAGGTGAGCACAAAAAGCGGAATGCTTATCACCGCACGCTTCCAAAGTTTACCTTGCGGAAAACCTGTAAAATCGGCGACTATCAGCCGTGCGCTCCTAAGAGCGGTATCTCCCGTCGTGACAGGAGCGGCGATCACACCTATTATCGCAAGAAGGCCCCCGACAGTTCCAAGCCACCCGGTGGATATGTCATGTATGAGCGAACTCGGACTGTGCCCCGGCTCGGACATGTATGCCGCAAGCCCCTCGTATCCTCCGGTAAAAGTAATCGTGGCAGCAGCCCATATGAGAGCCACTATCCCCTCGGCCACCATGGCACCGTAAAACACGGGACGAGCCAGACGCTCGTTTTTCATGCATCGTGCCATCATGGGCGACTGGGTGGCATGGAAACCTGATATTGCTCCACAAGCGATCGAAATAAACAGCATCGGAAAGACAGGGTGGGTGTCGACCAGTGACCCCGCGTAACGGTTCCCAAGGCCGCCGGCAAACGGATCGGGCATCTCCACGGATCCCCAGAGCATGACAGCCACAAGGCCTACAGCCATGAACAGCAGCACGCCTGCAAAAAGCGGATATATGTTACCTATCACCTTGTCTATCGGGAACATCGTCGCCAATAGGTAATACAGGAATATCGCCACAGCCCAAAACGTCCCGTCAAGGCTCTCCGGCGTGAGCGATGCGAGCAATCCCGCAGTGGTGACCACGAATACCCCGCCCACAAGGATAAGAAGCACTACGGAAAACACCCTCATCACCTGCTTTACACCAGTCCCAAGCTCCTGACCGACAATTTCCGGCAACGAGGCTCCTCCCCGCCGCAGCGAAATCATCCCCGCCACGTAGTCATGGACGGCACCTGCGAAGATCGTACCGAGGACGATCCACAAAAAGGCTGCGGGGCCGTACATAACCCCCATTATCGCACCGAAGATCGGCCCCAGACCGGCTATGTTCAGGAATTGTATGAGAAAGACTTTCCATGCGGGCATCGGAACGAAATCCACCCCGTCGGCCATGGAAACGGCCGGGGTAGGACGCGACGGATCAATGCGGAAAACCTTTTCCACAAATGTCCCGTAAACGATGTAACCGCCGACAAGCACCGCCAGCGAAACAAGAAATGCGATCATGGCAAGAAAATTTTTACTTCCGCAGCTCCGAGTCTACGACATCATTCCGAAGCTCTACAAGGGCGGCACGGGCACTTTCAAGCTCCTTCTCCATGGAGAGAATGGTATCCTGATTGTCACGGTCTCCTTTAGCATAGGCTGCTCTTAGAGAAGCCAAGCGCCGCTCGGCCTCAGTCACCTTGGCAACTCCCACCTGATATGCATGCATGGCATCCCGCGATGCAGGATTCTTGAACTCGTTGAAGTTCGTGACGATGCCGCGACCGGAGATGTATATCTCAAACTGGTGTGACGACGCTTTCCTGTCCGTGGAAATCGCGGCTATCTTTTCCAGAAGGGCAGCCCGGTCGGTACCTTCGTTCCATGTGGTGCGGATGGCATTCATGCGGGCGCGAGCCACAAGTTCCGGACTATCAGGATCCACGTTCTTGCGCAGTTCCTGCGGCACGAAGATATAGATGGTCACTTTTCCGGGTATGCGGTTGCGGTCTGAAGCCCACCATCCGGCACCGGTGAACTCGTCAATGGCAAGCATGTAATCATCATAGGGAGAATTATACGGCATCCCGAGATTCTGCGGTTGCAGGAAACCGTCATCGCCACGGCGGGATATGAACAGGTCAAGTCCGCCGAGGGACTCCTCACCGTCGGAGGCGAAATAAAGGGTTATGCCGTCAGGCATGAGGAACGGATAGTTTGCATCACCTCCCCCCCCAAGCTGATCGCCGAGCGGCACCGGTTGCTCCCATGTGTCGCCATACAGCGCCGATGAGGAGAGAAGATTGAACGAGCCGTTCTCACCGGGAGCAGCCCAGATCATTTCGCGACCGCTCTCAGGCTCATAGACCACCGTAGGATCAGCGGAAGCGAACCCTTCCGGAAGCACATCGGTGGAATTGAGCGATCCCGATTCCGGACTTAGCCTGTAGTGACGGAAAAAATCCTCTGCATCAACCACAAGCGAATCCACAATCTCTATCATCTCAACACGATCAAGGGCGTTGTCAATGCGATCTATCCTGTCTACAAGGTCTCCCGACTCATCTTCCGCGACCACACGCTTCCCTTTCTTCAAGGTCTTGCGATATTCCTCCACAAGGGCACGGGCACCATCCACGTCATAACTGAGGTTTGCCATCTCGGCCAAACCAAGGATCGCATCGCGGCTCCCTTTCTTGCGTGCGAGCTCATAAGCATCGCGGGCATTGTCCTCCTCCCCGACAGCCATGTAATAGTCACCAAGCAGCTTCGGAATGGAAGCATCCTTGGGTTGCTCGGCCTCCAGTTTGCGCAGCATCTCAATGGCATCGTCAAGATTACCGTCCTCGGCAAGACGACGGGCATCCTCTATGGTCGCAGCTTGAATACCGGACACCGCCACGGCCAGCATCATTCCGGCCAATATCATACGAACTTTAAGAAACGATATGTTCATTCCTGATTCTATTGTTTTCATTTCATATTCTCACACCCTTCATACCCAACGGATTCAGGATGTGTGTCAGCAGGTCGAAAAAGAGATCGTAAGGATCCTGCCGTGAACCGTTCCCTTTGGCAGCACATTCAAACTCCCTGAGTTTGTCTATTATCTCTATCACCTGCCATGCGTTATAGTTGCCCATGGCCGCCCGCACGTCCTTTAATTGCCAGGGTGTGCTGAAACCAAGCTCCTGCATGAGGCCACGTTCCGACTTGTCCGGCGCATACTGAGCCGCAAGCACGTTGGCGAACAAGTTGAAGATCAACGACACAAGCGGCTGAACCGCGTGCGCCTTCGGATTCCCGCGATAATTGAAATATATGGCCATTACCTTGGGCGCATTTCTCTCGGCAAGCGCACGGGTAAGCTCGAAGTTGTTGTATTCCTTGGAAATACCGATGTTGCGCTCCACCGCTTCCGGAGTCACCATCGCACCTTGGCCGAGGGTCACCGTAAGTTTTGCAACCTCGTTATAGAGGCGACTGAGGTCTGTGCCGACAAAATCACACAGCATCAACAAAGCCTTGGGATCCACGCTCAGACCGCGTTCCTTGATAAATGCGCCTACCACTGTCGGTACCTGCGTCTCCTTTACCTTGAGCGCATCAAAGATCACCCCGCCACCTGCTTTCACTCCCTTAAGGAACTCCGCGCCCTTGGCTTTTGCTCCACGGAAGCAGACGCACAGCACCGTAGAGGGTGTCGGTTTCGCAGCATACGCCGAGAGTGGTTTCAGGAAATCGGCACTTACAGCCTGCACCTCCTTAAGGATAACCACTTGACGCTGCCCGAGCATGGGATAGCGGCGGCACGCATTCTCCACAACCTTTGCCGAATCGATCTCCGGCGCATAAAGCGTGGTAAGATCGAAATCGCGGTCTTCTTCAGGCACAAGAGCCTCAAACTCCTTGACAAGGGCATCTATATAGAATCCTTCCTCCCCATGGATCAGATACAACGGAGCGGGGCGACCTGCACGCAGGTCACGGCAAATGCTCTGGAATGTCACGGTTTCTGCCATACTACGGGATTTGTGGATTCCATAAATATTTTCGTAAATTTACGCACTATTTTCCATACTGCGAAATGTACCGCAGCGAAACCAACAAATTTTCCGTCTTGTTAAAGAACTTAAGCGATTTTCCAAAACTGAACATCCCCGCCGCGACACTCAGGGTACAATATTCCGACGACGGTACTACGAGGGTATATTGTCCCTTGCGCCGGCGCTTCGTAGCGCTGACCCCGGAGGAATGGGTGCGGCAGCACTTCATACACCACCTCATCAACAATCTCGGCTATCCGCCCTCCCTGCTCGCCAACGAAGTGAGCATCAAACTGAATTCCACCTCGCGCCGTTGCGACACTGTCCTTTATTCCAAAGAAGGGCTGCACCCCCGGATGATCATAGAATACAAGGCACCCCACATTGCTGTCACCCAAAAGGTCTTCGACCAGATTGTGCGATACAACATGGTGCTCCAAGTCCCGCTCCTGATCGTCTCCAACGGCATGTCCCACTATTGCTGCGCCGTAGACTATGCCTCCCGCTCCGTGCGCTTCCTCCCCTCCATCCCCCCCTATGCCTCCCTGTGCTGAGCCGTAAGGCGAAGTGATGAAAAAAGAAATTAAGAAAAAAGAAATTGAAAAATTAAGAACAAAGAAGCGCCCCCGCTGCCGATGAGAGGTTGCGGGGGCGCTTGTTTTAGTTATAAAGCCTTGTTACGGCTCGGAAAATCTGCCTGAATTATTCAGCCTTTCCGTTGGAGCCGAGCACGTTTTCGATCTTGTGCTTGTAGAGGCGCTCCATTTCGTCACGAGCCGGGCCGAGATATTTGCGGGGATCGAATTCACCGGGCTTGTCATGGAAGACCTTGCGGATAGCGGCGGTCATTGCAAGACGGCTGTCAGAGTCGATGTTGATCTTGCATACGGCGCTCTTTGCAGCCTTGCGGAGTTCCTCTTCGGGAATACCGATGGCGTCGGGCAGCTTGCCGCCAAGTTCGTTGATGGTCTTCACATACTCCTGGGGCACTGAGCTTGAACCATGGAGCACGATGGGGAATCCGGGGAGTTTCTCCATAACGGCATCCAGAACCTCGAATGCCAATGGAGGAGGAACGAGAAGGCCGGTCTTCGGGTCGCGTGTGCACTGCTCGGGAGTGAACTTGTATGCACCGTGGCTGGTACCGATGGAGATAGCGAGCGAGTCGCAACCTGTGCGGGTAGCGAAGTCGATAACCTCTTCGGGATCGGTATATGTGTGGTGGTCAGCAGAAACCTCATCCTCTACACCGGCGAGGACACCAAGTTCACCTTCTACTGTCACGTCATACTGATGAGCGTAGTCAACAACCTGCTTTGTCAGAGCCACGTTCTCCTCATAGGGAAGGTGTGAACCGTCGATCATCACGGAAGAGAAACCGTTGTCGATGCAGCTCTTGCAAAGCTCGAAGCTGTCACCATGGTCAAGGTGAAGCACGATCTGGGGATTCTCCCAGCCAAGTTCCTTGGCATATGCCACGGCACCCTGTGCCATATAGCGGAGCAGAGTTGCGTTAGCATAGTTGCGGGCACCTTTTGAAACCTGGAGAATAACGGGAGACTTCTCCTCGGCAGCGGCCTTGATGATGGCCTGAAGCTGCTCCATGTTGTTGAAGTTGAAAGCGGGGATAGCGTAGCCACCCTTGATAGCCTTTGCAAACATCTCGCGGGTGTTCACAAGACCTAATTCTTTATAGCTTACCATGTTAGTTAAATATAATATATTTAGTCGTCAATTCAGATAACAGGCATTGAGGCGTAAAAATTGTCAAAGCGATCCAAGCCTTTGCCGCCTCATGCTAATTTCCGGCAAATTTACGAAATTTTGCCCGCATTAGCCACCTATATTCAGCTTTTTTAATATGGAAGCCCACGCCACAGCATCGTCTTTTCGTGTATCCGGATGGCAAGGGTGCTGTCAGAATGGTTCAGATGGTAGGAGCTTGAAGGTGAGGTTGACGGGAGTTGACTTTGGTCAATGACCGAAACCGCACCCTTTAAGCGACGACCCAGATGAGCCATTATGACACACCCGCCTCAATATCCGAATATCTGTTCGGTGGTGAGTGTCACTACGCGCCCGAGCTTGGAGATCGCATCCAGGTCAAGATCCTCCGTCTTGCCCAGGATACCGTAACGGTAGTTCTTGCCCTTCACATTTGACTGCTGGAATTTCACAAGCCCGTCAAGCGTCATTGACGGGAGGGCTTCGAAAAGCTGGCGGTCGCGGTTCAGACCTGCGGAGCGGTTCTTGCCCCCGCCGTCAAGTGAAGGTGCAAGTCCGAGATCCTCATCGCGGATATACGACCATGCGATTTCGTCATCTATCACCCTCTTGGTGCGCAGACGCGACTCGATGCCATCCTTTGCCAATTTAAAGGCAGCTTCGCTCTGTGGCATGTCATTGATGATGCTGTTGAAGGCATCCACGGCATCCATCAGCTTGTCGTTCTGGGTGGCTATCTGCGACTGATAAGTATATGGGGAATCCATGCGGCCAGGCTCCACGAGCACCGCCCATGCGGAATATGCCAGAGAACGCGCCTCGCGCATCTCCTGGAATACTATAGAGTTCATAGAACCGCCGAAATACTCGTTGTACATCTCAACCGAAGGATGCAACGCCGGATCATAGGGGCGCGGATCGGTACTGAGCATGGTCATATACAGTTGCTTGGCATCGTAAGGAGCCACGTATATGACAGTCTCCTCGCTTTCCAACGGTTGCCATTTCCTAAAATCGGCAGGCGCCTTGAGTTCCACACCTTTCATATGGTTCTCGTCAAGCTCTGCCACGACTTCCTTCTCTGTCTGGGGGCCGTAGTATATGATACGGTGAGCAAGCCCGACAAGATTGCGCAGCGAACCGAGCAACTTCTCGCCGGTCAGCGCATCAAGCTCCTCGTCGCTGAGATTCATTGACTTGACGTAGTCCTCACCGTAGCGCACGTATTCTGAAAGACGCGCGAAATTCTGACGTTGGTTGGCCTTTGCGTCAACCCTCGCCTTGCGCAGGCGGTTGAGGTAGTCTTCGCAGACCTGAGGGTCAGCCACCGCTTCCGAAAGCAGTTTCTCAAGCAATTGGAGCGCCTTTGTCATGTTGGCGCCCAGTCCGTTAAGCACCAGATATGAACGGCGACCGCCGATGGACACAAAGAAGTCGCATGCCAGACCGTAGAAAGCCTCGCTCACCTGCGCGGCCGTCATGTCTTTGGTGCCGACAAGTTTGATATATTCCGCTGCATATGGCAGATACTTGTCAGCCCAGCTTCCGCTTTCATAGATAAATGTGATATCAAAAAGGTCGTTGTTCGGATTATGCGTATAGAGCAACTGTGCACCGTTGGCAAGCGACGTGGAGCGAAGGTCTTTCTGAAAGTCCACAAACACCGGTTCTATCGGCTTTACGGGCATGCCTACAACCTCCGTCAGGAAACGGGAGGCGGTATCGCGGTTGGTCACAATGGGGGTAATGGCCGGCTTTGAGATCTTTATCTCGTCGCGCGGGGCACCCTGCCGCTTGGATATGGCTGCATAGTTGGATGCGCCGAGATACTTGTTGGCCACATCCATGAGTTCTTTCTTTGTAAAGTTCCTGCGGCGGTCAAGCGATTTCACCCAGTCTTCCCACGGCTCACCGTTGACGAACGTGTTGACGAACATCTGCGCCCTGTTGGTGTTCTGCAACATGGACTGTTCGAACTGCAGCAGGTCGTTGGCCTTGATGGCTTCAAGCAACTGGTCGGGAAACTCACCCTTTCTCACCTTGTCAAGTTCGGCGAGCATAAGCGCCTCCACCTCTTCCAGTGTCTGCCCTTCACGCGGACGGCCAGCCATGATGAAGGCACCCTGATCGGCCATGTCATAGACAAAGGAACTTGCCGACAGCACTTTCTGAGCCTGATTCAAGTCCAGATCCATAAGACCCGCTGAACCGTTGGCAAGCACATAGGATATTACATCCAGAGCAAGCATGTCATCCTCACGAGCCGCCGGGGCGCGCCACGCGAGCATTATGTTCTCTGCATCATTGCCCCATACCTCGGCACGCACAGGTTCCGTAAAAGGCTTTTCCGGCTTTACTTCCAGATGTTTCAGGTTCTTGTTGGGTTTCATGTCCCCGAAATAGCGCGTGATTACATCCACCGCCTCATCCGGATCGAAATCGCCCGACATGGCCACTATCATGTTGTTGGGCACATACCAGTCTGCGTGATACTTCTTTATATTGGTGATCGAAGGATTCTTTAGATGCATCTGGGTACCGAGCACAGTCTGAGTGCCATATGGATGCGAGGGAAACAACACTTCAAGGAGCTTTTCGTAGCTCTTACGGGCATCGTTGGTCAGCGACATGTTTTTCTCCTCGTAGATCGTCTCAAGCTCGGTGTGGAAACCTCGGATCACAGGATTCTTGAAACGGTCGCTCTGCACCATCGCCCAACGCTCCAATTCATTGGAGGGTATATCCTCCACATAACAGGTAACATCGGTCGAGGTGTAGGCATTGGTTCCGTTGGCACCTATGGCCGACATCATTTTGTCATACTCGTTGGGTATGGCAAGTTTGGAAGCCTCGTAGCTCACGGAGTCTATGCGATGATAGAGTTGCGCCCTGGCCACCGAGTCGGTGGTCTGACGATAAGTCTCGAAAAGCGCCTCTATCTCATCCAACATGGGCTTTTCCAAGGCATAATTGACAGTACCGAACGATGGCGTGCCCTTGAACATGAGATGCTCGAAATAATGGGCGAGACCGGTTGTCTCGGCGGGGTCGTTCTTACCACCCACCTTCACGGCAATATAGGTCTGTATGCGCGGCTCACGCTTGTTTACCGTCATATACACCTTAAGTCCGTTTGGCAAGGTGTAGATCTTTGTCTTGAGCGGGTCACCGGCTACGGTGTCGTACACATACTTGGCAGTCCCCGCCGGGACGGCAGCGGCTTTAGCCTTGCGAGGGGATGCGAATGCGATCCCGCATGCCATGATTGCCATTGCCAGCATGGATAATAGTCGTCTTGATTTCATGCGATAGCTGATTTCGTGATAACAGGTTTCTCGTTTACATCTCTGAATGATTGAACTACAGGCGCACCAGATGCGCCCGAGATTCTCACCGACAAATATAGTTATTATTTCACGAAAAAAAATCATATCTTTGCATAAAATATATTATCAAGCAAATAATGGGAAAAATAATACTCACGGGCGACCGCCCTACCGGTCGCCTTCATGTAGGACACTTCGTAGGCTCCCTGCGTAGGCGCGTGGAGCTGCAGAACTCCGGTGAATTCGAAAAGATATTCGTGATGATCGCAGACGCACAGGCGCTCACCGACAATGCCGACAACCCCGAGAAGGTGCGTCAGAATGTGATAGAGGTCGCCCTTGACTACCTTTCAGCAGGTCTTGACCCGGCAAAGACGACCATCTTCATACAGAGCCAGGTGCCGGAACTGTGCGAACTGGCATTCTATTACATGAACCTGGTCACGGTAAGCCGCGTACAGCGCAACCCTACCGTAAAGACCGAGATCAAGATGCGCAATTTCGAGCAGTCCATCCCGGTAGGATTCTTCTGCTACCCGGTCAGCCAGGCATCGGATATAACCGCGTTCAAGGCCACCACAGTCCCCGCCGGCGAGGATCAGGCACCGATGATCGAACTTACACGTGAGATCGTCAACCGCTTCAACAACACATATGGCCCCACACTCGTGGAACCGGAGATACTTCTGCCGGAGAATGCCGTGTGCATGCGTCTGCCGGGCACCGACGGCAAGGCAAAGATGAGCAAGTCGCTCGGCAACTGCATATATCTTTCGGATACCCCTAAGGAGGTAAAGAAGAAGGTGAACAGCATGTACACCGATCCAGAACACCTTACCATAGACTCCCCGGGGCACCTCGAAGGCAACTGCCCGTTCATCTATCTTGACGCTTTCAGCAACGACAGTCATTTCGCGAAGTTCCTTCCGGAATACCCCAACCTCCAGGCCCTTAAGGACCACTACACCCGCGGCGGCCTTGGAGACGGGACAGTCAAGAAACTGCTCATCAACGTTTTGGAAGAGACGCTTGCTCCTATCCGTGAGCGCCGCAAACAGTTCGAGCAGGACATTCCTGCCGTTTACGAGATACTCCGCAAAGGCTCCGAAGAAGCCCGTGCGGTAGCTGCACGCACACTTGACGAAGTCCGCGCGGCCATGAAGATCAACTATTTCGACGATACCGCCCTCATCGCCGAACAGGCAAAAAAATACCGCTCAAACAATTAAGAAGAAACTATCATCCAATAAGGCGGGGCATCCAGAACGTTCTGGATGCCCCCGTTTCTATTCATCAATAATTGAACCGGTCAAACGATCTTTGAGCTTGGCTCCGGTCGCTGCGGCAACTCGATCTTTTCGCCATCGCGCCGATGGGCTGCGGGCTTCATCTTGAGCTTTATCTCGTCGAAACCCTTGCCATACACCCCGTTTACCTGTGCCTGAGTGATAAAGGCATCCTTGTCTATTGACTTTATGATGCGGAAGATAGTAACCGATTCTATCTTGCGGCACATCACCAACAGTACTTTCACCTCCTTTTTGGAATACCATCCCATACCGTTGAGAACTGTGCACCCTCGTTGCGCCTCATTGTTGATCGCCGTGGCTATCTCCTCCCATTTTGGCGAGAAAATCGTGAACTGCACAGCCATACGATTGGTATTTATCATCATGTCCGCCATGAAGGGTATGACGAAAAGCGTTATCAAGCCATATACCAGAGGAGGGACAGCCGCCTGGAAATCAAAATCCGGAATGAACACGAATTTCAGGAGCATTGACGACGAGATGATCGAGAGGTCGAAATACATCATGGCGCGCCCGATGGATACGTTGCTTTTCTTTGAAGCCACCGCCGCGACTATGTCGGTTCCACCCGTTGAACCGTTGTGTATGAAGACCAGTCCGATCCCGAGGCCGCACAATACGGCTCCTATTATGATGTCCATGAATGTCTGGCCGGCCACCGGAGGCATAGTGAACATCGGTTGGAAGACGGCGAACATCAGCGAGATCACCACTACCCCGAAAAGCGTGCGTATCACGAATGTGCGTCCCACGATCTTCCATGCAAGCGCCAGCATTATGATATTGACAGTAAAAATCGTAACGGAATAAGGTACATGCACTCCCCACAGCCCGAATGTGACCATATCCACTACCTGGCTCAGACCGGCCATTCCTCCGATCACCACCTTGTCAGGTGCCGTCGCGATAAAAGCGCAGAAGCCGAGACCATAAAGGGCGATGCCAAATATAATCAGCAAATAATCCTTGGCATACAGCCATAGTTTAGGACGAGGAAAAGTCATATGCATATCTATAATTAAACTCCTGGTAATAAAGAGCGACAGAAGCCGCAGGTTCATATTCTCACCCACAAGCCCCCGCTGGTAACCGCAAAGTTACACTATTTTCCTAAATTCCGCATATTCCCTTTCTATTTTAGTGTTGACGAATCCCCACTTTTGTGTTGACGCGCAAGCGGAAAAATCCGAAAAAAATCATCTCCCCCGATCACCTTAAGACAAATGTCTTTATCCCGAAGCGGGGCATCGAAACACCCATCTCCGTTTTCCCTGAATATCTTCTAATATCCTTTTTTTCAATACGGTTCCCATTCAGATCCACCTCATCCACACTGCGCAAAGGCATATTGAACGTCACTTTCCGCTGTGTACCGTCTCCCTCTGCATTGAACAAACGCAGCACAATCTTCCCATCCTGCAAATAAGCCGCGCTTATCTGGTATCCGGCATCCCGCAAATCTATCAGTGACTTAGACTCCAAGTCTGCAGATGAATGAAAGGAATGCAGCAACGGCTCATTCCAGCAATCGCTATCCATTGCAATCGAAGCCTTGTCCCACTTTCCCCGATGAGGGATAATGGAATACTTCATTTCCAGCATACCGGTAATCTTATAGTCACATCCCCAAAGTCCCTGGCCGGAATATTGTGCCGTCAATCCCAATGGATAATCTTGCCCATGAGAATAAGAAGTTGTATGATCAGATAATAGCGCCAATGCATGATTCTCTTTTCCGGTCTCCTCCAAATCTATCCAATTAAGAATGATATTATGCTTTATCTGGCTCCACGAATTGAAGAAAGTGTCTTCCAACTTGCTTTCACACACGTCGAACGGTGCATTCTTATAAATACGTGTATCATTAAGATCCACCGGAAACAGGACGCTCAGTTTAAACCGGTCGTCGCAATATGCCCTTCTATCATCCCGCCAGGAGGCTTCCTTATATTCTCCAATACCTACATTTCCCTTCCAGTTGATAGTCAAATCGAAATCAATGCGCCTGTTGTCACGGGAGAGGGTAACAATCTGTGTAAATGGATGTGACGCAATCTCTCCCTCTATTTTCACTTTCTTCTCATACACATTATCCACCAGAACCGTCAGTTGTGCCGGAGATTCTGTAGAAGAGCGAAACCGCTCCTCTTCATAAAAATATCCCCGCAATTCACCCAACGCATATTCGCCCGACTGCCGGGCATACTCCTTATTTCCTTCTTTTTTAGCGATCAGGCTCTTTATCGTCCCCCCTTTCGACAAATCGAAGACAAGCCTGTACATTTCATTCTCAACTACGCACTCCTTTTCATTCCTCTTTGGATCTGCATAAACAACCTTGCCATTCAACGGTTTCCGTTTGACGCAATAAGTGGAATAGCCGAAAGGTGGCACCTTTGCCTGAAAAAACAATCTGACATTTTCACCGGATCTTTCGACCGAATGACCGACTTTGTTATTTTTCCAATCATAAATCTCCACATCAGAGTTGGCATACTTGTCGGAAAGTGGCATATTCATCACCTCATTTCTTTCGCATCCCAACGTATTATATATACGAATATATTCCCGGTCGCCATTCTCCACGTCGCTTTCTCTATCGAAACTTTTCATAGACGCTATGATAATGCTGTCGGCCACGACATTCGTATAGTCCGTCCATCTTTTAATCGCATCCGCCCACGTTCCCTGCTTATCCAATCCATTATAAGGAACGATCCATGAATCATGATGTTGCGCCAACATCAACGTTCGCCATGCTTCATCCACCATCTCCTGCGCACAGTCATAGCCATTCGACAAATGCGCCATCGCGGACATCTTTTCCGCCATCACGATTTTATTCTCCGAAGTCCGCACCTCCCGGGCAATCCTTTGCAGGACTTGACTTCCCCACATGAGATTCACACGCACATCCTCTTGCGAAAAGAACCAGTCGTCTTCCGTCTTTCCAGCAGACACATTCTCAAAATAATCTCTCCACCTGACATATCGGGAATTATTTTCCACATTCTCCCCGCTTCCCATCCACGGGCCGTTCTTCCATCCGGCATCCTGAAAACACATGCCGACCGGATGCTTGATTCCCGCCTCACGACAGACGTTCAAATACACATCCGTATTTCTCCAGGCAATAGTCTGCCAGGTAGAATTTCGCTCAAAACTTTCGCAAGCATAGCGTGGAACCGTCAAAATAGAAGTACCATCCGATCCAAACCAGTTCACCAATTCTCCACCATATGCAGCAGTGTACCCTCCCCAACATGTATCGGGGCACTTCAATACCGCATATTTAAAACCTAACAATTTAAGGATCTGTGGCAAGCAACTGGTGAAACATGGCTCTTCCGCAGAATATGTGAGGAAATCCACCTCAGGAAAGTGTTCCCGTATTTTTGCTATACCATATTGAAACTGCCGTATGATACTTTCACCCGAAATGTTGTAACAATACGGCTGAGCATACGTCGGATTGGTAAACTCGATCTGTCCCCCTGTCGCCATCTTCTTAAAACCGGAATACGCCTGAGGAGTCCGTACCTGCACCGTATCCCATGTTTCCGGCTCTATCTCAAGACAGATCTTCCAATCCGGATGCATCAACAATTGGTCAACGATAAACCGCGTCTTCCATTCCACCGGATAATGCCCGTATATTCCCCCATGATACCCGTCCACAAAATAAGCCTCCTGCGAATAAGCCTGCCCACAGCACCACACCACCAACAACGCCACACAAATTTTATCCAGTATATTCCGGAATCTATTTTGTATCATCTCATTTCATGCACAAATTCCTGCAACTTTTGCCCTTTCCTTCCAGTTCCGGCGACATCCAATATATATTAAAAATCCCCCATGCCCGCAAAATCGCGGACATGAAGGACTTAACCCGTCAGCGCACTGTAAATTTACGCGATACGCCCGAAACACGCAGAATGTAAACACCAGGAGCAAACTCCGCCAACGGCAGACTGAAATGGGTGTCGGATACATACACGCTCCTCACCTGCGCACCTGTTGGAGTATATATCGCCAACTCACCAATCTCACCCGAGTACTGCACATTTATCGAACTATTAGTTATCTCAATATTCTCCATATCTTCCCCGACCGAAATCCGGGAAGCCATATACCCCGGCCTGGCATTCGGCAGATAATATATCGTCTCACCTGCCCCATCCACAACCTTGTATAACTTCGGTCGCATGCAATCCAAGCAAGTCGTTTCCAGACACGGCCCCTCAAGCAGCGTGCCAAAATAATGGGTTCCTAAATCGCTCTCATACTCGGGAGCCGTTATTATCCCAAGCCCTTCCACGAGCATCACTCTGCCGGAGCCGCTACGGAACGCATTATATGACTTACCGAAAGCTTCATAAACATCCGGGGATGCACCAAACAGTTTCTCGTCGTTTGAGATCCAACCATTGGAAAGATTGCTGAAATCATAGGTCACTATATCCCGAGATATTTCGTTGTCCTCGCTTATGATACCCAAAGAAACTTGTCTTTTATCACAGTCCTCAACCATGAATCTGTAACCTTCCAAATCTTCAAGGTCGGAGTTGTCCCTCACGCCATTCTCATAATCTCCGAATATGTAGTACTTCTTCCCATCTATTTCCCTACATTCTTCTATCTTCAATATCAATTCCCGATCATCCGGTTTTATGTCCCATTGACGCATTGGGAAGATCGTATAGTGCCACTCCTTACCAACCTCAAGCATGGGAGTATAGGGAAGCGCTTGATTCGAATTTACCAATTGGGCTGACTTACGTTTTACAAGTTCTTCCTGATCTTCATGATATTTATTATACTTATATACTCTAATTTCACCTTCTCCTATAGATGAAGATGGCAAGAAAACCGTATCAGAATAGATTATCAGTTTCCCGTTTCGTTCAATGGAAATATCTTCTACATTGATTCTATTCTTCGCTTTTACTATTAAAGTTGCATTAGGCTTTATAATAGTTCCACCACGAATGTAGGCATCCTGCGTATCATACGCAACCGACGTACCATCCTTGATCACAACCTCGCCTTTTTGCACATATTCACCAGGTATTACTTTACCTCCCATTAACAAAGTGTTAACATGAAAATATTGACTAATATTCATATTAACATTCTGAATCATAGCATCTCCAATATACGGCTTAAACTCATTTGCGACTACATATATTATGCTACTCTGATGAATGTCATTAAAAGATACTGTACTTTGATAAAAATGCATTTTATGGACATTCCCATTCGGTTCTACAGCAACAGCATACCTTTGAGGGATTGTAGCACCATTATGATCAATCACATCTATTCTATCCGACTTTCGCACAACTTCATAATCACCCGCTATAATAGGGGCACGTCTCCAAAAAACAACCGCGGGATCACCTATCAGATTATGTGAAACACGGCAATAATCATTTGAGGCAGGAGATACATTTTTCATCTTAGAAATTGCCTCAGCTACACCACAATATATTAGATGTGAATTTTCCTCATAACCAATTTTAGAAAGATCGAAATACTTAGCCATCATGTAATCATTCCTTTGAAAGAAACCAAGACGGGTATTTCCCAAATATGCCACTCCACCATAATTTTGCCCTAAAGTGTATGATTCCCCAAAATTATATGTCAACCCATCATAAGCGGGATTGTACATACCATATCCATCATATTTTGGAGAGTCAAAGGGAGTTGTTGTACACGCCATCGTATATGAATACGACGGAAAATGTATATTATTTAAATTATCCAACCCATTAAATTCTTCCTCGGGAAGATATACTCTCTCGCGATCCAATGCACTTACGCCATGAGAATATGAATTTGCTTCATAAGGATAATAATATCGTACACTTATACCTTCAGGACTACCATGACTGGCCAAACTAAAAAATCCATATTTTTTAGTCATAAGTTTCCGCATAATATCACTCCCCAATGGAGTGTCTAATTTTTGAGTAGATACCGTAAGATTTGGAATTACCGGTTTTATATGTGGCAAGATCATCCCGGGCGAGTTATAGGGAGCATCCTTTGGCGTAAATTCCGATGCCATTATAAATCCATAGCTAAAATTAACGAACCCTTCGGAAAGATATCCATAATCCCCGTTCCCTGGATTAAACGAATAGTCCTCAAGTTTATTTGTGTAATTAATTACTTCTTGCGGAGTTTTGCACAGCAAGCGTCCTACATAAAGTTGGTACGAGAAATCCAAATCATCATGAGGAAATGGCAAACCATCAACAGCATTTAAAAGTATTCTTCCAAAAGATCTACCTCCCCCTTTACGCCAATTATCACTGACATTTCCGAAATATAAATCTGTGGGAATATCTTTTTCACACTCATCTAATTCATTAGCAAAAGAACAATGTGCATATCTGATTGGTACAATAGGGGGTTTGCCACCCAATAAAACAAAACGAGTTCCATTTTGATGAGCAAAAAAGAGGTATCTACGTAATTTTCCTGCATCATCGTAGATTCGCGATATCGTATCACCTTTTGAAAAATTTTCATTTTCAAGAATATCCTCCATGCATACAATCCCCGCATCAAATCCTTGGATCTTTTTTAGAGACACCAATTTCTCAAAAGCAGGTGCCAACTTACGATTTGTAACAACACAATATTGATATGTAGGCACACCAAATGCTGATTTGTTTTGTGTCACAACTTCCTGAGTTGATCCATATGACCAAAGCTTCGTTTCATTACCAATTACAGTCGGAATTCTGTTTTCAAAAAATTCTGGATTGACGACCAATGCACGAGCAACGGCAATATCTCCTTGAAGAAGTTTGTCTTCATTCAAAGATCTAGCCTTAATCATAGGTGCATCGGTATATTCTATATCAAATTCTATAGAAGTATACAGCTGCATGGTAAGATCTCTTATATTATATCTCAGAGGTGATATTTTCACAGCCAAGATATCACTGACATTCTGGAAGTTTTCTCTCGCTATAACTGTTACAGGAGAAACCTCATGCTCATAAAGTTTAGCCGCTATTGATTTGTCAATTTCAAGTCTGTCGCCATTCATTGTTTCAAATTGCACAAGCGAAACTGGATGCTCCAATTGCAACTTATCGCCATTTGCAATTTTCACATTCTTTATAACGATGTTGGTAGCCTCACATGATATCGCAAACGATACATGCATTGAAGGCAAAGAATATTCACCCCCCAATCCTGAAGGATGCATCTCTCCCCATGTAATTACTGTGGCAAGCGTGTCATCAAATTCCTGAACTTCCAGAGAGAAATTTGAAGTATCAAATTCTACTTTGTAGTGAATTGTACCACCCCAAAGATTTGTGACACATAGCAAGAAGAAACACAAAAAAACTGCTTTACGTATCATAGGCATCAAATTTAA
>CAJTYH010000017.1 GCA_910583675.1 uncultured Muribaculaceae bacterium
CGAAAGCAAGATAATTACATATCCACGGGCATCTACCGTTGCTCAACCCTTGACTTCGATTTGAAATTTTGCGAGAATTTCTAACAATCAAGAATCAGCGCAGATAAACGCTTTTTAATTATGTTCATTACATCCCGCCGCACATAAAACCCCAGACCGGGGCTTCTGCGATGCGGTCTGCGATCGCAAAATTAACGACTCTTTTTCATCCGTCCAAATCATTCTTAAAAGACAATCACAAAAATTTAAGCTACAATAATTTAGTCACTTGAGGGATTAATCGCTTTGTCATCTAATCATTCAATCATCAAATCATTTACTTATTTTTTAATTATGATCCTATTTTCTCGTTTTTATATCGCGGAAAATTAGCATTTCCCACATTGGAAACACACCGATTCACTTTCACAGCCATTTATGACTACCTACCATGATGGTAGGGACGGTGTTCGCGATGGCGGTTCGCTCTTGGCACTTCGGTTTTCCTCCCTCTGCGTTCTATCACCGGCACGCCGAACAGGCCACGTGTCACAGGAAGTGCCACCGTGTCCCCTTTATGTCGCCTGTTATATTCATTAAGCGTGGCCGACATCTCCTTCAACCGGCCGTCGGGAAGACGCATTTCCAGATAATACACTTTGTAAGGCTCTCCGGGTGCCACGCGATTACGTCCCACACGCCGGCTGCGGTGCCTCGTCTTTGAAAACTTCCGCTCCACTACCATCTGCTCCCAATGCTCTGTATGCTTGTCGGCAAAAGCAAAGTTCAATCCATAGAACAACGTAAGAATCAAGCCTGTGGAAAATGCCAAATGGGATATGAAATTTAACAGGAAACTTTCAGATCCGGTCACATGCGTCCAAACCCGCCATAAGACCGCACCTGAAACCAATGCCATCACCACAGCAACAGTCAACGGAATCCACCAATCCACCAACGTTTCCCCGTGAAGCCCCATGGCACACCCATAGAATACAATGGTCAGAAAGATCATTCCGCCCACAACCAATGACCTCATCATGTCACGTCTGTTGAATTTTCCCATATTATAAAAGGATTCAAACGGTAATACTTAAATTAAATGTTAATGCCTCACACGCCGGGCATGTTTACCCAACCGCTTCCTCCAAACAAAATTATCAAATTTTTCGGTAAGAGCCAAGGAGACGCGAAATCAACTCTCGCCATCAAAAAGCTGTATTACAAGAATTTCATGGAAATTGGCATCAAAAAAATTTGGCCACTAAAAAAAATATCTGTAATTTTGCCCCGCTTAATGGGCGGAATGTGTCGTATCATGGCGGATACGGCCGCATGTTCCGGCCTTTTACAGGTTGAAAATCAAAACAAAAACAAAAAAATAACTACCCACAAAAATGATCATCGTACAAGTTAAAGAAGGCGACAACATCGAAAAAGCTCTAAAGAAATTCAAACGTAAATTCGAAAAGACCGGCATCGTAAAGGAACTCCGCAGCCGTCAGGCTTTCGAAAAACCCTCCGTCACCAACCGCAAGAAGATGATGAAGGCCGTTTACGTGCAGAAGCTCCGCCTCGTAGAGGAATAACCCCCATCCATTAACCGGAACTTCGCCACATTGCCAAGGACGCAAGTCCGGCAATGTTCATCACTTGCCTTTACAGACAACACGACCAATAAAACCTGACGCGGCACCACAAATGCCGCGTCTGCTGTTTAAGTAAACTACAATACCACCCGACATGCCGGCCACACATCAAACAGACGGATATCCCTCCAAGCCGACGCTAAGCGTAATAATTGCCGTGTACAACCATTTCGAATGGCTGAGGCTGGTGCTTGAAGGGCTCCGTCACCAGACTGTCAGAAAATTCCAGATCATTCTTGCCGACGACGGCTCGAACGACACGACCGTCAACCAGATACGCCGGTACATGGAGATGCATCCCGACATGGAAATCGTGCACCTGTGGCATGAGGATGACGGATGGCGCAAGAACATCATACTAAACAAGGCTGTGGCACGAGCCGAAGGGGACTACCTATGTTTTCTTGACTCCGACTGCATTCCGGCACCGGACTGGGCTGCCGACCACCTGCGTCTGGCGACCCCCAAGACCGTAATAGCAGGACGCCGCGCCACCTTTGCGCCATTCATGAGCAAGGAGATGGAGACACGCACCTCCCTATCTCCCGGATGGTTCAGACAAGAGCGCCTGCGTTTCATCCTTAACTTCAGGAAATTTCCCGCCCATTGCCATCCCGGCAGAGTCATACGTCTACCGATCCTCTTCGGGAAAGGATTTCTGCAACGGACGACAGGCTACCTTATCGGATGCAACTTCGGAATATACCGCAAGGATCTGACCGATATAAACGGATTCGACGAACGCTACCTCGGCCCCGGTCTCGGAGAAGACATAGACATCGCTTACAGACTCCGATTCAACGGATGCCGCATAATGAAGGTGCCGCATCAGGCGTTGACATTGCACCGCCACCATCCCACGTCGGTCTCGACCGTCAAGTCAAAGACAGACAACGTGGCATTGCTGGAAAAGACAAAAGAGAAGCAGATCGCACGCACTCCATATGGCATCGTCAAAACCGCCGAAACCCAGGAGCTTTAAGAAGCTGCGATTTTTAGCCTCACATGGCATTTAACTGAAAAATCAAATTCTCCAGACGAAAATCTAAAAATATTTGGAAAACTGCAAACTTTGTATTAACTTCGTGAGCACCCTCGAGAGGACTTAACAGGTTCGCTCCGGGTAGACAAGATTGATGCAAACTTCACGAAGTCGGCACATGATAGATACATTCCTGACATATCTGCGGTGTGAGCTGAGTTATTCGGCCCACACCGTCCTGTCTTATGGTACCGACCTGCGTCAGTTTGCAGACTTCATCACCGGAGGGGTGCCGGAAAGATTCGACCCGGCAAGCATCACACCGTCAGACATACGCAGCTGGATACTTTCACTGGCCGACAGCGGAATCTCCCACCGCTCGATACATCGCAAGGCGAGTGCGCTCAGCTCACTATTCAACTACATGATGCGCAATCACGGCCTGAAAGACAACCCCACAGCTGAGATCACCCTGGCAAAAATACCCAAGAAACTTCCTGTTTTTGTGCGTCCGCAGGAAATGGAAGAGATCCTGGGTCCCAAAGCCACGGAAGAGACACTGCCCAAGGCATTCATCCCGCTGCGCAACCATCTGATTGTCCTGATGCTATACACCACCGGAATACGCAGAGCCGAACTTATAGGGATGCTTGACCGCGACGTAGACACCAGACGACGCGAACTAAAGGTGCTCGGCAAGCGTAATAAAGAAAGACTGATACCATTCGGCGAGGAATTGGCCACGACTATCGACATATACAGGCGCGTGCGCGCAACGGCAACCGGAGCGGAAGCACCGGAACACCTCTTCGTGAACCCCGACCGCTCACCGCTGAAACCGCACACCGTACTGCGTGTTGTAAAGCAAGCACTCACTGGCCATACACTCGCCTCACGCCTCTCCCCCCATACATTGCGGCACTCTTTCGCCACCGACATGCTCAACAACGGAGCCGACCTGCCGGGAGTGCAACAGCTATTAGGACACAAGTCGCTGGAGACCACGCAGGTCTACACGCATATAACCTACCGCGAACTGAAACAGAATTATCAACTTGCGCATCCACGCGCACAAAAAAATCAAGGAGGATAAAACTATGGATGTAAGAATTCAAGCAATCAACTTCGACGCCACAGAGAAACTCATTGCATTCGTAAACAAGAAAGCCGAACGCCTCGCACGACATAACACCACAATCAGCACCATCGACGTGAAGCTCACAGTCGTAAAACCAGAGAGCGCACGCAACAAGGAGGCCGTAGTACGTGTCACCGTCCCACAGGACGAGCATGTAGCCACCAAAGTGGCAGACACCTTCGAGGAGGCCGTGGATCTATGCCTTGAGGCATTGGAACGCCAGCTCGAACGCAAAAAAGACTGACCGCCGATGGCGGGAGACAGACTGATCGTCCCCGCTACAAACAATAAACCGGGTGTATCACAGGATTCCATTTCCTGCCGATGCACCCGGTCTTTATTCAGTAAGGTATTCTTTAGGCCGCCACAAAATCATTTGTAATTGTCAGCGATATTGCGGATAGCAAGGAAAATACGATGATCCACATCGGAGAGGCAACGTCCTCTGCGCGACATCATGCGTGTTGCCGTATCGAAGAACTTCTCAAGAGGCAGGTCGTTGAATCCCGTGGGGCCTCCCTCGCTGAAAGAGGCGATGAAATTGCGCGGGAAACCGGAACCATGGATATTCACACCCACACCTACCACGGTGGCGGTGTTAAACATCGTATTGATGCCGGCCTTTGAATGATCGCCCATTATGAGGCCGCAGAACTGCAAGCCTGTACGCAGGAAGCGATGCGACGGATAGTTCCAAAGCTTGATCTCCGTATAGTCGTTCTTTAGGTTGGATGCCACACAGCCGGCACCAAGATTGCACCATTCGCCTATCACGGCATTCCCGAGGAAACCGTCATGAGCCTTGTTGGAGAAGCCGAACATCACCACGTTATTCAGCTCACCGCCTACCTTACACCATGGGCCAAGTGAAGTCCCGGGATAAATGCGGGTGCCCATGTTGACCGTGGAGTGTTCCCCTAGAGAAATGGGACCGCGCAGGCAGCTCCCCTCCATGATCTCCACATGACGGCCTACATATATGGGGCCATGGGAAGCATTCAGCACTACACCCTCCACTATGGCACCACTCTCTATGAAAATCTGATCCGGGTCGCCTATGACAGTATTGCTGCGAGGTATCACTTGCCCTTCACGACGGTGGGTGAGGATCTGGAAGTCATCCTCTATCTGCCGTCCGTTCAGCAGGAATATGTCATATAGCCGGTTTATGGCCTCCACCTTGTCGGGAAACGCGATCCCCTCAGGAGTACCAGCAGACAGTTCCGCGAAATGGGCAGCCGTGCCGCGCATGGCGATAAGCACATGCTCTCCACCGCGTGTCTCGCCGGTAAGCGCCTCGCCGGGGGCAAGCGCCGCCACACTCTCGGCAAGCGCCGGAGTGGCCACCACATGGGAGGCTATATAGATATTGTCGTCGGTTTCGACCGCCGGGAACTTCTCTGAAAGATAGTCGGCTGTCAGATAGGAATAGTTGCCGGGGAGAAGGAATTCCCACTTCTGACGCAGAGTGTTGATGCCCAAAAGAAAATCGGCCACCGGACGCGTATAGCTCATTGGCAGCAAGTTCTCACGCACTGCCGGCACATCGAAAAGTATCACATTGTTCTGTTTCATAATCCCTCGTCGTTTTTTTTATTTATTGAGCAAAAATAGTAAATTTGCAACATTATAACAAATGAAAATCGAGGTTTGAAGCTACACGTGACTTTCCTCGACTGAAAACACATTACAATGGCCTACAGGAAACTTACCGCCGACGAGCGTCTGGCACTTGAAAACAACGGCTGCCGTTGCGAGAACTGGGATGACATTGAAGTCGCAACACCTTTCAGACCAGAACACTACCGCAATACGGACTTCGCAGGAAAAGTAAAACTCGGAACCACCGAGGGGATCGTAATGCGCGACGGAGGCATACCGATGCACCCCGGGGTATACAATGCCATGATACACGACTGCGAGATCGGGGACGACGTGCTCATCAACCGCATCGGAAACTACATCTCCGGCTACCGCATCGGAAACCGCACCGTGATAGAGAACACCGCATGCATAGCCATGACAGGAGAATCAACCTTCGGCAACGGAGTGGAGGTCTCGGTACTGAACGAGACCGGCGGACGCGAAGTGCCGATCTACGACTGTCTCTCGGCACACGTGGCCTACATAATTGCCATGTACCGACATGACAAGGAGCTGACCGGAAACCTGCGCGGCATGATCGATTCATATGTGGAAAAACGACGCAGCGCCACGGGAACCATCGCCGAGGACGTGACGGTGATCAACGCCGGCACCATCAAGGACGTATACATAGGGCCGAACGCCACCATCGAGGGGGTAAAGAGCCTGACGAACGGCAGCATCATGTCGGAGCCTGACGATCCCGTGCGCGTAGGGCACAACGTCATGGCAAAGGATTTCATCATATGCGCAGGGGCAACCGTTGACGAAGGAGCCGTAATCGTGCACACATTCGTGGGACAGGCGACCGAACTGACACGCCTTTTCTCGGCACACGACTCGCTCTTTTTCGCAAACTGCGCATGCGAGAACGGGGAAGCTGCTGCCATATTCGCAGGCCCTTACACAGTGACCATGCACAAGTCCAGCCTCCTGATCGCCGGGATGTTCTCATTCCTCAACGCAGGTTCCGGCTCAAACCAGAGCAACCATATGTACAAGCTCGGCCCCATACACCAGGGAGTGGTTGATCGCGGATCAAAGACCACAAGCGACAGCTACGTGCTGTGGCCGGCACACATAGGGGCGTTCTCGCTCGTCATGGGACGGCATGTCAACCATCCCGACACCTCACGCCTCCCCTTCAGCTACCTCATCGAGAACACCGGCACACACCACCTCGTGCCCGGTGTGAACCTCAAGAGCGTAGGTACCATACGCGATGCCATGAAGTGGCCGAAGCGCGACCGCAGACGCACGCCCAACCGCCTTGACTACATCAACTTCAACCTCCTCAGCCCATATACCGTACAGAAGATGATGGACGGCACGAAGTTGCTTGACGACATAGAGAATACCGCCGGCGAGACATCCGAGCACTACTCATACCAGGGTATGATAATCACATCCTCGGCACTACGCAAGGGGAGACAGTATTATGCCATGGCCATTGACAAATTCATGGGCAACTCCGTGCTGAAACGCCTTGAGGGTGCACCCATCGCCGACGAGGAAGACCTGCACCGACGTCTGCGCACGACCATGACAGCAGGAGGGGGAGAATGGCTCGACCTCTCGGGACTGATAGCCCCCAGGACAGAGATCAAGCAACTATGCCAGGACATTGCCACCGGCGCGATCAAGACCATAGAAGAGGTGAACCATCGCCTGAGCACGCTTGCCGGAAACTACTACGACATGGAATGGACGTGGGTCGTAGAGAACTTCTCCAGCTGGTGGGGCAAGGAGGTAAGCGAACTCACCGTGGAGGATGTGAAGCAGATCGCAGAGCGCTGGTGGAATAGCGTGACAAAGCTCGACCGCATGCTCTACGACGACGCACGCAAGGAATTCTCATCCGTGGCACGCATCGGATTCGGCGTGGACTCCTCCTCAGACAGAAGCCGCCGCAGCGACTTCGAACATGTGCGCGGCGACTTTGAACGCAACCCGTTCGTGCGAATGGTACTTGACCACATCGAAAGCAAGACCGGATTGTATCACGACCTGCTTGACCGTCTGCCCGACAAACGCGACATCAACAACAACTAAGCTAGATACGAATTGAAATATTTCATCTCAGCCGGGGAGGCTTCCGGCGACATACACGGCGCTCCGCTGATGAGGTCGTTGCGCAAGATCGACTCCTCGGCCAGATTCATATACCTGGGAGGAGACGAGATGTCTGCCGCGGCATCCGAAAGCGCCCCGGGAAGCACCCCGCTGATACACTACCGCGACATGGCCTTCATGGCGTTCAGCGAAGTCTTCCGCCATCTCGGCAAGATTTTCGGCAACCTGCGGCTGGCAAAGGAAGCCATAGCATCCGAACGCCCCGACGCACTGATACTCATAGACTATCCGAGCTTCAACCTGAAGCTTGCCGCCCATGCGCATGATCTCGGCATCCCCGTATATTACTATATCTCGCCGAAGGTCTGGGCATGGAAGGAATGGCGCGTAAAGACCATACGCCGCTACTGCCGCAAGATACTCAGCATCCTGCCGTTTGAAGTTGAATTCTTCCGCTCACACGGCATGGAGGTGGAATATGTCGGCAACCCGTCGGTGGAGGAGGTGGAACGCCGAGAGGCAGCCCTGCCGAATCGCTCGGAATTCGTGCGGCGGCAACGCATCGAACCTGACAAGCCGCTACTCGCCCTACTGCCCGGAAGCCGTGTCGGGGAAATACGCAACAACCTGCCGATCATGGATGCCGTGGCACGCCGTTTCCCGCAATTGCAGCCGGTAATAGCAGGTGCACCTGCCATTGACCCCGCTCTGTATGCCTCCTATTCGGAATATCCCGTAATAGAAGGTGCCACGTTCGAGCTTCTCCGCAACTCGGCGTGCGCCCTGGTCACATCAGGCACCGCCACGCTGGAGACAGCACTCCTCGGTACGCCACAGGTGGTCTGCTACCGCGCAAACGGATCCCGACTTAGCTACAACATAATGAAGCGTCTGCTGAAATGCAAATGGGTATCGCTTCCCAATCTCATCGCCGACAAGGAAATCGTGCCTGAGAAACTGGTGCACCTGTGCACCGTAGACTCAGTGGCTTCCGCACTCGCGAATATCATACCGGGCACAGACGGACGCGACGAAATGATGCGTGGATATGCCCTCATGCGCGGACGGCTCGGTACATCACAGGCACCCGACAAAGCCGCGGAAACAATACTCGCCGACCTTCAGACACTGAAATCCCGACAAGAAACTACTAATTACTAATTGCTAATTAATAATTATACAAAGGATGGCTGAGAAAAGCGCCACCAGCAAATTAATGATCCAATATGACGAGATGAAACGGAAGCACCCCGACGCGGTGCTTCTGTTTCGCGTCGGAGACTTTTATGAGACATTCAGCCAGGATGCCATAACAGCCTCCGAGATACTCGGCATAACACTTACGAAACGTGCCAACGGATATGCCTCGCATGTGGCACTCGCCGGATTCCCGCATCATGCACTTGACACGTATCTTCCGCGCCTTGTGCGTGCCGGAAAACGTGTGGCCATATGCGAGCAGCTCGAGGATCCAAAGACCGTAAAGGGGGGCAAGATCGTAAAGCGAGGCATAACGGAAGTGGTGACACCCGGCGTGGCGCTGAACGACAATGTGCTTGACCATCGCGAGAACAACTTCCTTGCCGCGCTTCACTTCGCAAAGGGTGTGACCGGGGTGGCTTTCCTTGACATATCCACAGGGGAATTCCTCACGGCGGAAGGCCCGATGGAATACATTGACAAACTCCTGGGAAACTTCTCGCCAAAGGAGGTGCTCGTGGAACGCGGCAAGAAAAACATCCTTGACGAATCGTTCACCGGACGCTACCTCGCCTTTGAACTCGAGGACTGGATCTTCACCGAACAGGCGGCCATGGACAGGCTCCTGAAACAGTTCGAGACCTCTTCGCTGAAGGGATTCGGCATCCACCGGATGCCGGCGGCGATCATCGCCTCGGGAGCCGTGCTGCACTACCTTGACATAACACGGCATACTCGCACGGGACACATCTCCCGCCTGAGCCGCATAGAGGAGGAGACCTTCGTAAGGCTTGACAAATTCACAGTGCGCAACCTTGAGATCCTGTCAAGCCTCGGTGACGAGGGGAAAAGCCTCCTGGACGTGATAGACCGCACCGTAAGCCCTATGGGAGCGCGTATGATACGCCGCTGGATCACATTCCCGCTCAAGGATCCGAAGGCGATAAACCGCAGACTGGATGCCGTGGAATGCTTCTTCAAACAGCCCGACCTGCGCGACCTCCTGCGCGAGCAACTCGAACGCATCGGCGACCTTGAACGCCTCATATCCAAAGTCGCCGTAAACCGCATAACCCCGCGCGAGATGGTGCAGGTGCGTCATGCCCTCGAGGCGATAGACCCTATAAAGGAGCTGCTTGCCAATGCGGATTGCGAACCGTTGCGTGCCATCGGCGAACAGCTCAACCCTTGCCGCCTCATAAGCGAACGGATAGGACGGGAAATAGCGGAAGATGCCCCCAACCTGCTCAACCGTGGCAATGTAATAAAAGCCGGCGTGGATGCCGAGCTTGACGAATTGCGACACATCGCATTCCAAGGGAAAGACTACCTTCTGGGCATACAGCGGCGCGAAAGCGAAGCCACCTCCATACCCAGCCTCAAAATCGGATACAACAACGTATTCGGATACTACATTGAGGTCACCAACACCCATCGCGACAAGGTGCCACCGGAGTGGATCCGCAAACAGACACTGGTCAATGCCGAGCGCTACATAACCCAGGAGCTGAAGGAATACGAGGAAAAGATACTGACAGCGCAGGAAAAAATAGAAATAATAGAGACACGCCTGTACAACTCCCTTGTGGCCGGACTGGCCGAATATGTGGGAGCCATCCAGACCGATGCCCAGCTTGTGGCACGACTTGACACACTGCTCTCGTTCACACGCGTGGCACTTGAGAACCATTACAACCGCCCCGTCGTAGACGATTCCCTGAAGATTGAGATACGCGAGGGAAGACACCCCGTGATCGAAAAGGAACTGCCCGCCGGGACTCCATACATTGCAAACAGCGTGGATCTGGACAATGACAACACGCAGGTGATGATGATCACCGGCCCCAACATGTCCGGTAAATCCGCATTGCTCCGGTCAACGGCGCTCAACGTACTCCTGGCTCAAATCGGCAGCTTCGTGGCAGCGGATGCCGCACACATCGGAGTGGTGGACAAGATCTTTACCCGCGTCGGGGCATCCGACAACATCTCGCTCGGCGAATCCACCTTCATGGTGGAAATGAACGAGGCGGCATCCATCCTCAACAACATGAGCCGACGCTCCCTGATACTGTTCGACGAACTCGGACGAGGCACCTCCACATACGACGGGATATCCATCGCATGGGCGATCGTGGAGCATATAAACTCATCCCCCTTGAAACCAAAGACGCTGTTTGCCACCCACTATCACGAACTGAACGAGATGGAAGAATCATATCCCGGAGTGGTCAATTTCAACGTATCGGTGAAAGAGATAGACGGCAAAGTGGTGTTCCTCCGCAAACTGGCACGCGGAGGCAGTGAACACAGTTTCGGCATACATGTGGCAAAGCTCGCCGGAATGCCTCGAAGCATCGTAGAACGCGCATCTGAGGTGCTCAGGCAACTGGAGCGACTAAACCGCCATTCCCCGCTTGACAACTGCGGAGAAACACCAGCTCCAAAGGTGAAGAAAGGCAAGAAATCCGGCACACAGTGCCCCGACATGCAGATGACCTTCTTCCAATTGGACGACCCTGTGCTCTCCCAAATCCGCGATGAGATACTCCACCTTGACATTGACAACCTCTCTCCTCTCCAAGCCCTCAACAAGCTCTCCGATATACGCGCGATACTCACCGGGAAATGAGAAGGCAAGAAAATGAGAAATTAAGAAAAAAGAAATTGAGAAATTAAGAAATTGAGAAATTAAGAAATTGAGAAATTAAGAAATTGAGAAATTAAGAAATTGAGAACCGTAGTTGATTCCTCTGATGTCTCTGATACCTCTGATACCTCTGATACCTCTGATTTCCCTTCCTCTCTCCAACTTCTCCCTCTCCCATACGTTATAACCTAAGACACTTTCAAACAATTAAAAACATAGAATTATGGAAAAAATCGAACCGGGCAAATATGTAGAACTCGGATATGACCTTTACGCCATTGAGCCGGACGGCTCAGAAAAGCTGGTGCACCAAACCAACGAGGAAGATCCTGAAAAAATCGTTTTCGGCGTGACACGCGGCATGATTGCTCCTCTTGAAAAAGCCATTGAAGGCCTGGAAGCCGGTGGCAAATTCAACGTAACAGCAACGGCCGAAGAGGCTTTCGGCAAATATGATCCCGACCAGGTGGTTGAACTCGAACGCGATGTCTTCACCGTAGACGGCAAGTTCGACGACAAGATGATCAAGGTAGGGGCCGCAGTCCCGATGATGACCGCCGACGGCTTCCGCATCACCGGCATTGTGAAAGAAGTTACAGACAGCCATGTGAAGATGGATTTCAACCATCCGCTCGCCGACAAGCCTGTGCGTTTCGACGGCAAGATAATCACCGTCCGCGAAGCCACTCCGGAGGAGATCAAGCCCTTCCAGGGAGGATGCGGTTGCGGATGCGACCATGACCACTGCGGCGAAGGCGACTCCTGCGGCTGCGGGGACGGCTGCTGCCACTAACCTCCTTTCCAAAAATACAGAATCGCGGTGAGCTAATTGCAAGATGCTTTAGCTCACCGCAGTCTTTATAATATGTCTTATCATTTTCGGATGGGATGCGCTACAGGCTTGACTTGCGGCGGGGTAGCAACGCGCTCTGCAGGAAGGGGGATGTCGGTCGTATCGGGGAGAGATGGTGCCGGGGATGGGGGGATGTCCGATATTTCGGATTTTTTACCGGATTTACGGAGCAGAGGACGGAGGAATGACAGGAAACTGTCGAAATCGCGCTTCAGAACCACGCCGACACCCTGGGTCGTGGGAGCGGTGCGCAGGTAGTAGTTCTGGTCGTTATAGCGATTATAAGCCTTAAGACGCCACATGCCGGGACGGTCAAGGAGATATTCAAGGTCAAAGTCCCCGACGAATTGGGAAGTATTGAGGGAGTTGTCGCGATACCCGAAATTGCCATTGAACAACAGGCGATTGTTGAGCAGACGCGACGAAAGAGCCACATCCACCTCCACATCAGAGAAATCCCCCCTGTCGCTGCGGAAAGTGGGCGCTATGTTCCAGTTTTCAGAAATGGAGCCAAGAAGGTTCGACAATTGCGATGAGATAGTGCTCGAAGCCACGGAGACCAATTCATTGCCCTTTGTCGTGGATGCCATGTAGTCCGGGGTGTAGAAACGGCTGAGCGCCAACAGGTATATTATCTGCCGGTTCATCATGTCATCCGTGCTTATGATGGAACGCACTTTCCGGTATATGTCGGTAGTAAGCGTCGGAAATTCAAGATCAAACGAGATCTCCGGTGCCACAAGTTCACCATTTACCTTCAATATCGCGTGCACAGGCACATTCGTGCGGTTCAGATCCTTGTCCTGCAGGAACGATTCATCCAGGTCGCTCAGATTGGCGTTCAGCGCATACGCCGCCTGTATGTCCAGGGCGGCATTGTAGGGATCGCCGTTGAATGCGATACGGCTTCCCGGCCTGATCGTAAAGTCCTTTATTATTATATCCTGGAGAGTGAAATTGTAATTACCCCTCTCAAGTGTATAAGTGCCATACATTCGCAGGTCATTGTTAACCGAACCATAATCCAACCGGAGATGCCCGTTGCCGTTGGCACGTATGCGATCGCCACCTACCGGATCCATTACCAGATTCAGACGCGCATCAGGGGTGACACGCATCTGCAGCGATATCTCATAGTCCGACGGCGTGTCCGTATCATGATTTTCCGCAAGGGCACGCAAATGATTCACTATATCCATGGACGTATCCCGTTCCAGATGCAGCGTGTCGGACAACTCTGCGGACAAAGCGTCCTTGTCACGAAAAGTCAGGAAAGAAAACTCATCTGCCACCTCCTGGTCGGAGAGGACGAAAGTGAACGTGGAACGGGGGGCGGTGGCCATGTCAACTGAGATATTCACTTTACCCGGCTCCCCCTTTACGAAAGCCGATCCGTTCCCGTAAATCTTGCCGTACCATATCGGATTGTCACGCGCCGTGGTGTTGTAGCTCAGGAAATCATACGCACCGGTCACCCCGAACTCGAATCTCGGCTCCTTGAAGAACTTATGCCGTACCCAGCCGTCCAGATGTGCAGTATGGCCTTCGGCATCTTTTATGCGGATGCCGTCAAGGTCTATAAGACCAGGCCGGAAATGCACCGAATCGGTCGCCGTGTAGTAGGTATTGGTGAAATTCACCTTCAACCTCAGGTCGTCTGCGAACACATCCCCCTCCAGGTCGATATATTTGAATGTCCCGAACAGGCGGGCACGTCCGGATGCATATCCGCTTATGTCCGATGCAAACGCCTCCATATAAGGCTGCATGAATCCGACCTTGGCACGATCCACCGTAAAAGTCAAGTCAATGGATTCGTTCAGCGGATAAATCGCTCCATTGACAAGCGAGCGACGCCCTTCCTCCGAGTCTATCGTGGCATCCAATGTGATACCACGGGTTTCAGGTTCCCATCTCGAGCGCACATCGGCATCGCCGAGAACCACCTTGTTATAACTTATCCCCTTAACCTTCAATCCGGGTGTCTCCAGCACCGGCTCGGGAGAGAACAACCGCGAGGCATAGAAAGTACCGGTGGCATCTCCACCAAGCATCACCTTGTCTATACCAAGGGATTCGAACAGATAATCCAACGAGAAATTGCGCAAGTCAAGGGTAAGGAGATCCCAGGGATTTTCACTCACATCACCTTCTATCTTTACGAACTGGTTGTTGCGATGCACATTCAACCCTCTGACCTGTATGTCAGGTTTAGACGATATGACTATCCTCGCAGGATTGACTATCCAGGTGGAGTCATTGAACGTAAGCGAACTCTCCGCTATATTCACGTCGGTGCGCAATCCATCCTCCCCACGGTTGAATATCGCAGATGCCGACACATTCCCTTCATAAGCCTGAGCACGGTCTATGCGCCATGACATGTCGGCCAGAAGTCTGTCGGATGCTCCACCGGCCTGAAACATCAGCTTCATTGAACCGTTCTTTGTCGGAACTGCCGTAGAGACATCAAGGTTCGCCACATTATCCTCACCCGACATGAATGCTGCTACCACAGTATTCTCGATCAGCTTGTTGCCCTGCCTCAGAAACGGCGCTTCCAAATTGAGCGCAACATCAGAAGCACGTGAAGAAAACGCTCCGGAAAGCCTTACGGGATAAACCACGCTGACCGGTAAATTGAAAAATCTTGCGGGACGCTCGGTTTCCTTTATGGTGAAGTCCACGGTAAAGTCGTTTCCAAAGGAGTGCGCAATGGCATCATTCGCATGGAGTTGGGGCATCAGCGACGGGAAGACCATACCGGCGATATGCCTGAAATCGGAAGCTATTGAGGTAAAGTCATAACTGCCGCATACCTCCCCGTCAATGAAGTCGCTACGCACGGCTATACGCTCTGGCTCCGCAGTAAGGACAAAGCTGTCCAACTGCAGCTCCTGACCATCGGCACGCGTGAACCGTAAGCGGTTGACCGAGCACATGCCGTTCATATGACTGAAACTTTCCCCGTCGAAAGCCATCCGCACAGAGCCGCTGAAGCATGCTCCCTGTTCCTTGTCCGTAAGGTTCAGTCTGGAGGGGATACAACGATCCACGTCCAGGTCAAGTTCCACAAGCCGGGCATCCCTTATCAACGAATATGCACCTTCCATGGCGAACGCGAGATTTGGATTGTCCATGCTGACCGCCCCCCTTACGATGCCATCCTTCAAAGTTGCATGAGCCTTCAACGCCTCATATGCAGCCTCACGATACATGGCACGATCTACCTCCAAGTCGGTAGATCCGGCGACCACGCGCCCCTTGCGTGCGATAGTTGCCACAATGTCCCCCTCCACTTCACCGATATGCAGACCGGGCAACACTCCCGCCAGATCCACAGCCCCGTCAGTAGCGAGCTGTGCGGCAAGATTCAAGTCTTCCATATTCCTGAATCTGCCGGATACATCACCAGTAACCTTTCCCTGAGCCGAGGTTACCCCCACGCTCCCTTTCAGCATTGCACCGTCCAGCTCCCCCCATGCCTCAACGCCGATGCGCCCGAGACTTTGCAAGTCAAACCGGGCATCCTCACCAAAAGCACCACCAACCTGAAGGATCTGCTGTAGTTCTCTCCCCCCGACACTCAAAGACAAATTCGACAAGGAGACTTGCCGATTATCAGACATAATATCCCCCTTGACATTCCCAACCATTTCCAGTGAAGTCCCACCATCGGAAAACAATTCCAAGTCGGTGACAAATCCGTTCATATTGCCACTGAACGCAAACCGCTTGAAGTCTACATCCATGGATAGCTGCTCCAATTGCGGTACGAAAGCGGCAAGATCGCTGAGTTGCAGATTGCTCCCGGGTTGGATTCCCGCCTCCATACGGGCGCTCTTCAATGCCGCGGATATATTCTTCATGCCACCTTCAAGCGGCAGTTCCATATCCATAAAGCGCAAGTGAGACTGAGGAAGCACGATCTGCATGTTGCGAGCGGCCAGCATGTCACGTGAAACCACGAAGTCACCTGCAAGGTTATCCAACACAAAGCCGCTGCGGATCTCGGCAAAAGCCAGACGCTTTATATTCACCGCGAAATCGTCGTTTCGTAATCGCGGCAACCTTATATCCGCCCTAAAACGCTCAATGGCAACATGTCCCGGAGAAAAACGCCGTACAGCACCGTTAACATTCTCCTCCATACCCACATCATAGCTCAACCGCGATGAACGGATCATCACGGTATTTATCTTGAAGTCGAATTGCGTAGGCGGCTTATTTTTCTCCTTTGGCGAAAGAGCGTCTATGATCGGCTGAATGTTCAGCGGAGCGCCAGCACTGTCACGACGCAATCTCGCATCCAGCCCCACCAGTTCCACATAATCTATCGTCACAGGTTCGTCTGATGACAACAGGCTTAAAAGCCTGACACCGGCACCCAGACGCCTTACCGTAAGAGCCGTATCCCCCGGAGCAGTCTCCACGGTCACATTTCGGAGAACTGCACGATTAAAAGGAACTATGCCCAGATCCCCGACGGTCACCCGGCAGTCAAGCAACCTTGAAAGCTCCTGTTCGCACCGATGCGCCAGCCGCCCCTGCACCCCAGGGAGCGACAGTCCCACGAAAAGCACAAGAGGGGAAGCCACGGCAATGCATATGGCAAGCACAAGAAGCAAACGCAGTATACGGTAGACCGATTTCACAATGCGAAGTTAGCTATTTTTTCGCTTTTGGTTTGCATATACCTGCGGAATAGTGTAACTTTGTTCTATCAGATTTCTCCTCTCCGACAACATTTTTCTCATGAGAATTGTTTGTGAGTTCAAACGACATTACCGAATGAAACTGAAAACTTGTATTTTCGCAGCTACTGCATTGGTTGCCTCCCTTGCAGGGACTGAATGCAGCGCCGAAAATTACCAACAGGGAGAAAAGACCGTCGGACTTGCAGCGGGTTACCACACCTACAATCAGTCTGGAGCTGCCGGGGTGATATTCACATACCGCTTCTCGCGCCACTTCAGGCTCGCCCCGGATGCCACTTATATCTTCCGTCACCACGACACAGATGCGTTGCAGCTCAACGTGAACGCCCAAGTGCCGTTCTTACTGGGAGAGAAATGGGACATTTTCCCATTGGCCGGCCTAAACTACTCCAGTTGGAATCGCCATGGCTCCCTAAAAGCGTCGGACGACAACCACGACGTAAGCAACCGCACATCCCGTTTAGGCCTCAATGCGGGTGCAGGAGCCAACGTCACCCTGTCGGAAAGCCTGCGGCTTGGAATTTCGGGCAGATACACTTTCGTAAAAGGATACAATGGCGCCATGTTTCTCGCCAGCATATCCTACCGATTCTGATACACTAACGCAACAACCAACAAACAATAACTTCATATCCCATGCTTAACGAAAAAGTTGAAAAGGCCATCAATGCCCAGATCAATGCTGAGTTCTGGTCGGCATATCTCTATCTGTCAATGTCCATGCATTTCGCCAACAAAGGCTATTCAGGCATAGCCAACTGGTTCATGATCCAATTCAAGGAAGAGCAGGATCATGCCACGATATTCATGAACTACGTGAACTCACGCGACGGCAAGGTAACACTCGAACCTATCGCCGCCGTAGACACCGAATGGGAGTCTCCATTGGCCGCTTTCAAGGCAACCCTCGCACATGAACAGAAAGTAACCGCGCTCATAAACAACATCTATACAGTGGCTACTGAAGAACACGATTACGCCACACAGAACATGCTCCAATGGTTCATCAAGGAGCAGGTGGAAGAAGAAGATACCGCCCGCGGCTATATCGACGCCCTTGAAAAGATCGGCGACAACGGCTACGGCCTCTATATGCTTGACAAGGAATTGGCTGCACGCACATATACCACACCGTCACCTCTGGCAGCCAACGCCTGACAAGGGGCTTTAAACATCAACAGTAAATGTCAATCCGCAACAATGCGCCGTTAGATGTGCATTGTTGCGGATTGATGTTTACTTGAAATGCTTCTCAATCACGCAGCTTGTCTGCAAGGTTACCGGCAGCTTTTGCCCCGGACTCAAGGGTATCGGCGGCAAAGTCCTTCACCTTGTCAAGAATCGAGGAACCCTTTTCCAATGCAGCATCCTTGATATCTCCCGCCTTGTCGGCTGCCTTTTGTGCAACGTCGGCAGCCTTGTCCTTAAGGTCGCCGGCTTTCTCTTTCGCAGCTGACAAGGCATCGGCAGCCTTGTCCTTGACTGCATTCACTTCCGCCTTGGCAGCCACTTTCGTGGCCTCGGCACTGACTTTCGCAGCTACCTTTGCAGCACCTGCCGCCGCACCTGCTATGGCCTGATCTTTGTTGGTCTTATCCATAATAGTAAGTTTTTAGTTTCGATTATTGTCTCGAAAGGAAAACATACCTATCTGCAGGATAGTTCCCTACCATAACATTTTTTAAGCAGCAAATCTGCGAAAAGGCATTTGCAAAACCTTTATCACCGTTATTTCACAGGTATCTTTTCGATACGCCGCTGATGACGTCCACCCTCGAAACCTGTGGACAGGAAGGTATCCAAAATTTTTATGGCTTCTTCGGGGGCTATGAAGCGTGCAGGAAGCACCAGTACATTCGCATCATTATGCCTACGCGCCAGTGATGCCAGTTCAGGTGTCCAGCACAGCGCAGCCCTGATTCCCTGATGCTTGTTCAATGTCATGTTTATACCATTTCCCGAACCGCACATGGCAATACCGGGATAACACTTGCCCTCCTCCACGGCAACTGCGCATTTATGTGCAAAATCGGGATAGTCGCAACTCTCGGAGCTGAACGTACCGAAGTCCTCGAATTCCAGACCGTTTGCCTCAAGGTATCCTTCAAGAATTGATTTTAATTCGTAACCGGCATGGTCACTACAGATTGCTATCATATATTTAGAAGTTAGAAGTTAGAGCATTAGAAGTCAAGCAAGAATACAAGAAATTGAGAAATTAAGAAGTTTTTTTGATTTCTCTGATAGCTCTGATGCCTCTGATTTCTCTCATTCCTGCTCTTGAGATTTTCAATCAACTACCGGCTCGGCATCTTTCTTGTGGAGCGGGATGGTATAGGCCACATAGAACGACCCTGTTATGGCTCCTTTCCGGGAACCATAGCCCGGTATGTACCAAGGCTTCCCATAATTGTCTCTGGACTCGTGCAACTTGGCCTTGTATCGGAAATACCATCCCATCGAAACGGGGCCGAACACCTTGATCCGCAACCCGAAAGCGAGCTGTATATAGCTGAACGAGCAAGCTTGCCTTGGAAGGTTGAACTCCGTGCTCTCCCCCCAATAATCGGAATTAACCTTCACATTATTGACTTCATAGCTGAACCGCGTGAAGCCAAAACGCACCCCGGCCATGACAAGATAGTCCGGATTGCTGTTATACAGGAAATTATAGTTGCAACCGATGCGGAAATACGGCGTAACAGGTACGCGATACGTATAGTTGTTATCCTCAGGAGTGTAATCGGTCTGTCCAAGCCCGACTTCCACCACCGGTATATATCGGTTATGGAGATTCAGCTCACCGGCAAATTCCACAAGCCCGTAATGCTGGCCGAAGGCACGCATCAAAGGATCCCAGACATCAACGCTGACAGATACAGAATGAAAAAGCGGCTGCAACATCTTGGGAACTTCCCCGCCCGGCACAAGCCCGTTGGCCACCGAGTCAGGAAGTTCGGTGCCGGAGACGGTATCTACAAGAACTACGTTTCCAGCAGCGTCCTGTATCTGCTTGATCTTGCTCATGTCTATCGTATCGCCCTCCTGGCGACGCTCATTCTTCCCCTGAAGTTCCTTGGACGCTCCTTGCACCGGATTGATGCGTCGCTGAGCCGAGAGTTGAGGCACGACCGTGCAAACAAACAGCAGACACACCGAGATGATATATGCCGTAAGCCTCATAAGTCTACCCCCTTTCCGGCGATCTGCCCCTCGGCCTCGGATGTGCGGAAATACACGCGTATGCGCTCCATCTCCACATTGGTTACAACCGAATCCGTTACCGCCACCGAGTCTATGAGATGGCGCGTGTAATCAACCTTTTTTATCGTATACACATAAAACGCACCGCACTCTTCCGAAGCGAAATAAGGCTCGGACGCATAATGGAACGTGATCGTATCGTTGAATCGAGGATCGTCAAGCCCCTGTTGGGGATATGCGTAATGAAAGAAAAACGATGTGGAGTTTTTCTCGAAACGGAACGGAAGATATGCCGACAATGTGCTTTCACCGGGATACACCAGCAACGAATCCCGGGGAGCATCCACTCCTCCGATCCCTATTGAATCAAGCATCATCGGCGCATCAGTGGTCGAAGAATAGAATGCCATTAACGGCAAAGCACTGCGATTGTCGGTGCATCCGTCGGTATTGCATCCCTGAAGGATGCCACACATGACTGCGGCGCATGCCACGCCCCACAATATCCTATGCAGAAACACAGACCTGCGACCGGCACCGGCCTCAGGAACACGCCTTGGCTTATATCTTTCAAGCAGGTCAAGCATCCGCATCCTCGCCTATCTCTTCTTCTATTTCATACTCATTGCGCCTGGGCGAATTGCGCACCACCAGCTCCCCTACGAATCCCGTCAGGAACAGTTGGGTGCCAAGCATCATCATGGTAAGCGCGATATAGAAATACGGCGAATTGGTAACCAACGTATAGTGGCCGCCGGTATGCATGGCATAAAGCTTTGTCGCCCCGACTATTATAACGGAGACAAGCCCGAGAAGGAACATCAGCGAGCCGAGCAGACCGAAGAAATGCATTGGCTTGACACCGAACTTGTTCGTAAACCACAATGTGGCCAGATCAAGGTATCCGTTGACAAATCGGTCGAGGCCGAACTTTGTCTTGCCGTATTTCCTTGCCTGGTGCTTTACGACTTTCTCTCCGATGCGTGTGAAACCCGCGTTCTTGGCAAGATAAGGGATGTAACGGTGCATGTCGCCGTATACCTCTATCCGCTTCACGACCTTGTTGCGATAAGCCTTAAGGCCGCAATTGAAATCATGCAGGTTCTTTATGCCGCTGACCCGGCGTGCCGTGGCATTGAACAGTTTCGTGGGGATGGTTTTCGACAGCGGGTCGTAGCGCTTCTGTTTCCATCCGCTGACGAGGTCGTAACCCTCCTCCTTTATCATGCGGTACAACTCCGGGATCTCGTCGGGCGAATCCTGGAGGTCGGCATCCATCGTTATCACCACATCCCCCTTGGCACGGCGAAAACCCGTATTGAGTGCGGGACTTTTGCCATAGTTGCGTCGGAAACTCACCCCTTTAACAGCCGGATTGGCTGCTGCCAGGTTCTCTATCACTTCCCAGGAATTATCGGTGGAACCGTCATTTACAAAAATGACCTCATAACTGAATGCATTGGCCTTCATCACGCGTTCAATCCATCCCTCCAGTTCGGGAAGCGATTCGGCCTCGTTGTATAACGGTACTATTACTGATATATCCATCTTTACAGTCTGTAAAATTTCAACCGCGCACAGGCACTTTCAACATTTTCACCACTCCGGCTACGATCATTGAAAGCAACGAGCCGCTGAACACTATCAGCCACATCCAGGCCATGACTATCGCCGGCGCGGGCGGAATGGCATTGTTTCGCAGGATCATGTCAAGCTCCTCAGCCACCATTGCATACTGATCGCCTGCATCGGCATAATATCCTGCCGCCATCTCAAGCATGGAACGGACAAAACCCGGATCCACCCATTTCAGATATACGAACGATGCCAGTCCGAAGATCAGGGCACCGCATGCGAAAGTAGTGATCCCCTGCATCCATAGAGCCGAGAATACCGTCATGCCATGGGCACTCCGATGGGTGCGTCTTAGAAAATAAAACGACAACAGAGGCACTCCCATAACCATGCACATACCGGCCACGCCGGCAAAGGGCACAGATGTGGAAAGCACCATAAATGCAAAAAGCACAACGAAATAAAGCCCCATCAAGGCTCCATCGTCGGCTCCACGAGCATATATGTTCTTAGGCTTCCCCTGCGGGGAGGCCTCCCTGTTCCGTTCCATCAATGCAAAAGTAGGAAAAAAACATCGCACCGCAAAGGGCATTAACCAATTTTTGGCACTCAACTATTTCATATATCGTCCAAAATATATTACCTTTACGCATCAATCCATAACCAAACATATTTACAATATGACCATACTTAGAAACATATTCACCATCGCGGCACTCATGCCGGCAGCGCTGTGGGGAGCCGAATACTCCACGACAGTAAACCTTCCCGCGTCGCTCAACGGACAAATGGCACGTCTGTCCAACGTAGACACGGAGCAACCGATGGACTCGGTAATCGTAAAAGACGGCAAGGCTGTATTTCCTACCGATGGCACGACTTCCTACCTCGGAGCATTGAAAGTGGGAGACGCAGACGTGGCATGGCTTCTTGTGGGAGGAGCCGACGTGACAATGAACGTCACAGACGAGGGTGGAACCTTAAGGCCTACCGCTACCACCGGCGGACTCAACAACGACCTCAACGCTTTCACCAACGAACTCAACCAGACTGTAAACCGCTACCAGGCACAGCAGAACAACGCCATGGGGGATGCCCTCAACGAGGAACTGCATGAACTAATCCTCCAGAGCACCAAGCAAAACATCACCAATCCGCTCGGTCTCTACTACATCGTATCCTTCGGCGGCGACTGGCTCGCTGCAGACCTTGAAGCGCTCGTTCGCGACTACCCCCACATCACAAAATACCAGAAAGTAAACGAGCAACTCTTCCGTCAGCGCAATCTGAAAGCCACCCAACCGGGCAAGAAATTCACCGATTTCGAGGTTTCATATGACGGCACCACACACAAGCTCAGCGAACTCGTAGGCCACGGCGATTATGTGCTCGTCGACTTCTGGGCTTCATGGTGCATGCCCTGCCGCAAGGAAATGCGCTACATCAGAAAGGCACAGAAAGAGTTTGAAGGGAAGAACCTTAAGATCGTAGGCGTGGCCGTATGGGACGAACCCGAAAACTCCCTCAAAGCCGCTACTGACATGGGACTGACATGGCCCGTATGGGTAAACGGCACCGAAGCCACCACCAATCTCTATGGCATCTCAGGCATTCCGTGCATAATCCTCTTCGGACCCGACGGCACGATCATCGCACGCGATCTCCATGGCGACCAGATCCTAACCACCCTCGCCAAGCATATCAAATAAACAACCGGCACAAACGCCCACCATATAAAGATGGTGTGTCATAATGGCTCATCTGGGTCGTCGCTTGAAGGGTTCGGTCTCGGTCATTGACCTAAGTCAACTCCCTTCAACCTCACCTTCAAGCTCCTACCATCTGAACCATTCTGACAGCACCATCACCATCCGGACAAAAAAAGGCGGTATGTCAATTTTGACACATCGCCTTTTTTGCACCTCTGACAGCCTTCGAAGAAGGCACCCAAGTTGTAGCCCCGCATCAAGCGCCATTTATTAGCGCACCCCTTTCATCAAGACACAAAAAAAGACGATATGCCAGATCCTGACATATCGTCTTAATTTATCGGTTAAAGCGGATTATGCTTTGCCGGAGAGCTTCTCCTTGAGAGCGGCGAGAGCCTCGATGTCACCGAGGGTTGTCTTCTCTACGGGAGTTGTGAGGGCGGGAGCCTCTTCAGCCTTGCGGGGCTGACGCTTTGCGGCCTTGCGTGCCTCTGCCTTCTCGGCCTTGGCCTCATCTTCGAAGATGCGGCTGTGGCTGAGGATGATGCGCTTGCTGTCCTTGTTGAATTCAATTACCTTGAAGTCAAGCTTCTCGTCAACCTTGGCCTGTGAGCCGTCTTCCTTGACGAGGTGCTTGGGAGTAGCAAAGCCTTCTACGCCGTAAGGAAGTGCAACGACTGCACCCTTGTCAAGCATTTCGATGATAGTACCCTGATGTACGGAACCAACAGTGAAGATGGTCTCGAATACATCCCAGGGATTCTCCTCAAGCTGCTTGTGGCCGAGGCTGAGACGACGGTTGTCCTTGTCTATTTCAAGAACTACAACCTGGATGTCTGCACCGATCTGGGTGAACTCAGAGGGATGCTTCACCTTCTTTGTCCAAGAGAGGTCTGAGATGTGGATAAGACCGTCCACACCTTCTTCGATCTCTACGAATACGCCGAAATTAGTGAAGTTGCGTACACGGGCGGTGTGCTGTGAACCAACGGGGTACTTAACTTCGATGTCCTCCCACGGATCCTGCTTGAGCTGCTTGAGGCCGAGGCTCATCTTGCGTTCCTCACGGTCGAGGGTGAGAACCACTGCCTCTACTTCGTCACCTACCTTCAGGAAGTCCTGAGCGGAACGGAGATGCTGGCTCCAGCTCATTTCGCTTACGTGGATAAGACCTTCAACGCCGGGAGCAACCTCCACGAACGCACCGTAGTCGGCCATTACCACTACGCGACCCTTAACCTTGTCACCGACCTTGATGTCAGCAGCCAGGGCATCCCAGGGATGGGGCTGGAGCTGCTTGAGACCGAGGGCGATGCGCTTCTTCTCGTTGTCGAAGTCAAGGATAACCACGTTGAGCTTCTGGTCAAGGGCAACCACCTCTTCGGGATGGCTTACGCGACCCCAGGAGAGGTCTGTGATGTGAATGAGGCCGTCTACGCCGCCGAGGTCGATGAACACACCGTAGGAAGTGATGTTCTTGACGGTACCTTCGAGTACCTGACCTTTCTCGAGCTTGGCGATGATCTCGCGCTTCTGCTGCTCGAGCTCGGCTTCGATAAGAGCCTTGTGGCTGACAACGACGTTGCGGAACTCGGGGTTGATCTTGACAACCTTGAACTCCATGGTCTTGCCAACGAAAATATCGTAGTCGCGGATGGGTTTCACGTCGATCTGCGATCCGGGGAGGAATGCCTCGATACCGAATACGTCCACGATCATGCCGCCTTTGGTACGGCACTTGATGTAACCCTTGATGATTTCGTCGTTTTCCAGAGCCTGGTTGACACGCTCCCAGGAGCGGGACGCACGGGCTTTGCGGTGAGACAGGATGAGCTGACCCTTCTTGTCTTCCTGGTTTTCGATGAATACCTCTACGACATCGCCGATCTTGATGTCGGGATTGTAGCGGAATTCGTTCATGGGGATGATACCGTCAGACTTGTATCCGATGTTAACCACAGCCTCACGCTTGTTGAGAGCGATGATGGTACCTTCGATTACTTCCTTGTCCTTTACGGTGTTGAGCGATTCGTCGTAGGTGCGGGTAAGTTCCTCGCGTGACTTGTCGCTTTTGGTCTCCCCTTTCTCATAGGCATCCCAGTCGAAATCTGCGATGGGAGAGTTTTTAACTTCTTCAGTCATTAAAAATGATGGTTAATAAATATAGTTTGTAAAGATCTCAATCCACTATGTTACAACGTATTGCATGCCATTTTACAATTACATGCGCAACCGTCGGAGCATAACGGAGCCTTAAGGCGCAGCAAAGGTAGCGTTTTTTTGTTGAATTTCGACGTTTTTTACACAACAATTTTCGTACTTTTGTCTCTATGTCACAACAGAATGCGCTTTCTCGCATTTAAGTGTACCGGAATTTGCCAATTATTTTTCACCATAATTTCAGTTTAGCCAATGAGGATATTACAGACAGCAATTCTTGTCGCCGCTTGCGCATCAATCGCAATAACCGGCCACGCACAAGGATTACGCACCCCATCAACCGCCAAAAGGAACGCTCCGTTCTCAAGAGAGCTGCCCAAAGCCGCCAGGCTTGCCCCGCCGGCTCCCAAGATCCCCTACAGCACCGGGAACTCCATATTCGAAGCCATTCCGGCTCGCGGAGCCATTGTATTCTCCGACGCATGGACTGAATCCAATTCCCCCGTAGGATATTACGAGATCCCCACCTCAGGCACGGAACCCGATTTCACCCTCCTCGCCACATCGGACTATGCCGCCTGCAATGCCGGAACACTCGTGTTCGACGGATCCATAATGACAGCCGACGCGGAAACAGAATACGGCTCACGCACGGTAAGCTACTACGTGGTCGACGCGGAAACCTATGAAATGACAGGCATGGGAATACTCAATGCCAATTTCCACGCCTACTCCATGGTGCAGGATCCGGTAAGCGGCAACTGCTACGGAAGTTTCCTCAACACCAAAACGGAGACCTGCTATTTCGGTTCCATAGACAAGAACAACTTCACCACAAAAAGTATCAAAAAATATACAGACGGCTTCCGTTTCAATGCAATGGGAGCGACGGAAGAGGGCGACCTTTACGGAATTACTTTCTCCGGCGACCTATACAGCATAGACAAGACCTCGGGAGACGCATCGCTTGTCGCATCCACCGGAATCATCTCCGCATACCAGTCCTCGGGAGCCATCAATCCCCGCAACGGGAAGTTCTATTACGCCACCTCGTGCGAGCAGGGAAGCGCCCTTTATGAGATCGACCCAGCAACGGGAACCGCTGCCAAGGTATACGACATGCCGTACAACGAAGAGATACTCGGCATGCACTTTCCGAAATACACCTCCGATCTGTCGCCCGACTATCCACGCAATGTCACAATTGCATTCGAAGGCGCGTCCCTATCCGGAGAAGTCCGGTTCAAGATGCCTTCCACCCTCGTAAACGGATCAGAAGCCAAGGGGGAAGCTACATACAAGGTGACGGTAGACAGCCGCATGGCAGCCACAGGCACGGCGGCTTATGGCATGGATGTAGCTGTACCCGTCACTGTAGAGACCACAGGCATGCACACGTTCAGTGTGACGGTAAGCAACGAGGCCGGAGACAGCCCCGCCACAACCGACCGATGCTTCATCGGTGCAGACAAGCCACGACCAGTGGAAAACGCTACGTTGAAGTACGACAACGGCACGTTCATTCTCACATGGTCGCCCGCTCAATCCGAAAACGGCGGCTATCTTGAAAATCCCACCTATACCGTAACGCGCTCAGACGGCACCGTCGTAGCCACCGACCATACATCCACCTTGTTCTCAGAGAAATACCCTACTCCTGAACAAGGTCTGGAAGTAATCAGCTATTCGATTACCGTCAACGCTTCGGGAGACACTTCGGCACCTTCCATGTCGAATCGCGTGACCTTGGGTCACATCGCACCACCCTACTCCAATTCACTGACGACCGAGGTACAAGCCGCACCGTTTACTGTATTCAACGTGAATAACGACAAGAACACCTGGGAATGGGACAAACGCGGATTTTTCGGTTGCTACTACGACACACGCCACAGCGCGGCAAACGACTTCCTCGTGTTGCCCGGTGCCATGCTTGAAAAAGGGAAGGTATACACCATATCATTTGACGCATACGGATTCGAGAGTTCGCAATACACCGAGCGTGTGGCTCTCTACGTTGGCACATCCTGCGCACCGGAGGCATTCACAACCTGCCTCGTGCCCCCTACCGAGATCGTAAGGAATGAGCTGCGTCGCATCACCGCCAATTTCAAGGCACCCGAGGATGGCATCTTCCATTTTGCGATCCATGCCTGTTCCGCACCGGATCAATTCGTACTGTATGTGGACAACATTGAACTTTCCTCCCCATTGTCCACCTCCGCACCGGCAATGGTTACCGGAATAACAGCCACACCGGACATGAACGGCGCATTGAAAGCCAATATAAGTTTCACCGCCCCCGAAACAGACCTCAATGGCAACCCGCTTCAAAGCCTTACCAAGGTGGAGGTGCGCAACGGCACACGGCTAGTAGCCTCCCTCACAGGCGCTCCCGGGGCTGCGATGAGTTGCACCGACAATGAAGCCATAGAAGGAGAGAACACCTACGAAATAATCCCCTTCAACGAAAACGGCGAGGGGGAACGCGCCCTTGCATCCGTCTTCGTCGGCTTCTCGAAGCCGGCAATGCCCACGGACTTCAAGGTGTCAGCCGGGGACAACGACGGTGCCGTCATACTTGAATGGTCTCCGGTAACGACAGACGTGAACGGGTTGAATTTCGGCACGGGAGACGTAACCTATACGGTCGTAAAATATGAATACCGCGATCAGGTCATTATCGCTGAAAACCTCAAGGAATGCAGCTTCAAATATCAGGCCATAGAGCCGGAAGCCGACCAGGAACTGATGCAGTTTGCCGTGTTCCCCATCAACGCAAAGGGGGAAGACGGAGTGGGACTGACATCCGACATGATACCTGTGGGTGCACCCGACAAGCTCCCGTTCAAGGAGTCTTTCCCCCGAGCGTATATGTCGCACGCCTTCGGCATGTCGTATGACGGCGCCGAATGGTGGCTCAGCACGGAAAAGGACATGGAGGGCAACGTGCCCGCCCAGGATGGCGACGACGGATTCGCTGTACTCGGCTCCAACGACCTGCTTACCTCCGCACGCCTGTTCAGTGGGCGCATTGACCTTACCGATGCGCCGGAAGTCGAGCTGACATTCTATTATTACGTGCTCGGGGCACAAGACCGAAACACCATACAGATCTCCGTCAACGACGGAAACGGATGGGTAAACATCGGGGAACCGTTCGTAATGGGCGACGGGGAGTTGCACACATGGGAAAAAGCATCCCTTGGCCTCTCCGCATACGCAGGTAAACGGATCCAGATATGCTTCGAAGGCACAATAAACACATATGCCTACATCTTCATAGACAACATCACATTGGACGATCCTACAACCGGGGGCATCGGACAGATCACGGGCACCGCATCCTCAGCCACAATAGAATCCATTGGCGAAACGATTGTCGTAAACGCCGCTCCCACCGAGCAAGTCACGATCGCCGACCTTCTCGGACGCACGCTCCACGCCTCCACCGGCAGTGTCACGCTCCCCCTCCCCGCCGGCATCTACATCGTCAAAGCCGGCTCACTGACACGCAAACTCACAGTGCAATAATACCTGCCCTTACAAATTGACACAGAAAGCCTCGACCGTTGAAATGGCCGAGGCTTTCTGTGTCAATTATCACTGCTCGCTAAAAAATAACCGAGCATCTAATCCCTCAATGAATTCAAGTCAACATCGGGGATAATCAAATCCGGAAGCTTGTCACTGATAAGGAATCCCATATATAATGGAATGGTCAGTACCTCTCCCGCTCGTCCGACATTGTATTGGCCTAACTTGATCGCATTGTCGACATGGTAAACGTCCTTGTTTTTAAGAACCGTGGCAACACTTTTAGTCCTGCCGCTCTTCGACTTGACTTCAATCAGCACACATTCATCTTTATACCTCACCAAGAAGTCGATTTCAAGACCGCTTTCCTTCTGGAAGTAATATAGCTTCTGCCCTGATTTGCATAAGAAATCCGCCATGAGATTCTCAAAGATAGCTCCCTTATATCCGAGCAGGTTTCCTTTTAGAATGTCTGCCTGAGTACCGTAATCAAGCATTCCCATAAGGATACCTATATCCGTGGCATAGACCTTGAAGCAATCTTTAATAGCATTCCCGCTCAATGGAAGTTCCGTAATCATCGTGTTATAGCACCGCTCTGCTATTCCCGCATCTTCCAACCATTGAATGCTCCCCATGTATTGAGACGCCCTCCCTCCTTTCTTGACAACAGAATACTGGAATTTCTTATTTTCCTTTGCCAGTTGCTTCGGGATTGACTCAAAACATTCTCTTATGTGGGGTTTGTCGGAATCGTCAGCATATTTGACCATATCCTCCTCATATTCAGCTATGAGCGTCCGTTGCTTATTATAAATCAATTCAATATTCTTCGTTTCAATGAAACAGTTTACTACTTCGGGCAATCCTCCGACAATAATGTACCTGTACAGTAAATCCATCATTGCCTTATGGATACCATCAGGAACGACACTTTCATTCTCAAAGCATGATTTGACTGTATCAATCACCTTGTCTCCAACGCCGTTTGCCCATAAAAACTCCTCAAAGTCCAATGGATACATGTCAACTATCGTCTCATACCCGACAGGAACAGAATCTGCCCCGGATTCTTCCTTATTTTTTCTCTCATGCCTGCCATAGCCCTTCACCCCTAAAAGAGAGCCTGTGGCTATGACATCAAAACGACCGTCTATATGAAAGGACTTCAGTGCTGTCCTCGCCTCCTTGCACTCCTGAATCTCGTCAAGGATGATGCAGGTTTTTCCGCTGACGAAACGAGAGCCAGGAATAAGCGCCGAAAGATTGAGGATTATGTTATCTACATCCAGATTTCCTGTAAAGGCGGATTTCTTATCAGGCTCAAGGATAAAATTCATATAGACCACCTCATCATAGTTCTCTTGGGCGAATTTTTTGACGATATATGTCTTTCCACATTGGCGCACACCTTTTATCACCAATGGCTTTCTATCTTCCGACTGTTTCCAAGCGTATAAATATGTCTCAATCTTTCTTTTAAGCATAATCTATTTGTTTGGTTCTGCAAATTTACACTTTTCCAAGTGAATAAAGAAGAGTGCACTACACTTTTCCAAGTGAATCAGCGCATAGACAGCACGTTTTTCCAAGCGAATATTGACTTCGGACTTGTGATGCTCGCGGAAAATCACTGCTTTTGCAGTCAGTAACAAAAACAAATTGAACCAAAAAGCCTCGGCCGTTGAAATGGCCGAGGCTTTATGTTTAATATGTTATTAAGGATCTACGAAACGCAACGATTATTTTACGGTGACTTTCTTGACCATACCGCCGGCATTCACCAGATAGACACCAGGGGCAACAGGGACAGAAGTCTCACCGACAGCATTGAACGATACGACCACAATACCTGCGGGGGTATGAACCGTAACGTCCGCATCCTCGGCGGTTACCGTAATGACACCGCGACCACCGACTACGGAGACACTCTTCACATTCACATCATCCAGACCTGTGATTTCAGGAACAGAGAACTCATACGTGGTATACTCGGACGCACCGGACGCGTATACGGAACGAACCCCTACATTGTAGTCTCCCTTTCCAAGAGCCGGGAACATAATTTCCGTCTCAGTGGTGGAGCCTTTGCTCTCGCCATCAAGGGTAACGTCATATGACTTGACGAAACCTGCTGCCGAAACTTCCTCCCCACCTTCACGACCGACACGGAAATCATCCACCTGTACGATGAATCCGTCTACAGATACGCAATGCACTGCAAGATATACCTCCTTACCGGCATATTCGTCAAGCGATATGGAATATTTCGTCCATTCCGAGGAAGACGGCTCCACAGCATCAAGCACCTTGAAATCAGCAGGAGAAGCACCCGTGGTAGAAATCATGAATTCCAGACGTTCCGGATAAATGGAATATGCCTTGGCCAGAACACTCATCTCGTATCCGTCATAAAGCGACAACTGCGGTGAAATCAGCCATTTGTCTGCCACAGCTTGCTGCGGGCCCTGGAAGATCACACTCTTGTCACCGTCGGGTGCAAGGATAGCCGCATCAGCAGACATGGCGGGTACAGTGGAATGAGGATTGAATACCATCGGTGGCACGCTGGCCATGCTCGAAGTGGTGGAGCACCCTGGGAATCTTACGATATTGGTCATGCTTCCGAGCCCGATCGGATAGGATGGATCAACATTGTTGTTGATAGTCGTCCAACCGCCGAATACACCGGTCGCAAAATCGTCGTAATCCTCGAAGCTGTCTTCAAAACCATAGTTGCGGTTCCAGCTTACAGTCACATCCATCTTGTCGCCGTTGATCACACTCTCATGAGAGATGTTGAACGGAGCCACGATCGTTTCTTCCAGAGCTATACCTACCGTCGTTTCCGAATCTATCTCGATCTCGGCACTGTAACGGTCATAGAACTGCTGTTCTACCTCCACGGTGTATACTCCCTTCGGAAGAGATGCCACGGAAGCGACACCATCTGCCACAGGAACATTGTATGTATCCTTTTCAGCAGAGGTAAGAATCACGTTGACGGTTTCAGGGATCACCCCATTGTTGGTTGTGATCTCGAAATCAGCCTTTACATAGTCCTCGGCGTTGATCTCGAAGGCGATATCCACCGGTTCGGCAGTAGCATTGAGATAAGTGGCTATTACCTGAGCCACATGTTTGCCGGGTTTGACATCCGCAAGGGTGAAAGAGTAGCTGTCAGTCTCACCTACGGTCTCCCCGTCAAGCATGACTACGAACTTCTCATTGGGATTGGCGGCGGACTTGCTTGCCACTCTCTTGGCCTTTGCACCGTTCTTTGCAGCAACGCGCCCCACAAACACATCGTCAAGCTGCGAAATGAACGCGCCGCTTTGTGATATGCAATGGAATCCTATCTTCACCGTCTGACCGGCATATTCCGCCAGCGAGATCTCAACAGTCTTCCAATCGGAGAAATCCGCCTCCAGATAGTTCCCTTCCGAAATCATTGCGAAGTCGCCGGGTTCGGGATCATCCACCGTAGAAATGCCTACAGTGAAGCGTGCCTTGCCGGCATCTGCCGACTTGATACTGAAACGAAGAAGGTTATCCTCTCCAAGCTCCATCGCAGGAGTGATCAGCCAGTCATTGTTGGGCGATCCATTGGCAGTCTGCACGAAACCTACGTACTGCATACCGCTCCGTCCCATCAATGTAGGATACATCGCCGGATCCCAGATAGGTTCCACTTTCATGGGATTGATGATCTGGCCATAATTGACCACGCCTCTGTTGGGATATACGCCAGACATGGCCGCTGCCGGCACATTGTCCACGTCAATGCCTGTCCAAGGTGCGAAGTTTACGGCAAAAGCCTCATGGCTTTCAAAGTCATCTTCGAACACCGCCTCGTCGCCGTTCCAGCTCAGCGTCACTGTGTTCTCCCCGGTAAAGATATCATGATCCAAGTCGTATGATGTGCCATATGGCTGACGCACATCCTCCACGAGAGTGGCATGCACGCTCATCGGCTTATTGACATTGAACTCCATCACACAAGGCTTCATGCCAGGCACTGCCACAGAAAGAGTATGGGAGCCCCCATATACATCTACGGTTGCACTCCCATTCCCGTCAAGGATTGTTTCAGAGGAGGGGTAGTTTACAGAGAAGCGTCCCGAAACAAGGGTGAATACGGTGCCATCAAGCGAAACGCCCGCTTCGTTGTCCACATTTATGGTAAGCGCATATTCACGCTCGTTGGAGAAATCCTTTAATACAATGTCTCCTGCGGGATTGCCGTCGGCAAACGAAACCTGTGCCTCGTAAACTGGATGATCGGGATGGTCTATGGTAAGGGTATACTCCAGATCGGGCTGGAACACGCTTATGGAGTAGGCACCTGCGTCATCCGTCACGCCTGTGTAGATCACATCCCCGGACACCAGTCTCACACCGGTACCAGCCACCGCGTTGCCGGCGGCATCGGTAACCGTACCTGCCAGCATGGCCGGCTGGGAATACACCAGGAACTTGGTGATCGGAGTTCCCGAGGCCGCTGTCCACGAGTTGGTGATAAACGTATCGTATTTATCGTTGTATCTGGCGATGGAATTATTGTTCAGCTCCACATCATAGGGGAAATCCAAAGCCGTGTATACGTCGGCGTTCGTGCTTCTTACAGACATAAGAAGATTGCCACCCTCATAGACATAGGGAGAATCGAAACTTACGTTTATGATCTCATATGGCACAGTCTCGTTTTTCACATCAATGACATAGGATCCACTGAAAACCGGGGTCACGTCTGCCAGATCATATGGAGCGGAAGCCTCGATGTATCCGTTCTCTACCTTGTCAAGCCATACGGTGAGCGTAGTATTGATCTGTTTGTTGGATGAGGCAGCCGCGTCAAAGGCCACTCCCATCAGCTGCTTGCCGGGTGTAATGCCGAACTTGGCAAGATAATCCTGAGTAAAGACCACCTGGGACTCCGAATTGTACCAGTTGGTTCTCAACGGGATCCACGGGCTTTTGCGGGAACCGTCCCAACTGCCCACTTCCACTATCTCATCAGCGCTTTCCTCCTTTACGGTCACCATAGTCTTTGCCGTCTCTACGACTACATCCCCTGCGGTAAGCCTGACGAAAACCTCATATTCCCCGGGATCGTTGAATATATGCGTCATCGCAAACTCCTGCTCCGCAAGCGACGGCCATGCAGGGGTCTCGCTTACCTCACCGACTTTCCTGCCCCCTACGAACAGTTCAACGGTATAACTTCCCGCAGCCTCATCGCTCCCGGCAAGATTTTTGGCATTGATCTTGAAATTCCATGGATTGTTCGCGGTAACCTTTGCAGGAAGATCCGAGGAAAGAATCATGACATCATGTCCCACAGGCACCACTTCCCCGCCGAACACATTGTTGAGCATCACATACATTCCCTTGAATCCGACATACCAATCGCCGGCAGGAAGGTTGTCTATCACATAATCAGCATACGCGCGGTCAGTGGCAGGGAAACGTTCCGCCCCGTCTTCTCCATAAGCGTTTATGGACTTCAACAGCTGCCAGTTGCTTCGGTCTGAGGAATAATACACCTCCAGACGAGACGTGTAGCTGCGGCGTGCGGCCTGGAACGTCATGGCCTCACCCTCTGCGAAATGCAGCTTGGGAGTAATGGCAAAGTTGAAATTCTTGTCTTCTGCCGATCCGTGAGCAAGATTGTACTTGTCATCATCGCTCACGCTATTGTAGCCGATGCTCCAGTTGTCGCTAAGCACCCATCCTTTCGGGATGTAGTCATACCCGGCCTCGGTATCAAAGCTCTCGAAGAAGCTGTCAGGCCCCACATAGGAAGCCGAGATCGTATATTCCTTCGGGTCGGCTCCTTCCACATTGAATTTCATCACACCTGCCTTTGCGCCCGGGACGGTCGGAGTGAAGGTTATCTCCAAGGTCTGATACGCATCGCTGCTGCTTGCGGCATTGGCGAGGCCGGTCACCGTGAAAGGTGTCTCTATGTTGGTGATGGCGAACCCCTCGGGCATTTCAACAGAGTTGACAACCACATCTGCAGTGCCTGTGGCCCGCAGACGATATGTGAGTGTCTTCGGTTCCTTTACGAAACCGAAACTTATGGGATTCGTGTACTCTACCCCGCTGTTCATCTCGCAAAGGTAATACCCTATGGAATGGGCATATATGTCACGCCACGGCATTATGTCCTTGGAGGTGGATGTGACATTCTCCCGCACGCTAAGTTTCGACCAGAACCTCACACTTCCGGGATTGGCTTCCAGTAAAGGATCCAGCGAGTAGTCGCATGGCAGTTCCAGACTGACCGTCCCGCCTACGGGGAGAGCCTCCTCAACCTGAAAGACCTGAAGATCCACCGGCCCCGAGGTCTGGTAGAGCGTGACGCTATAGCCCTCATCTCCCGGAGTCAAGGCTACATCCCCTGTATTCTCCAACGTCACGGTAAGCGTATGCCCCGTCACGCGGTTTTCCGCATTGGCGTATATGTCGCCCGGAGCGGAATATGACGCCTCGGCAATCGTCAGCCCTGCGGCCGCATACGCCCCCATGGAAACGCAGCCTATCGCCATAAGCATCATAAGTCTTGTAATGGAATGTTTCATAGTTAAATTTTGATGATGATTGATTCAATAAATGTTTGAAAATGGAAAAGGATGCCCCTGAAGGCATATGCGCCATGGGGCATCCTCTATCCTCTTACGCCTACGCGATCATGTGCGTCGGGCTATGTTCAACGCTTTACAAAACGCTTGGAGACGATTCCATTGTCTGTCTTCACGGTCAGCACATACACCCCTGAGGCAAGGTCTGAAACGCTTATGGAATTCACACCCTCTGCAGATGCTACCGTTGCTCCTGACATGGAGGTGATCGTGAGCGATGCTGCATCCACACCGCTTACATTAACCACATCCGTTGCCAGTGTCGGATAAATGTCTATGTCGGCCCTGTTGCTTACCACATCCATCACACCTGCTTCGAAATTGTCGAAATTGCTGAAAGTGAAGTCATCATAGAAGTAAGCCAGGCCGTCGGTAACCGTATGGCGGAGAGCCACCCAGATCTTCTTGCCGGCATATTTCTTGAGGTCGGTCACAAACTTGAAGTAAGCGTCGCTGCCAACCTCGGGCTTGGGAACATCGTAGCCCTTGACAAGCTCGAACTTTGAAAGATCATCCGGGCCTTCGGTGCTGACCATCACAGATGCGCGTCCCGTACCGAAACGGTCGTCATCGGCATGGAGATAATCGCGACACCAGAACTCGAACGAGGACTGATCCGTAGCCGTCATGGCCGGCGAGATGATCCAGTCTTCAACAGCCACCCCGTCGGCATCGGCACCGAAAGTCACGAGGCACTGGTCGCCGGTGCTCGGGTAGCAGATGTTCCAGTCGGCCTTCTTGTAGTTCATGACCACGAAAGCGAACGGCTCGCCGCGATGAGCGTAATCAACCATGAGCAGAGGCACCGTGCTCCGGCGATCCACGTCTACGGTAGTCATCTCCGCAGGTGAAAGAGAGCCATAAGCATCACGCTCGAAACCATAGAAACGGACATTGGCAGGAAGAACCTCCACCTTCACGGGGAGAGTGGCAATAGTGCCGTCCTTGGTGGTGATGGTCATTACATCCTCGATCGCCTCATTGGCATCGTTGCCGCTTACCCCCATGGAGAAGTTGACCGCCTTGCCGGCTTCAACCTTGTCACCCTCTTTAAGAGATGTGGAGAAAACGCCGTTGCCGAAAGTCACAGATTTGATCTCAGCGTCCTGCGAACCGTCATTGTAAAGCGTAAAGGTCGTTTCAGTCGTGAAGGATTCGTCATGGTTGACCTTACCTGCGTCATACCCGTCGGTATTGAACGACAACTTGACTGGTGTGGCTGATTCTATTGCAAACTCATCAATGCATGCGCCTGTTGCCTTCATGTAATCGTCGTAAGTATATACCCAACGGAATGCTACTGTCTTGCCTACATAAGGTGCGAGGTCTACACGCTCACGGATCCAGAACTTGTTGGTCTTGTCAGAAAGCATGGAGAGTTCCTGCCACTGGCCGTCTACCATGATCTCAAAGGTCACTTTGGAAATGCCGTCGTAGCCCTTGGTATTGTTGGTCACCTGGCCGCTGTCATCTTTCTGCAGTGTCACTGCCACACCGTCGCCCCAATAGAAGGATGCGAACGCCGGCTCTGAAACCTTTATGTCAGGAGTTTCCAACGCCGTGGACTTGCCGTTTTCCCTCGGGTTGGCCATAGCCGATGCCTTGCCTCCATAAGGGCTGATTTCATTCTTGGCCCAGTGTGTGCTACCTTCCACAGTCATGTTCCAGCCTGTAGGAGGAACCGCAGTGTCGAACCCTTCCATATAAGGCAGTGTTGTGATCGTGGGATCGTCAATCGTGCGGAATGCCCATGTCTGAACCACGGGAGCGTCACCCTTGGCATTGTATGGAACGACTTTCCAATTGTATGTCGTTGAGTATGCCAGTGCAGGAAGGTCATAGCTGACCTTGTTACCAAGATCCTCCCCATTGACAAGATTTGTAGCTGCGGCATCGGAGCCTACATACAGGCGATAACCTGTCGCGAACTGAGCCGGTGCCCACTGCAGCGTGATACCGCGATAATAAAGATCGGAAGCTCCGTCGGCAGGATACACGACCGAAGTGGCTGCCGGAGTGCTGCCGGCTCCATAAATGTTATTGAGCACTACCTGGTCAAGATAGAAAAGACTCGCCTCCGCCCCTGTCTCGGAATCATAGTAGGTAAGATTCCAAACGAACTGCCAGTAGCAGTTGTCGGAAGAAGCCTCCTCACTGTAGCTCTTCTTCACGATTGCGTTCAGCTCGTCGTTGTAGTCGAATACGTCGATGGTCTTCCATGTCGCACCACCGTCGGAAGAGAATTGCAATTGCACCTCGGTATCGGGCAACGTCTCCCCGTTGTATATGTCGGCATATGTGAAAGAAATCTTTGCAGCAGACTTCGACGCGTCTATGCGCGGCGTGCGCAGATAATTCTTCTCCTGATAATAGGCATTGGGAGCGGCAGCCTTGTCACCCTCCATGTTGGCATCCACAGCCCTCCATTTGAGAGTTGTCCATCCTGCGGGAGGGAACACTTCCCCTTCAAAGCCTTCATACACCTCGTCTGCGGCAAGCATTTCCTTTACAGCCTTGACTGAGATGACTGCATCTGCACCGTTTGTCTTTATGACCACGTTGCCGCTGGCCGCGGAAGTGAGGCTCGCCTCATATGTGATCTGGAGGTTCATCCCCTCGTTCTTCTTAAGGTTGACCTGATCCATCGGACGATCGAAAACCACGCCGAACCCGGCAGGAGCCTCTACTGCGGTGATCTGAAGCCCTGCAGTACCGGTATTTGTGAGCGTAAGCACGTCAGAACGGACTTTGGCACCGACGTACACCTTGCCGAAGTCCCATGATGTCGCAGACATGGTAGGCTCGGGAGCGGAAGCCGACTGTTTGGGATAGACGCGCACGTCGTCAAGTTCTACACTGTTAACGGCATCTATCTTGCCTGACCAACTGCCGGTCACTCCGGTCACTACATACGCGAAGGCCACACGTACCTTTTTGCCCTGCCAGGGTGCAAGATTTATCTTTGAAACATATTTCTGCCATCCCACCCAAGGCACGGAATACCAATCATATACCGTGGGCTGGATGCCGCTTTCAAGAACCATGTCGGGATCAAGGAAAGAAAAGACGAACTTCTCGTCGTCTATCTCACCACCCTCTTCGGTAACGAACACGCGAAGGTCGTACTGCTTCTTTTCCAATGCCATCCCGGAACTTGCCCACTGAAACGAAAGCTCACACTGATCCTTGAGGTCAAGGACTGGAGTAATAAGATAATCCACGCCTGCCTCCGGCTCATAACCGGGAGCGGAAGTAGATGATGTGCCGGCATCAATCCACGCTTTCTTGTTAAGGATCACGTTGGCATCCTTGTTTGTGTCACGGGCAAGACACCAACGGTTAGGGATCTCATTGGCATCACTATGGTTGACAATCTGCCAACCGTCCCCCAACTGCAACTCTGCATAAGCCGGGCTTACCGATATGCTCATGCCTTCGAAATCCTCACTCAGAAGGTCGCCGGAAGCAGCAAAGGATGGGAATCCTATTGCAGCCAAAGCAAATGGAAGTAATAATTTCTTCATCTTAGTTACTTTTAAAAGGTGAATAATGAATTGATCTATGGTCACTCGTTTTATTTCGTTGCAAACTATGTATAGCATATTTTTAGCAAAGTTACTACCATTCACCTTTATTTGCAAACATTTTGAGAGCAAAAGCGCCTTTAGCACTTTACACGGTTACGGATTAACGTAGTTGACAAACAAAATGACAACAATCCGCAACTGTTGAAATCTCCCCTCACGACATGACAGTGAAATTCGCCTAAAACAACGGTCGATGACTGACAGCACCATCACCATCCGGACACAAAAAAGGCGATATGTCAATTTTGACACACCGCCATATGATTAATGTGTTCCGTCTACAGACAGAAAGTGGATTTTATTTCTGGACATACTTGACACCACCTACGATGTAGATACCGGCACGGAGAGACTTGAGCTGCGCGGGAGTTGCGTTGCGGAGGACGAGCATGCCTGTTACGGTATAAACGTCGGTCTCAGCAACGGAAGCGCCGGCGATTACACCCTCTACGCCATTCTTGTTGGCATCTCCGGCGGTTATTGCCATGTCGCCGTCAAGCACTACGGTATATGTGCCGTCTTCATTGGGTTCTACCTTCACGCCTTCTTCATCGGCAGACTCGGCTTCCGCAGCAAGAGTATCGGCCTTCTTCACGTATACGTCAAGCCTGTATCCTTCTTCGGGGATGAGAGTAAAGGCTGTACCCTCCAAACCTGATATCGGCTGAGCAAAATCCTCTACCGGAACGATTATGTCCTTCTTCACCGTAAAATGGCAATCGTGATCCATGTTGGTTATCGTGGCCGTGTATGTCTCCGGCTCTTTGTCGTCAAAGAGCTTGAACACGTCACCGTCTTCGAAGCTGACTTCGAAACCGCCATATACCCCCGGCTCTACCGGTTCACCGTTGAGGTAACCGAGGTTCAGGTTTCTGGGATACCACGAAAATGCAAACGGATTCTCGGAAGAGCCGAAATCAATTACGCTGTAACCCTGGGCATTGGGATATTTCACGCGAGCGGGATCATTCTGACGGAAGAAATCGAAATAATACAGATCGGGGCCGTCGTTATATGAAAGGTATACCACACACTGCTTGTCGCGCACAAGCGGAGTAGCAGTCACGTCCATTGATTTAACGCTCTGGTCAAGATATAGGTTGTATTTGCCTTCGGTGGTGATCACATCGTCGTCCATGACGATCTCGATCTTGTCAATGGTGGCACCGAACGCCGGTTCTATCTGGAAATTGTTGGCATCGCTCGTGTACTCGATCACATTCTCGCCATCCTGCAAAGCCAATTCCCTATAATTCAACTTAGCAACGACTGCAGCAGCATTGTCAACCGTCAACGGGAAAAGGTAAGTAGGTTTCTTTTCTGCGACAAACACGATGTTTGCATCTTCAACGGCCTTGTATTCCCATGTCTCATATACAAACTGAATATCCTGTTCCACATCGTTTACCTTAATGGCATTGAGGATGTACATATCCTTGTTCAAGGTGAATTTCAGCTTGTTGCCGCAATGGATGGTCATTTCTTCCTGCCAGTCGGGAAAGTCCTCACCGTTAAGGGTTACAGATCTTACGATCGCGAGGTTTTCAGCCGGATCGGCTGCAACAGTCACCTTGTAGTCCTCGTCGGGATAATCCACCTTGATGTCGATCTCGTCACCTTCATTAGCCGAGAAATAATATGAGCCGTATGAGCCGCTCTGCTCCACGCCGTTCCTCTTCACCGAGAACAGGTCTGTGCCGTAATTGACATGGGAGATCGTCACACTCGCCTGGGAACCGCCCATCTCTATCTCTTTCCACTCGTTGGCCACAAGCCCGTCAACGGAATTGTAGTCCACTGAAATCTTAGCCTGGCCGGGATTGTCCACACGCAGTTTGAACATGGGGGCTTCAAACTCTGATGCAGGTACGACCACATATGCAAACACGTCGTCTGCGTAGATATCGCTGCTGTAAAGTGAGCACTCGCGGAAGTTCTTCACATCGAATCCCTTATTGTCAGAAACACGGTACACGCGGGTGAGACGGTAGTTCTCACGATCCTTAACCTCAATGTAGATGCCGTCGTACTGGCCGAGCTTGAAACGGTTGGCGCCCTGCGTCAACTCGAAATCCTCATTAGCATATTGGCCTTTCTTTATCGTAACCAAGGACGGATCAGGAACATTGAAAGTAACATACTTGGGAGCCTGGATTGTCACGTTGACATACATGTCATCCGTAAGATTTACAACCGGTATGTTGCATGTATTGTTTTGGATCTGTCCCACATAATAACTATACGAAACGGTACTCATGATCAGCTCGTCATCAAGAAGAGCCACATAAAGGGACTCTTCGATTGTGATGGTTGTCTGCTCACCGGTTAGCTCTATCAGGCTACCTTCGGCACCTCCGTCGCGCACCTCAAGTTTGTCCCAGTACCCCATACAGGTAAAGTTCACATTCACTGCCTGTGCCCCGAAGCCGAGCACGCTCAAGAGCAGTACCGTAAAAATCGTGTAAAATTTCTTCATACAAAAATATGATTGGTTAATAATTGACAATATGCATTATTGGACATCGCTATGCAATTTTTATTATCTTTCAGCAAAACACTGCAACTTTCGACGCCTCTCAAGCGCAACACCCCGCAAAGTTAAGCGTTTTTTTGAAAACGGCAAATTCCCTTAATACAAAATTTTCCTCATGCATATCTGGCTCCGACAATTAACACTTCAGGAGCTCTTTTTTATGCACATTTAGCCACCTTCATGTAGAATTCATAAAAATTATGGCTATATTTGTCATTCGGAACAACAACGGGCATGCACATGGATTGTCTGCATGCAATTGCATAATTATGCACCCAATGTGCATACCACATCATAATGAACATACCCCATGGCAAAGAAAACTGAATTTGCGACCAAGGTAGGTCTTGTGGCTGCCACCGTAGGCTCAGCCATAGGCTTGGGGAACGTATGGCGCTTTCCTGCAGAAACGCAAGAAAACGGTGGAGCTGCTTTTCTGATCCTGTACGTGGCATGCGTGTTTTTGCTCGGAGTGCCGGTGATGCTGGGAGAGTTCGTGCTTGGAAGAGGCGGACGCGGAGACTCGGTGAGCGTCTACAAGCGCCTCTCCCCCGGATCCGGATGGTGGATCGTGGGCGCTCTCGGAATAATCGCATCCTACCTCATAACCATATTCTACATGGTAGTTGCAGGTTGGACGCTCGAGTATCTCGTCCAATCCCTGAATGGCACGCTCTATGCGCCTACGGCTCCCGAGGCGTTGCACACGCACTTCTCGGGCGTAATGGAAAGATCCATCGGCGGATGGTGGGAGCCAACCACCGCCACCGCCATGGTAATATTGCTTAATATATTCATATTGATCAGGGGCGTCCAAAAAGGCATAGAGAAATTGTCAAACATACTGATGCCGTTGCTTTTCCTCATACTCATCGGCTTGTTCATAGTGGCGATGACGCTCCCGGGAGCCGGAGAAGGGCTGGAGTTTTTCCTGAAACCGGACTTTTCCAAGATAACGCCGGAGGTTGTCGTAAACGCCCTCGGACAGACCTTCTTCTCCCTGAGCCTCGGTATGGGTATACTTGTCACCTATGCATCATATTACCCGATAGGAACCAATCTCCCTCGCACATCCATAACGGTGGCACTCCTGTCCCTGCTCGTGGCGCTTCTGATGGGTGGCCTGATATTCCCCGCTGTAATGACATTCGGCCTCCAGGAAGAAGGCTTGCAAGGAGCCACACTAATATTCATGACACTCCCGGAAGTGTTCAGCCAGATGCATCTTCCATGGTTATGGTCAGCATTGTTTTTCCTCCTGCTTCTCGTGGCCGCTATAACCTCTACGGTATCGCTTGCGGAAGTATCCATCGCATTCCTGGTAGACCGTTTCGGAATGGGACGACGCAACGCCGTACTCACCGCGTTGCTCCCCATGTTGGCACTGAGTCCTGTCTGCGCACTCTCCATGGGGCCGCTTTCCGGGATCACCTTGCTCGACATGAACATCTTCGAGCTACTTGACACATTCGCCACCAACATTCTACTCCCGGTCGTGTCCATAGGGACATGCCTCTACGTGGGATGGTTCGGCCCGAAACGCCTGCTGCACTCACAGCTTAGCAACCGCGGAACACTCCACTCCCCACTTACAGGCACCATAACGTTCATCCTCAGATGGATCGCCCCGATCCTCATCGCAGCCATCCTACTCGTCAATTGATTCAGTATTTCTCAATTTCTTAATTTCCCTATTTCCAATATATTTATAAATGAAGAGAATTATCACATCAGCACTTGTCGCAGCAGCTGTAGCCTTGGGAACTTTCGCCCAAGGCACCATCACACTGACGACATCAGCCCCGGTAGGCACAAAGATCAGAATCCTGCCCAACGTCACATCGACCACAACTCCCTTGAGCATCGACTTCGGAAACGGCATCGTGACAAAACATACCGTAAACCCGTCACAAGGTGCATGGCAAAGATGGATAGAAGGCACTGTGGAGGGAACCGAGATAACAATCTCAGGTGAAGTCACCGAACTCACTTTCAACGAGGCTCAACTCACGGCGGCAAAAGTCGAAGGCATGACAAATCTCCGCACACTCGACCTCTCAAAGAACGAACTTACAGACTTCACTCTCATCGGAACCACCCCGCTGACAACACTGGATCTCCGCCAGAACCACTTGCGCAACAATACGGCAGAAAATCCCACGCTTTCGCTTGAAAATGCAGGAGAAACACTTGTAAACCTCACCCTCAGCGAGAACGACGGCCTCGTATGCCTCGACATGCGACATCTCAAGGCGCTTCAGTACTTCACGGCCAACGACTGCCCTCTGTTGGGATCGGTTTTCATCTGCCTGCCTGAGGAAAGCCACGACAATCTGCGCAGCATAAGCATGAACAATTGTTCGCTGGCACACTTCTATCCCGTAAGCATGCCACAGCTCAGCTCATTGAACCTCAGCAACAACGACTTGATGACCACCGACGATGACGTGGATCCCTTCATGATGGGGAACTATCCGAAACTCCATGCTCTCGACCTTTCGGAAAATCCAAATGTAGACAAAGTAGACGTGACAGGATGCCCCGAGCTTGAATCCATCAACATTAACGGATGCAGCTTCAAGTCGCTTAACCTGAGCAACTGTCCGGAACTTGTGACTTTGACTGCCTCCGGCAACAAAATCCCGGCCCTGGATCTGGCAAACAACAAGAATCTCAGCACAATAGACCTTACCGGAAATCCGATTTCCGAACTGGACACACGCCTGTTCAAACAGTTGCGACGCCTATACATCTCCGATACCCGCATCGCACGCGTAGACCTTCTGGAAGCATATTACCTTACAGAGTTCAAAGCAAGCAACACAAACATCGAATTCGTGGACTTCAACGGTGTGCAACCTTCAGGCCTTTCCATGATCGACCTCCGCGACAACAAGCGCATGACCGGGGAAAGCGTGGATTATACCATACACACCCTCCCCGTGGCAAAGCAGAACTATAATCCAGCCGCCAACCTGCTCCTGAGCGGTTCAAACGGTGAAACAGCCGACATCAGCTACGCGACAAGCAGCGACATGCAATGGAAGTGCGACATCACAGGAGACGGCACTGCCAGCAAAGACAAGGTGACCGTAACACTTGAAGGTGCCACCGACACCGGCAACAACGTGACCGGACACCTTGACCGGCTCTACCCATTCTTTGGCGTCGGACTTGACTATGACCTTGATCGCTACTCTACCGACGGAGGCGAATTCCTCATCTCACAGTGGCAGCCGGTATATTTCCAGCAAATCGCAAGCGTCACAGACAAGGCATACCCCGGAGTGCCCATGCATATCTACCCCTACCCAGCCGAGGGGAAACGCTTCCGCAGCGTGACAGTCAACGGCGAGGAAATCTTCAGCCAGTGGTTCATGGTCTCAGGCCCTGCCACCATAAAGGTGAATTTCGTAAACGAAGAATCTTCGATCAGCTTCAACACCAAGAACGGCCAGGATCTCTCGTTCATGGTAAACACAATAGAAGACAACGGCACCATCTATATTGACTGGGGCACCGGAAGCCGCACCCCCGTAACCGGAATCAACGGATATGTATCCGGCTCCGAAGAGCTTAAGGGTGCACGCATTGACGGAAAGGCCGCCGGAGAAACTGTTACCATCTACGGCAACCTCGCTGCTATAGACCTTTCCGGCTATGGAGATGCCGCTGAAATATTCGGACTTTGGGACAATGCCGTACAGGCCATTGACGTGACCGGCGCTCCTGACCTGAAATTCCTCGCATTGTACTGGAATCCCATCAAGACCATCGATCTGACCAACAACGCACAGCTCGAACTTCTGGACGTAAGTTATACCACCATCAAGGAACTTAACCTCACACATACCCCGAACCTATTCTGTCTGCGCGCATACAGCGACGGATTCGGCGACGAGGACGAAGGGATCGCACAGCTTACCTCCATCAATGTGACAAACCTTCCATACCTACAGTACCTTGACGTAAAGGGAAACCGCATAAGCAGCATTGACCTCTCCAACAATGAAATGCTCACATGGGCATACCTCAACGACAACGAGCTTGAGAACATAGACCTGAGCAACAACAACGACCTTGAGGAACTGAATCTCGGAGGAAACAGCCTCACATCCATTGACTTGAGCCATAATCCATTCCTCACAGCGCTTAATGTGGAAGGCAACAAACTCACCACATTGGATCTGAGCCACAACACGCGCCTGAAGGAACTCAGCATCGCCAACAACGACATACACTCCCTTGACACTTCAATGCTCACCGGTCTTCGTCGCCTTTATATCAACGGTAACGGCATGAGCGCCGAAGAGCTGAACGACCTCTACTACATACTACCGGAGCGCGCTCCCGACACACCCGAGGAGCAAAACCCGGGTGTAGGACAAGTGGCCTACAACCTTGCCGTAATCCAAGGTGGAGACACCAATGAGAACGACGGCAACCGTGCAGACTCCACCATAGCCGAGGATCGTGGATGGACACCCAGCCACACCGGCACCAACGGAGGATGCGACGTGGCATACCTTGACATGTATACGCATCCCAACGGCACGTATGTGGTCACCGATGCAGCCGGAAACATCTACACCCACGGCTCGAAAGTGCCCAAATACGAACCGCTTACCATCACCGCAACTCCGGCCGAAGGATACATGCTGTCTCATTTCTCGCTCAACGGGGAGGCACCACGCGAGGGCACCACATTCGACATGCCCGGCGTATACACCAAACTACATGTCGTATTCAAACCGACAAACGGCGTTGAAGCAGTAAACGGAAACCACGGAGCGACCATCGTTCCCGGACAAGGCCAACTCGCCATATCCGCACCCGAAGGGGCAACAGTAGACATCTACTCCACCGACGGACGCCACATCGCCAATCTTCGCGTCAGCGGATCAGAGACAATCGCTCTTCCCGCCGCACTCTATCTGGTACGCGTAGCCACCGCCAATGAAACTACCAGCTCCACGGTAGCGATACGATAATCCCTCGCTGCCATTCCCCCATGCAGGGAGGTAAAAACCAAGCGTCCCCTGAAAGCGGATAAGAGCTTTCAGGGGACGCTTTTGATCCCCCGAACTCCGGAAAGGCATAAAATTCAAAGAGATTCAATTTTTTCTACAATAAGCCTTCTTTTATTCAAAAAACATTTCTAATTTTGCGACCGTTATAAGTCTTACTCGGAAAAAGAACAACAGACACAAGCCTAAAAATCCATTACCATATGGAAGTCCTTGAGACTTCATGACCTTAAACTATTTTTTTATGAAAAAACATTTACTTAGATCGGCCGCTCTGAGCGGCATCGCCATGTTGAGCGCCGCCGGTGCTCAGGCACAGGTAGAGGTTATAAACACCTTCAATCCTACAGAAGAAAACACCATCCTCCCTTCTGTGCAATACAGCCATGTAGCCTACGATGCAGAGGCATACCTCGTCAGCAGCGGACAAGCTTATCAGACAGATTACTACAACTATGTCTGGGGTGCCCCCAAAGACGACGAGAGCGGCAAAAAATGGTACGAGAACGGCTACCAGCTCACCAACGACGAGGAAAAGGCTATCTCATGGAGCAACGCGACTGCGCCTTTCAGTTCCGACGAAGTATACGCAGGCCTGACCACATCGTTCCGCTGGGGACATAACGACACAATGGGAGACCTGTATCTCATACGCAAGTTCACAATCGAAGAAAACATCATCGGGAACATATACCTGACTTGCGGGCATGACGACGCACCGGCAGAATGGTACATCAACGGAGAACTGGTGCACAGTGTCTCAGACGGTTGGAACAATCCCGAATATACGCTCCTCACAGATGAGCAGAAGGCGCTGATAAAGACCGACGGATCGGAAAACATCCTGGCAGTGCACGTGCATCAGAACTGGGGAGGAGCTTTTGCAGACTGCGGTCTCTACCTTGCCACGACAACCGACGAGGAAACCATCCTGCGCACTGTCATCATCCAGGAAGACGAAACCAAAATCGGCTGGGACTGCTACTATCAGTTCCTTGGAGACAACAGCGAAATAGAACTGTTTGAAGAATACGGATGGGCATCCCTCGAAGAAAACGAGAACGAAGCCGAATTCTACGAGCAGGGACAAGGCCCGTTCAGCGTGGATCCAAGCCTGTTCGATGTTAGCTATTGGGAAAGCACAGCCTATCCTATTCTCGTGCGCCGTCATTTCAACCTGACTGCCGACGACATCGCCAATCTTGACAAATTCGATTACCTCGCGCTCTGCAGCTATGACGAGAACCCGAAGATGTGGCTCAACGGCGAACTCATCTGGCAACATGACGGATGGAACGACAACAACTACGAAAGAATCATACTTACGCCAGAACAGAAGAACCTGTTGCGCGAAGGCGACAACGTGCTTTCAGTGTCATTGACAAGCGGTGGTGGCGGAGGCCATATCGATTACGGATTCAATAGAATCACAGAGCACGACTTCACAAAGACACCCGACGGAATCGAATCCGTAGCGGTGACTACACCGGTCGAAGACACCCGCGTGTTCAACCTGCAAGGCATTTGCGTAGGCCATTCACTTGAGAACCTGCCTGCCGGCATCTACATCACGAACGGCCGCAAGGTGCTCGTTAAATAATCATCACCAAGCGATCAGCGCATTTGCAGCCACGATGGACAGGCTGCATAAGTACTAATAAAAGGCCTCCCGAAAGTCGCAGCTGCTACTTTCGGGAGGCACTTCATTCAGACGAATCCGCAAAACAGGATCACTTGTAAGTCACAGTGACTTTACGCGACCTGTCACATGGTGTTTCCGGGACATTCACGATCGTGCAACGGGCATCCGCGTCATAAACGGCATCTACCGTTTTCCCGTCCACCTTCACCTTACCGGACACAGGCTCGTCAGTGTTGAATATCCTCAGTTCGTATGAACGGGAAGATGCCAGGCCGTCAGCATTCCCCTTCCGCGCTGCAATGGTATAAGTGCCTTTTCCGGCTTTGAATTTCTGACTGATCTCGGTCAAGGCATATTCCTTGTCATAGTCATTTGAATCACCTGAGTCCTCATAAAATGAAGCGCTGCCGTCGCATCCAGACACTACATTGAGGATCAGGTGTCCGGGACGTTCAGTCGTGCTCTTCACCTCGGGAGGATTGTTGACGATGATGGAACCCTCGCGATAGAAATAGGGTATCTGGTTCAGCGCGAAGTCAAGTTCCTCCACCGCACCTCCCTTGATCATGCGGTTGTGCGCCACTGACCACCAGTTCCCTTCAGGAAACCAGATCCTTTTCCGGCTGACCCCGTTGACTGACGGTTCGACTATGGGAGCCACAAGTATGTCGTCTCCGAAGAAATACTCCCCTTCGTTGTCATATGCCTCCTCAAGTTCAGGGTACTCATAATAGAGCGGGCGGCAGATGCCTATACCGGTGTCGTAATTTTTCCTGGCCATAGTATAAAGGTAGGGGAACATGGCATAGCGCAGTTTCACGGCCTCGTTCATCAGAGGGAAATTCTCGTAAGTCCAGATCAGACGGTTGATGTACGTGCCCTTGGTGGCATGCGTACGGAAGATTGGCGTGAACACTCCAAACTGTATCCACCTCAACAGAAGCTCCGGGTCATTTACATCATGACGGTGGTCAGACTGATGGCCTCCTATGTCATGTCCCCAGTATCCATACCCCACGTTGGAGGCTGTAGCGGTGAAATAGGGCAGGAATGCAAGCGTGGGGTAATTGATGAATGTATCACCTGAGAAACCGATCTGGTAGCGATGACTGCCGAGACCTCCCCAGCGATGGAATATCAGAGGACGGCGGTCTGATCGGCTCTGCTTCATTTCATTGAAGAACACATGATTGCACCAGAATGTCTCTCCAAGCCCGTCAATGTGCGGACTGGTGAGATACTGCTGCCAGTCGAGCCACCAGAAGTCCACACCCTGACGCTCGAGCGGACGGATCACGTTCTTGAAAAAGGCCTTTGCGAACTGCCTGTCCTCAAGTTTCCAAGGAATGACCTCGTTCTTGCCTGCGTCAAGACCCAGATCCCCGGCCATCGCACGGTAGCAATCCTCATGGGGAGCCACGCCGTCGGCAGGATGCAGGTTCAGGGAGATGTGCAGGTTACTGTCATGGATGTCACGAAGCAATCCGTCTGGATCGGGGATCAGTTTCGTATTCCACGACCACCCTGTCCATCCTCCGCGCCCGTCAGACACGCCCTGTTCGCCGTTCCAGTGCCAATCCATGTCAAGGATCATCACATCGGCATTCACATCATTGTCTTTCAAAGACTTGATTATATTACGAAAATCCTCCGCAGTATAATTCTCATATTTGCTGTACCAGTAGCCGAACACATAGTCGGGGGGCAATGGTGTCTTGCCGGCAATGAGAGTGAAGTCCTTAAGGGCACGTTTATAGTCATGACCATATCCCATGAAATAAAGATCGGTAGCAGAAGGGTCGGCACGCTCTGCCACCCAGTCAATACTGTCAGGTTCAGGAATAAAAGCCAGCGAACGGCTACCGTCGGGACGCACGGCAGAGGGAGAATCGTCTATCACAGCCCATCCCGACCGGGATATCACACCCTCCTCAAGACGGTCGCGGAAAGCATCGCCGTTGTTGTTGTCAAGCGTGCGGTAAGTGCCGCGCAGGTTCCGGGAATCCTTCATTCCGGGATACCATACGACAGGCTTCCCGTCTACCGACATGGTCACTGTCAAGTTGCCGGGAGATGCCGGATCCGACACAGGGTTGCTCCCTTTCCTGTATCTGAGCGACAATTTATCCGTGTTTATTGTAAGGAACTCGCCATCGTCCTTCTTTGAGAACTTAGGCACGGGAAGGTTCCTGTTTATGACTGAAAAGGTAGCGCGATCCTCGAACTTGCCATTCGGACTGTATTCTATGCGTATCATTTCGGGAGTAAGCACCGTAAACCGGGCATTCCCCTCGGTTACCACGGCCTTTTTACGTGCAACGGGATCATTGCCACCCCATGCGAGCAACGCCGCCGCCATGGCAAGCGTCAAGGCAATCAGTTTTTTCATCTTTAAAATGTGAGATGTCGTTGGTTTATTGTCTGGCTGCCGCAAGCTATGGTTGTGCTTGCGCATATTCATTGTTCTGCAACCATTCATATTCAAAACCAAGGGCATTGTGCCAAATCCTGGATTTGATACAATGCCCTTGAATATCATAAGCCCCTAGTGTGCGTCTTACGCATCATTTCAAGGTCGGGGTCAGATGTCGGGATTACAGCTTGGGGCCGGCGGCTACGAGTGCCTTGCCTGCCTCGTTTGTCTCGTACTTCTTGAAGTTCTTGATGAAGCGTGCTGCGAGATCCTCGGCTTTCTTTGTCCACTCCTCGGCATTTGCGTAAGTGTCGCGGGGGTCAAGGATCTTGGGATCAACACCGGGAAGCTCGGTAGGAATCTCGAAATCGAAGATGGGGAGCTTCTTGGTGGGAGCCTTGAGGATAGAACCGTCAAGGATGTCGTCGATGATGCCGCGTGTATCCTTGATGGAGATACGCTTGCCTGAACCGTTCCAGCCGGTGTTCACGAGATATGCCTTGGCACCGCTCTTCTCCATGCGCTTAACGAGCTCCTCTGCATATTTTGTAGGATGCAGTTCGAGGAATGCCTGGCCGAAGCAAGCTGAGAATGTGGGGGTAGGCTCGGTGATGCCGCGCTCCGTACCTGCGAGTTTTGCGGTGAAGCCGCTCAGGAAGTAGTACTTGGTCTGCTCTGGGGTAAGGATCGATACGGGGGGAAGCACTCCGAATGCGTCAGCCGAAAGGAAGATGACATTCTGGGCAGCGGGGCCTGCGGAGATAGGCTCTACGATGCTTTCGATGTGGTTGATGGGGTAGCTTACGCGAGTGTTCTCGGTCACGCTCTTGTCCTTGAAGTCGATCTTGCCTTCTGCATCAACGGTGACATTCTCCAGAAGTGCGTCGCGACGGATGGCGTTGTAGATGTCGGGCTCGCTCTCCTTGTCAAGGTTGATCACCTTGGCATAGCAGCCGCCCTCGAAGTTGAAGACGCCGTTGTCGTCCCAGCCGTGTTCGTCGTCGCCGATGAGGAGACGCTTGGGGTCTGTGGACAGAGTGGTCTTGCCTGTACCGGAGAGGCCGAAGAAGATGGCTGTGTTTTTGCCTTCCTTGTCGGTGTTGGCAGAGCAGTGCATGGATGCGATGCCCTGCTGGGGAAGGTAGTAGTTCATCATGGAGAACATACCCTTCTTCATTTCGCCGCCGTACCAAGTGTTGATGATTACCTGCTCGCGGGAAGTGGTATTGAACACGACTGCGGTTTCCGAGTTGAGGCCGAGTTCCTTGAAGTTCTCGACTTTAGCCTTGGAAGCGTTGTATACAACGAAATCGGGCTTGAAGTCGGCGAGTTCCTCAGCGGTAGGAGCGATGAACATGTTGGTCACGAAATGAGCCTGCCATGCAACTTCCATGATGAAACGCACTGCCATGCGTGTATCCTTGTTGGCACCGCAAAAACGGTCTACTACATAAAGTTTCTTGCCGGAGAGCTCGTTGATGGCGATCTCCTTTACGGCATCCCATGTCTTTTCAGTCACGGGCTTGTTGTCGTTGGGATATTCCTCGGTAGTCCACCATACCTTGTCGCGGGAGTTGTCGTCAAGTACAATGAATTTGTCCTTGGGCGAGCGACCGGTATATACGCCGGTCATCACGTTCACAGCGCCGAGCTCGGTTGCCACACCCTTCTCGAAACCTTCGAGCGAGGGGTCGGTCTCAGCCTCATAGAGCTGCTCATAGGTAGGATTGTAGATCACCTCCTTGACATCCTTGATGCCATACTGGGTCAAATCAATTTTGCTCATTGTTCAGTTGTAATTAAAGGTATTTTTATTTTTGAATTGTCGGGAAAGAAACAGCCGCGCACATGTCGCCGCCTTGTAATCCGAGTGCAAAGTTACTCACTTTTTTTGAATTGCAAACCCTTATTACGGAAAAATTTCCGTAATAATAAAATTTTAGACTTTTTTGTTTTTCATTCATGCTTCCGGCATATATTCGCAGTGTCTGGAACTCGCCTCAGAACGCCCTGACAGGCTTTACAAGACCTATCCATGTGGCTTGAAAGGCATCACGCTCCATCACATAAACGCTTCCCGCATCCGAAAGTTCATCGTTCTTTATACCGCATAGAAAACCACCCCCACTTTCAGACCGCATCGGCTGTAACACATACCAACGACCCGGTTTATCCCACCTCCCATAATTGCTTTTAACGCATTTTATGGTTAACTTTGCCATACAATTACATCCATAGGACAAACAATATGCATACAGACCATCCACACTGCTTCACACGACGCAGATGGCTTAAGACAGTGCTCGTCGGGATTTGCGGAGGGGCCATTGCCCCGGCACATGGCACCCAACCCCTCAGGACTGCGGTGCCCGCTGCCTCCACCGCCAAGGTCAGCCGGATTTCCGCCGGGAAAGCCGTGGCGTGCACCCAATGCGACGCCTGTATGCCCTGTGGATACGGGGTGGATATCCCGGCCAATTTCAAGTTCTACGACGAGATGCTTAAGGCGGATGCCATACCGGATCTGTCATCTACAGACCGTTCTTCTTCGGAATTCCGAAGCAAGGCAATAGGTTTCCTGCGCAAGTACGACCGCACGATACCGGACAGGCATCAAAGCCAACGTTGCATAAAATGCTTCCATTGCGTAATGGAATGTCGTGAGAAGATATTCATAGTAAACGAGCTTGCCTCCTTGACAGCCATCACTGACGAGCTACGAGACTGGGAATGCCAGCACCTTTGAAACGATACAGACACCCCACAGTAATCCTCATGTCATCACGAACAAGACACAAGAAACACAAACTCACCACGGGTAGAATTCTGAAAATGACACGTGTCATGGTCAGTCTGGCGTTTTTCACAGCCATGACACTGCTGTTCGTCACCCTCGAAAGCAACTTGGCGACTACGCTGGGATGGATTGCCAGGATACAGATATTCCCGCTGGCATTGGCAGGTGCCACCACGGCCATTGCCGTATGGCTCGGCATAACGCTACTGTTCGGACGCATATACTGCTCCAGCGTATGCCCCATGGGGGTACTGCAGGATATTTTCATACGTGCGGCACGGCTCACACGACGAAGCCGGCTGCGCAGACGCTTCCGCTTTGCCCCGCCGCGCAACAAGACACGATATACGATGTTCGTACTGGTGGCCGGAAGCGCCGTAATGGGTCTCACGCTCTTCCCTTCAATATTCGATCCCTACAGCGCCTTCGGACGCATCGGCTCCGAGATATTCATGCCGGCTACCAGATGGATCACCGGAAATCCAATATTCATGGCATCGGTATTGGCACTTGCCATAGCGTTGATAACGCTACTGACCGTAGGTGTGATAGCAGCGCGCCACGGACGGCTCATCTGCAACACTGTTTGCCCCGTAGGAGCAGCGCTCGGCATATTCAGCCGGTGGTCACTGTTCCATTTCGACATTGATACTGATCTTTGCGTGAACTGTCGCAAGTGCGAGCATGCATGCAAAGCCAAATGCATAAACACCGAAGACCATGTGATCGACGGCTCACGCTGCGTGAACTGCTTCAATTGCGTGGATGCATGCGACAGCAATGCACTCCGCTACACCACACGGCGCAAAAGACTCTCCATCCCCATGATGCAGCCGGTAAAAAACACCGCAGCCCCATCTGCCGTAGTAAAACCGGACGAACCGGCAACCAAGGTATCCGACTCCGGCATACAGGGACAGCACACCTTACATGAAGCGCCGGCTGTCAGGATCGACCGCAGGAAGTTCCTCGCTACCGGCCTTATCGTGGCAAGCACACCGGCGCTTACAGCCATTGCCAATGGAGCTAAGCGCATACAAGCGCTCGATCGGGGTGGCAAGCCCCTCACTCCGTCCCGGTACGTAGCCCCTCCAGGACGACATTCCATGAGCGCGTTCCTTGAGAAATGCACCGGTTGCGGCCTATGCGTTGCCAGATGCCCCGCAAAGGTGCTGCGTCCCTCATCCAACGAATTCGGATGGCTGCACCCCCTGCACCCGGTAATGGATTTCGATACCTCGTATTGCCGGTACAATTGCACCCGCTGCACGGAAGTATGCCCCACAGGAGCGCTTCAACCTCTTACCATAGAGGAAAAGCATATATTCATCATCGGCCACGCTCAGGTGGAACCCGCCAACTGCATAGGATGCGGGCTCTGTGCGAGCCGATGCCCGCGCAAGGCCATCACACTTCGTCCGCGGGACAATCGCTCTGCAGGGCAAAGCCGGCTGGTGGCTACTGTCGACAATTCGGCATGCATAGGATGCGGGGCATGCGAGTACATATGCCCCGCCACACCTATGAAAGCCATAGTCGTGAACGGCGTAATTTAACATAACACCTAAAGATACCCACAACCATGCGTCAATACCTGGACTTGCTACAGCATATCATGGATCACGGAGTACAGAAAGAAGACCGCACAGGCACAGGCACCCGCAGCGTCTTCGGATACCAGATGCGCTTCAACCTCGCAGAAGGATTCCCGCTCCTGACAACAAAAAAACTCCATCTCAAATCCATAATACACGAACTGCTCTGGTTCCTGAAGGGGGATACCAACGTAAGGTACCTTCAGGAAAACGGGGTGCGGATATGGAACGAATGGGCCGACGAAAACGGCGACCTCGGCCACATATACGGATACCAATGGCGCTCATGGCCCGACTATGACGGAGGATTCATAGATCAGATCTCACAGGCCATAGACCAGATCAAAAACAACCCCGACTCGCGACGGATCATAGTGAGCGCATGGAACGTGGCCGACCTCGGCAACATGAACCTACCCCCTTGCCACGCTTTCTTCCAATTCTACGTGGCAGACGGGCGCCTCTCCCTGCAACTCTACCAGCGCAGCGCCGACACATTCCTCGGCGTGCCCTTCAACATCGCCTCATACGCACTACTCACGATGATGGTAGCGCAAGTCTGCGGACTTCGACCCGGCGACTTCGTGCATACACTCGGAGACACGCACATCTATAACAACCACTTCGATCAAGTGCGCGAACAGCTCACACGCACACCGCGCCCACTCCCCCGCATGCTGATCAATCCCGAAGTAAAAGACATCTTTGACTATAAATACGAGGATTTCACACTTGTGGACTACGACCCGCTCCCACACATCAAAGGAGCCGTATCAATCTGACCCGCAAATAAAAGTAAACAAAATACAATGCTCACGATAATAGCTGCCATAACATCCTCCCATGGAGCAATAGGACGCAAAGGCGACCTCATATACCACATATCAGAAGACCTCCGGCACTTCAAGGAACTGACTACAGGCCATACAGTGGTCATGGGAAGGCGCACCTTCGAGTCACTGCCGAAAGGAGCGCTCCCGAATCGCCGCAACATCGTAATAACCTCCAACCCCGACTGGAGCGCACCCGGCACCGAAACTGCCCGCTCCATCAAGGAAGCCATACAACTCGCATCCGGAGATACAGAGACTTTCATCATCGGAGGAGGACGTGTCTATGCCGACACACTGGAATTGGCAGACCGCCTTGCCATAACCCTCATTGAAGGCCCCGAGCCCCCTGATGCCGATACATTCTTCCCCCCCATCGATCCCTCGAAATGGGAAATATCCGACATGAGCGATACACACATAGACGCACCCACATCGGTGCCATACAGATTCATTACCTTCCGAAGAAAACGATAAGCCACCGGCTTGCCTCCGAAATATCCAACCTTTACCAATACTATTGGAACTCGCCTAAGTTTCCACATCAGAAACTAAGACGAGTTCCTTATTATTTATCAGGACTGCTTGATAACCCTTTCCAACAACTCCGCGGCATCAGCCACGCACCCTGCACACGACCTAAGAGGCTGGCCAGTCTCCACACCCTTTAGATACTTGCAAACCGTAGCGCCATTCTTGGAGCCAAAACCGACCATAACAGCCTTCATCCTCTTCATAGCCTCCAACCGATCCCTTGAAACCGCACCCAAAACCATACCGGCGCCCACCAACGCCCCACAGGTACCCTCCAGACATCCCATTCCAGTCCCATAAGCGCCCGCAAGCCGATAAAAGACTTCCTCATCCACATGCGCCACATCCGCAAACGCACAAGCCACCGACTGCGCACAGTTATACTTCCCACTATTCTTATTCTCCACGGCGCGTCTCACACGCTCCTCGTCAAAAATCCTATCCATAAATCCTATATGCTATTAGTCATTTATTAACAATCCAAGAAATCCATCCAAAACCCTCCCTTTTACCCCTCTCCCCAAAATGCGCCCCGCGCCCCGGTGATCGCGCGTACACGCGCGATAGTCCCCGCGTCTTCCCGGCTCCGAGGAGCCGGGAAGGAAGGAAGAAAAGGAGAAATCAAGAAATTGAGAAAGGGGAGGGAAAGGGGAAAGAGTGGGAAGGGAAAGGGATCCCGGGGAGGGGGAGGGGGAGGATGTA
>CAJTYH010000018.1 GCA_910583675.1 uncultured Muribaculaceae bacterium
GTAGGAACTCCCCACAAAACTTCCAAATATTATGCCAGAAAAGTTTGTTTTATAACATAGATTTAACATCCATTCACATATGACCACCCCAAAAACACATTCACACATTATTATAATAGATTATAATGGCGACCTGAGACCGACAAGTTAACGGAGAATCTCATTTTACAGGCACATTAAGTTAAGCCAAGTAGAAATTATTTGTTTAACTTTGCACCCGAAAATTCTCTCCACAAAAAAACGATGCAGATTGGACTGCTGTTTAAAATGCATATCCATCATCTGCACCGGCTAAAAATTGCACACCCAAACACAACATCAGCCCATGAAGGTAATAAATTTCGCAAAGGAGCACTCCCTCATCAATCAGTACATGACGGAGCTGCGCGATACAAAAGTACAGACCGACATGCTCCGATTCAGAAGAAACCTTGAAAGGATCGGAGAAATAATGGCCTACGAGATAAGCAAGACGCTTGACTACGACATAGTAGACACTGTCACTCCGCTGGCTACCGCAAAAAGCGAGGTGATCTCCACCCCCCTGGTGCTCGCCACCATATTCAGAGCCGGAGTACCTTTCCATCAGGGATTCCTGAACTATTTCGACCATGCTGAAAACGCATTCGTTTCGGCATACCGCAAATACAAGGAGAAGGAGAACTTCGACGTGTGCATAGAATACCTCGCCTCACCGCGCCTTGACAGCAAGACCCTAATTCTGGCGGATCCCATGCTGGCTACAGGAGCATCAATGGAACTCAGCTACCGAGCATTGCTTACCAAGGGGGAACCTGCACACATCCACGTAGCCTCGGTCATCGCCTCCCAACAAGCCGTCGACTACATCAAAGCACACTTCCCGGAAGAAAAGACCACCATATGGATCGGTGCGGTGGATCCCGAGATCAATTCCCACTCATACATAGTGCCCGGTCTGGGCGATGCCGGCGACCTCGCCTATGGCATAAAGGAATAAATCCAACCGGATCCACAAACAAATCGCTCTCCAATACGCTTATATAAGTATTATGGAAGATTTACTAAAACGAATGGCGCTCGCCTATCACCGCGATCCGCGCCCAGGCAAAATAGAAGTTATCCCGACCAAGCCATACTCCTCCCCCGCAGACCTGGCACTGGCCTACTCCCCGGGGGTGGCCTATCCATGCCTTGAAATAAAGGAGGATGAAAACAAGATCTGGGAATACACCAACAAGGGAAACCTCGTGGCCGTCATATCGAACGGCACCGCAGTGCTCGGTCTCGGAGACATAGGCGCACCAGCCGGCAAGCCCGTGATGGAGGGGAAGGCACTGCTGTTCAAGATATTCGCCGGCCTTGACTGCTATGACATCGAGATAAACGAAAAGGATCCTAAGAAATTCGTTGAAATCGTAAAGTCACTCGCACCGACTTTCGGAGGCATAAACCTCGAAGACATCAAAGCCCCGGAATGCTTTGAGATAGAGACCGAACTCAAGCGTCAATGCGACATACCGGTGATGCATGACGACCAGCATGGCACTGCCATAATCTCCGGAGCCGCACTCATCAATGCAGCAGAGATACAGGGCAAGAAACTTCAAGACCTCAGAGTCGTTGTCAACGGTGCCGGAGCCGCCGCCATATCATGCACGCGCCTGTATACCGCATTGGGAGTAAGGCGCGAAAACATAGTCATGTGCGACTCCAAGGGAGTGATACGAACCGACCGCCCGGGATTGTCGGCACAGAAACTCGAATTCGCCACCACACGTGACATCCATACACTGCAGGAAGCCATGGTTGATGCCGACCTATTCCTCGGCCTCTCCGTGCGCGACGTACTTACACCGGACATGATCCGCTCCATGGCACCCAAACCGATTGTATTCGCCCTTGCCAACCCCGACCCGGAAATAGCATACGATCTGGCCATGGCCTCACGCCCTGACCTTATTTTCGCTACCGGACGCTCCGACTATCCCAACCAGATAAACAATGTGCTCGGCTTCCCTTACATTTTCAGAGGGGCACTTGACTGCGGGGCATCTGCTATCAACGAGCCGATGAAACTTGCGGCAGCCCATGCCATAGCGCGCCTGACACGAGAACCTGTCCCCGAAAAGGTAAAAACCGCATACGGCAATCCTGACATGGAATTCGGAAAGGACTACATATTGCCCAAGCCTATGGACAACCGCCTGATACTCACCATTCCACCGGCAGTAGCCCGCGCCGCCATGGAATCAGGCGTGAGCAGACGACCCATTACAGACTGGGAGAAATATGCCGGACACCTTGCCAACCTGGGCGGACAATGCAGCGACGGCATATGCTATTCACAGCTCCTCAATTCGCGGGAGACGCTCAAGCAGGTCGCAAAACGGCTCGGATACAAATAATCCCGAACAAACACTCAATCATACCGGAGGTCAACCGAACTGTCACCGACAGCGAGGGTGGCCTCCGATCCTAATATCAGCGGGCTATTCTCCTCTATGTGCCCGGAAGGTATCCCATAGGCACGCGGAAAATCATACGCGCCCATGAACCGATTGATCATCGTCTCCATGTCAGGATGATCCGCCGACGGCCGATATTCCGTGAAAGCTCCCACCATCAGACCGCCGATACGATCAAACACACCGCGAAGCCTCAACTGCCACAAGATCCGCTCAACCTTGTATATCGGTTCCGCTATATCCTCGATAAACAATATGTCACCAGCGCCGACGGGATCGAACGGCGTGCCGACAAGTCCCCCAAGAACGGCGAGATTCCCCCCCACGACCCTACCCGTGCACTCCCCTTTAAAATTATATGCATGCCCCTTAAATGCATATCGCCGCATCTTGTCGCCCGCTCCCGAAAGAATCCCCATCTCACGCGCATAGTACTGGAAATCATTACCCCGCATCAGGTATTTCGCCATGGCTCCATGCAGACTTGCAACCCCCTTTCTGATCCAAAGGCAATGAAGCGCGGTTATGTCGCTGAAACCTACGAGCCATTTGTTGAAACATCCGGCAGGCAGAGCATCAAGTTCCTCCAAAAGATGGACGGCACCGTATCCCCCACGTGAACAGAGTACTGCGCGGATACTGTCATCCTCAAGCGCCGACATCATATCCGCCAGACGCTCTGAGGCAGTGGCGCTGAAGGAGCCACATTTCCCCTTGGCGTGAGGCATCACCACCGGCTCATATCCCTCCTGCGCAAGCATCCGCGCAGCCCCGTCAATCAATTCGGGGGCAATCCTTGATGCCGGCGAAACTATCGCAATGCGGTCACCTACCTTCAACGGTGGCGGAATCACTGCAGCCGGCATCTTCCTGATCATATCATCCATACCGTCAATTCACCTGCACCTTTATCCCCGTAGCCTCCTCTATCCTGCGTCCGATTCCGGAAAGCTCCCCGATCTCAACCTTCACAAGCCCCTTTGCCGGGGTCGGACGGTCAAGCGAGTAAAGCATCACCTCACGCGGCCTGACTGCTCGGTACGCTTCAATAAGCGCGGACACCTCCTCTTCGGTAGTATTGTCAACAGTTCTCCCCCCGTATTCTCCCCGGAGCATCATCGTCTGTATTATGGCCTGTCCCTCGAAACGCTTCAACTTCTCCACCACAGATGCCACAGAAAAATCCGGCGAATTTGGCCGGTCTATCAGCCGCACGGTCTCATCAATGGCAGAGTCCAGTTTCAATATGTTGTTGTCAACCTTCATAAGCGCACGGCATACCGCCTCGCTCCCGAGACGCGTGGAATTGGACAACACACTCACCTTTGCATCCGGAAAATACATGTCACGCAACCGGAGAGTATCCTCCACCACCCCTTCGAAGTCGGGATGCATAGTAGGCTCGCCATTACCGGAAAAAGTTATCACATCCAAACTGCTACAGCTATCCTTCATATCCCTGAGCTTGGCCTCAAGCAGGGCGCACACGGTATCACGCGGAGGCAATCCGGCACGGCCGGCTCCCTGGGCATTGAATCCGGCCTCACAATAGAGGCAGTCGAACGAACAAACCTTGCCGTCGGCCGGAGAAAGGTTTACCCCAAGCGACGTGCCCAGACGGCGCGAATGTATCGGCCCGAAAATCGTAGAATGAAAAAGTATCGTCTGCATGGCTTTCAAAACAACTGGAGCCGGTTTCCCGAAAGAAAACCGGTCTCCCTGTCAATTATTTAATATGGTCTGACTGCTTGGAATTTGCCTTACACGGTGAGGATCTCTTTCTCCTTGGCCGCAAACAGCTCGTCGATTTTCTTCATGAACCGGTCATGGAGCTTCTGTGCAGAAGTCTCGGCATCTTTCTCCACATCCTCGGGCATCCCCTGCTTTATGGCTTTCTTAAGCCCCTCGATGGCATCGCGGCGAGCATTTCGCACGCTCACTTTCGCCTGTTCGGCCTCTGCCTTGGACTGCTTTACAAGCATCTTGCGGCGCTCCTCCGTCAATGGAGGTATAGAAAGGCGTATCACCTCACCGTTGTTTTCAGGGGTTATGCCAAGTTCGGAATTGATTATAGCCTTTTCTATTTCCTTGAACATGGCTTTCTCCCACGGGGTTATGGCGATAGTACGGGCATCCGGCACCGATATGTTTGCTACATTTGAAATAGGAGCCGCCGAACCGTAGTAGTCCACACGTATTCCATCCAGGATTCTGGGATTAGCCTTGCCGGCACGGATATGCGCGAGCGATTCGTCCAGATAGGCAACCGCCATCTCCATTTTTTCCTCGGCCGGGTCGAGGTAGGTCTTGGGATCTGTCATTTTATTATATTGTTTTATTAATTACCTGATCAATAGACAAGCGTGCCGATGGCATCGCCCTCAAGCACTTTGGCGAGATTTCCAACCGTATCCATGTCAAACACTATGATAGGAAGCTTATTCTCCTTGCATAGGGCGGTGGCAGTGAGATCCATCACTTTCAGGCCGCGGTTGTATACCTCGTCATAAGTGATCTCGCTGAATTTAGTGGCAGTCGGATCCTTCTCAGGATCCGCAGTGTACACGCCGTCCACGCGAGTGCCCTTCAACATCATATCTGCCTCCACTTCCACACCGCGCAAAGCAGCACCGGTATCGGTCGTGAAGAACGGGCAGCCGGTGCCTCCCGAAAGGATTGCCACCTCACCGCGCTCCATAGCCTCTATGGCGTGCCATTTGCTGTAATACTCCCCTATGGGGTACATGTTGATGGCCGTAAAGACACGTGCCTTCTGACCAATGGCCGTAAGCGCGGAACTCAAGGCTAACGAATTGATCACCGTGGCAAGCATGCCCATCTGATCACCCTTCACACGGTCGAACCCCTTGGCAGCCCCTTGCATGCCACGGAAAATATTACCCCCGCCAATGACAATGGCAATCTGCGTGCCTCCTTCTGAAGCAGCCTTTATCTGCTCTGCATACTGTCCCAGACGCACCGGATCTATTCCATACCCTTGCGAACCCATGAGCGACTCACCGCTCAGTTTCAAAAGCACTCTTTTATATTTCGTTCTCATCAGTACCTGTAATTGTGAAATAGGATGAAGCATCCTCTCCATTCATTTCACAAATATAGCGCTAATTTTCTCTCCCTCCAAAATTTCACGAAAATTCATTGCATCCGCATCCACAGCCTTTTCATTTAAATTAATTTTGTTGGACAACTTATAGGAATAAATGCTATATTTGCCACTGACAAAACCTACATGACAGCATAAGATGAAGGAACTGAAATGCCCGCACTGCCAACATGTGTTCAGCGTAGACGAAGACATGTTTGAATCAATCGCAAATCAGGTGCGCAACGCCGCATTCCGGGAGGAACTTGACAGACGCACCGCCGAAAACCGCAAACTCATACAGGCCGAGGCGGCATCGCTGTCAACACAGCAGGAGAACCGTTTCCGGCAACAGCTCAACCAACGCGACATGCAGATAGCTGAAAGTAAAGCGAGGATAGAGGCACTTAACAACCAGATAGAGACCGCTGTAAGGAGTCGCGAGCTGGAAATGGCCGCCGATCTTGCACGCCGAGATGCCGAGATCGCACGCCTGAAAGGCGAACTTGCAAACACCGACGACCGCCGCCGAATGGCACTCTTTGAGGAACGCCAGAAAGCATCGGAAGAGATCCGGAAAAAGGAAAACGAGATAGCCCGCATAACAAACGAAGTTGCAACAGTGCGTTCGGAAGCCATGCTCCGCGAGGCAAGCATGCGCGAACGCCACGAAGCCATCATACGGGAAAAGGATGCCGCCATAGAACTCTACCGCGACATGAAAGCGCGCATGAGCACAAAAATGATAGGCGAATCACTGGAGATACACTGCGCGAACGAGTTCAACCGCATACGCGCCACCGCCTACCCGCAGGCATTTTTCGACAAGGACAATGATGCCTCTTCCGGCTCAAAGGGTGATTTCATATTCCGCGACTACATCGACGGGGTGGAATATATCTCCATAATGTTCGAGATGAAGAACGAAGCAGACGAAACCGCCACCAAACATCGCAATACCGATTTCCTCAAAAAGCTTGACCAGGATCGCACCTGCAAGAAATGCGAATATGCAGTACTGGTCTCATTACTCGAACCGAACAGCGACCTCTACAACGACGGCATAGTGGACGTATCGCACATACACGACAAGATGTTCGTGGTACGCCCTCAGTTCTTCCTCCCCATCATCGCCCTCCTTACCAAAGCCTCCAGACAAGCCGCACAGTACAAAGCTGAACTGGAAGTGGCACGTCGCCAGAGCATCGACATCACAAACTTCGAGGAAAAACTTGCAAAGTTCCGTGAAGGATTCGGCTACAACTACATGCAAGCATCAAAGAAATTCAATGATGCGATCAAGGCCATAGACAACTCCATATCCCAACTGCAGAAAGTGCGCGACGCATTGGTCGGTTCAGAGAACAACCTGCGCCTGGCCAATGACAAGGTGGAGGCACTCACCATCCGCAAGCTCACCCACGGCAACCCCACAATGAAACAGAAATTCAAGGATGCCCGCGCCTCATCCGATCCCTCCCAGGAATCATGAATTATTGCGCACCTTGTTTGCCAGTATAAATCCAAGGAAACCTACGATCAACAATCCCAATGCCGAGTGGGTGCTTGAGGATATGAAATTCCCTACCTGCTCGGCGAACGACTCCTGAGGCCCCAAAGAATTGTTCAGGCTACGTGCGTATGCCTCCATCGCATCCATCTCTGGCACGTGTAAATGCAGGTACAGTCCACCCGCAAGCGCCAGAAGAAGGAAAAGAGTCATGACCTTCCACCACTGGTAACCGTATCCCAAACTCCATATCCCCATATGCTTCAGATAATCAAACCCATGCTTCACCCGTTTTCTCCATGAAGACTCACGACGCATTTCAATACTGTGATACCGCATGCGCCTATCGCAAAAACGCTTATATGCAATGTTGGAATCACGGTTGAATCCTTTGCCGGCATAGGCTCCACTCAATGCCTGATACACCGACGCGCCCTCCCGAGCCAGTGCGCTCAGAGTTTCCAGCTTGTTGCTTTCCATAAGGCACCTCCTGTGGGCACCGCTCCCTTTCGGGCGACATGGGTTATGCAATCGTCCGCTCGTCTTCCCTATCATGAACCGGTATTTTTCATAATCGTCTTGAACGAGATGGTCTATATTCTCTATCTTCAAGCAATTATGCTCAAAGACAAGCGTTGACAGGCTACAATAGCTGAATTTGCTACCCAGTAAGGTCGTAGTCCCAGTGAAGGCACACATATAAAAGTCGCCTATTTCGACCCTACAGCCTGACAATGAACAGTTGTTCAGGACGGAATAACGGAAATCTGCTACTTTCAGGTGAGCATTGCGGAAACGACACACCGACAACTCACTGAAAAAGAAATCAACCTCTTCAATGACATTCTCCCGACCACTGCCGGCATCCCTGTCAAAATTGCATCTCTCCAGTATGGCTGCCGCAAATGAGACATTGCACATTCCGGCACCCACGAACGACAGGTTGCACAACTTCTTTTTCTCCTCGCGGGTAGGGATGTAACGGGAAAAAGCTACATTTCGGATCTCATACCCGTCGAAGTTCATATTCGACACCCCACATTCAGACAAATCCAAGTTTTCGAGCACCTTATTGCCCGTCTCCTCGCAACCGTGCATTATTCTCACGAGATCCTCCCTCGAAGGGATCTTTTTCAATGTGCTGCAGTCTATCATGATTGATGAATATTTGATACCTAACTCAGTCGTTTTATGTAACGAATATCGAAACGGGAGCGCAGGAGCGATTCATAGTAAGGATCGTCTCCCGCAATGAAGAGAACCGTTGAGAGGACTTCCCCCTCGGCACCACCGGAAGTGGAAACTTCAACACGACCTGCGGTGGGAACTACTGTTCCGGTAAGAGGATTGACTATCTGTAGCAAGCGTCCGGGAGGATTGCCGGAAGTGGTGATACAACCGTCAGCAAGATCCATAGGCACATCTCCCATGGCCATGACGGAGCTGTTGCCCATGTTTACCACCGCATCCCGGATACCCATATCCTTGAGGAGCATGCGTATCCTGTCAAGCGCATACCCCTTTATGAAACCGGAAAGGTTAATATACAGTCCCCTGCTACCACGCCATATCTCTACCCCAGGCTCCACATGCAATTCACTTATGGTATCCCGCGTATGGCAGGGAGAACCTACGGAAACATCAAAAATTCCCTGTGTCAGCACATTGTAGTGCAGACACAGGGATAACATTTCATGCAGATAGCCTCCCGCGGGCATCCGTCTACCGGGTTCAAGGGCATTGAACCGCGACAATTCACTCTCCGGATCGAAACAATTGCCGGCACGTTCTATGTCATTTATCAGAGCCTTAATCTTCCCGGCGATACCAAGAAGCATATCGCCATCACCGGACGAGCTTTTCAGCAGGAGATCCACCCGTGTATGCATGGCCTGGAACCAAGCATACAGGGCAGTATTACCCGACGGAAGTTGCCTTATGACATGAGGCATCAGCTTACGCGCTTATCTTCTACGAGGTCTTCTCTCGCGGGGTGCCTTGTCAGGCAGTTCCTTGATCTTCACATTCTTGAACCAAACCTCGTTGCCATGATCCTGCAGCAGGATATAGCCGGTGTCATGGTTTCCGAAATTAGGCCAATCACGATATTTGCTATAAGCCACCAGCGCATTGAACATCTGGTTGTTTCGGTTGTATTCAAGAAGTTTCTCCCCGTTGAGCCAATGCTCCACATGGTTGCCTCTTACAATCACAACTGCGGTATTGAAGTTGTTTATGTCGAACGGCTTATTTTCGGGAGCCGGGATGAGATCGTAAAGAGAACCGAGCTTGCGGTTGCCTTTCACACCCAGTTTCGCATCGGGATGACGCAGATCGTCAAGGATCTGGAACTCACAACCGATTGCCGATCCCTCACCCTTGTTGAGGTTCGGATCCACGAAATACTTGATGCCGCTGTTGGCACCTTCAGTGATCTTGAAGTCCACCGACAGGATGAAATTCTTGTATTTATCCGTTGTGACAATATCGCCCCCATTGGTGGACTCGCCTCCGTCGGAAGGCATCACCTTGAGTATGCCATCCTCTATCACCCATCCCTTTTCAGGGAAACCGTCAAGCTTGGCACCACGCCATCCCTCGCTATCCTTTCCATTGAAAAGGAGCTTCCATCCGTCGGCTATCTCAGCCGGAGAAAGCGTGTTGGGGATCGCGTTCACCTCGGGAGCGGCGGAAGGAGTGACATACTTGTCAACATCCTCGGTGCAAATGCGAATGTCGCGCCATGCCACCTGCTTGCCCTCCTGTGAGGGATCGCCTATGGCATGCACCTGCAGGGCTATGAACCCCTCGGGTGTCATGTCGTCCCACAGGTTGGCGCAAGGCACGCCGTTGATCCATGTGGAGATGCGGTTGCCCACAGCTTCCACACGAGCCTTGTTCCACTGGCCGCGCTTAAAGGCGCTTTTTGCTTTCGGATTCTTGGTAAGCGGGTAAAGCCAGCCGCGACGAGCCTCGTCATAGATGCCTCCCGACCATGCACGGTCTGACGGATCTATCTCAAACTGGTAGCCGTGCACACGGCCTTTCTGATAATCCTTGATGCTCTCGCTGCGGAGCTGCACTCCGGAATTGAGACCATCGTCCACCTTGAAATCAAATTCAAGGATAAAGTCACCATACTTGTTCTTTGTGGAGAGGAAAGTGTTGGGAGTGTTCATCTTTGACACACCCACTATGGCACCGTCCTCCACCTTGTACTCGGCGTTGCCGTTGAGTTTCTTCCACCCGCTCAGGTTCTTTCCATTGAAGAGCGGTTGCCAGTTCTGTGCCGAAACCACTGCGGCGCAGAGCAGGCACAGCAACATTATACAGTTCTTTTTCATTGCAACTATTTATTCAAATTAGGTTTATCACACCATCTTGTAGAAGTCCTCCCAACCCTTGCGCGGAGGCATGCCTGAAAGCAGGGCGTTTGCGAACTCGTTGTTGGTAAACTGCTTGGTGCGCGGATCGAAGAACAGGCGCGTATTCAGGCGCTGCGCTATGACACCGAGGCAGAACACCTGGCTGAGCACACCGTTTATCTCGAACGGCGAACGGGTCTTTTCCTGTCCGAGACATGCACGAAGGAAGTTCTGATAATGGTTCGAGGGACTTTGAGGCACCTCGGGAAGTTTCGATTCGATCTCCTTGGCCTTCTGCGACGGGATCATCTTCAATGTACTTCCATGGCTGCCCCCCTTGAAAGTAAGGTCGCGTCCATATATGATCCTGCCGGGGTTGAGCTGCGACACCGGTGTATTTCCCTGATTGGTGGCGGGCACGTCGGGATTGTACTCCGAGGCACCGTAGTTGGCCGGAAGCGGCGGCAGGTTGTCTATGCCGTCGTACCACGTGATGTCGCACGGAGGCATGCCGTTGCGGGCGGGGAAACGGAACAGTATCGTCGAAGAGTAAGGGAAGAAGTAGCTGTTGTGTCCCTTGGCATACTTCATGTCAATCTCATATGGAAGCCCGAGTTCAAGGAACTCATGTGCGGTATCTATCAGATGCGCGCCCCAGTCGCCGAGGGCACCCATGCCGTAATCGTACCAGCAGCGCCAGTTTCCCTGATGATATTTGTCCGAGAAACCGTGGTATGCACAGGGGCCTGTCCATGTGTCCCAGTCAATGTCAGCCGGCATAGTCTCAAAGCCGGGCATATGCAGCATCTTCTCGTCGTATCCGTGCCAACGGCGGGGATTGTTCATGTGAGCCGTAATGGCTGTGACATCGCTTATTATGCCGGCATCCTTCCATGCCTTGAACTGGAAGTAATTACCCTCCGAATGTCCCTGATTGCCCACCTGAGTGACCACATGCGGATTCTTCCGAGCCATAGCCATCATGAGCTCCCCTTCGAGGAACGTGCGGCACATCGGTTTTTCCAGATATATATGCTTGCCGTTGGCCATGGCGAGCATGGCGATGGGGAAGTGCATATGGTCGGGCACGGAGGCACATACGGCATCGAAATCGCCGGCGGCCTTCTCGAACATCTCGCGGAAATCGCGGAAACGCTTTGCCTTGGGATACATGCCCATCACCTTGCGGGTGTGAGCCGCTCCCATGTCTATGTCGCAGAGGACTGTCACGTCCACCATGCCGGTACGGGCGAATTCATCTATATTCTGCTCGCCGCGATTGCCTATGCCTATATAGGCGATACGCACCTTGTCTTTCTTGGCCGAAGCCCATTGGTCGGAGGTAAGCGGAGTGGCCATTGCGCCACCCATCCCGCCGAGAGCCACACTCACGGCAGACATTCCCATTGTCTTGAGAAAATCTCTTCTGCTTGTCATATTAAGTCTTAGGTATTAGTATTTCAATTTGTTGCCCGCTTCTTTCTCAACAGATTGTAAAGCAAGCGCGGTATCAGCGTAAGGGCATATATGAACAGGGTGAACACAAGCACGTAGAAAAACGATGTGAACATCTCTGTCATCGGCGATCCGTAATACAATATTGCCCCGAGGTTAAAGAGGTTGGCCGCCACGAACGAACCGAGCAGGTAGAGCAGTTCCTTTTTCTGGCGACGGCCTGTAAGCACTATATCTTTCATGCGAGCGTATCGGTATCGGTTGGGTTATTCTTTTTCGTGCCGTAGGCGGCATAGTCTATCTTGTATTCCTCCGGGAAAGGAAGCACCTGGCCGGTCTCTATGGCTTTGTGTCCCCAAAGACAAAGCAGACTGGCATAATAGCCTTCCTCGGCTATACGGGCGGGTTGCTTACCCGTTATCACAGCCTCCACGAAGGCATCCACAAGCAGCGATGTGCCGTCGGTCTTGGGACGCTCCCCGAGGATAAACTCACCCTTGTTGACATTGGCGGTCTCCGGTGCCCAGCTCGTCCCGGCAAATGGGATCTCTTCAAACAGGGCGTTCTCCCATGAATTGACCATCTGAAGGAAAGCAGGAGCAGGAGCCACCTCCTCGAAGTAATATTTGCCGCTCTCAGGCTCCACGGTGCCGAGGTTGCCCATGATTTTCTCCTCCAGGCCATAGAACTTGTTGGATATCACAGATCCGTAAGTGAGTGATTCGCCGGTGTCATATCCGAAGATGCAATGCACGTTGTCATGCACCTCGCGTCCGTCTTTCCAGAAAGTGATGCCGCCATGTCCCATGACACGATCGGGAAGCTTCCCGAACGCCCATGTGCCTATCTGCAACTGATGGCAACCAAGCTCCGACATAAGCCCGCGCGAGGACTCCCCGTACAGTCGCCAATTGATGAATTTCTCCAGAGAGGGATCAGGTACCTCGCGACGCCAGTCGCCGTTGCGGTTCCAATACGCGTTCACGGCAGAGATCTTCCCGAACGTGCCTTGATGCACCAGATCCATAACTTTGATATAGCGTGGGTCGAAAAGGCGCTGCTGGCCGGTAAAGAAAAGGCGACCCGACGACAAGTGACGTTCATACATGTTGAAGCATTCTTCCATCGTGTAGCCTATGGTCTTCTCGCAGTACACATGCTTTCCTGCATCGAACGCATCCATGACTATGCCGTAATGGGTGTTAAGCGGAGTGGCCACAATCACGCCATCCACCTCGGGATCGGCCAACAAGCGGCGGTAATCCTTATAAACCTTGGCCTTTGGCGCTATCTTGAGCGCACCGTCTATGGAGGGCTGATATACATCTGCTATAGCCACAATATCGGCTTTGGGATTCTGTGCGAGGAAACCCATGAGGAACTGACCGCGCGATCCCGGGCCGATCACACCGATACGACAGCGATCTTTCGCTGTATGACTCACTTCAGAAAATGCGGAGAGCCAGGGACTGGTGGCGGCAAGGACACCCGCGCCTGCCACACCGAGAGCTTTCAGAAAGTCCCTTCTCCCAAGATTGGTTTCTTTCATGGTTATGAGAAATATGTCTACAAAGTTAGCAATCTTTCGTTTAAAACGCAAAGAAAAAAATCGGCTGCGGAGTCTCGCAATTAAAGAATGCGAGACTCCGCAGCCGTATGCCGAATATCAATGATTCACAAAGGTGTCATGAGCCTATATGCACCTCGGCACGCCTGTTGAGCGCGGGAGTTGGATAGGCATCGGTCGGCCCCATGCCACGGGTCTTGACATGGCTCCGATCTACGCCATGCGCCACAAGGTAATCACCCACCTTTCTGGCTCGCTCCTCGCTGAGGCGCTGATTGTACGATGCCTTTCCGCTTTCATCGGTATATGCAGCTACAGTCACATCAGCGCCAGATCGCTTTGCCTCAGCGGCGACCTTATTCAGGTCGGCATCTTCAGCGATATCCGATCCGTTCAACGGAAACAGGTAAACTGCATCCTCGTTTTCACTCACTACGACCTCCGAACCGTCATCGGTAGCATCCGCAGCGGCATCTGCCTGTGCAGCAGAAGCTGCATAAGAATCTGAGGGAACCTCAGTAACCTGTACCACTTCCGCATATGCATCTGCGGGAACAATCACCTTACTCACAGCTCCATTAGCGCCCCGAGCCATCATATTACCGGAGGTATTTCCCCCTTTTGGGGCGAAAAAATATATCGCACCTACCATGGCCACGGCAGCTATGACTGCCAACGCCGCCCATCCGAAAGAGCCGGCTCCATGCATCCGTGCTGCGGGAGCGATCCTGCGAGCCACACGTGAACGGCTACTTTCTTCTTCATGCTGATGCAGCCTCAACGGTTCCGGATGTTCCGGAAGCCTTTCCTGAAAATCTTTTCGAGTTCCCATAATCCAATAGTTTTATCGTTTTACAAAGAGTGCTATATACACATAACAGAAATGCACACTCGGGAATCCGCTTAAGTAATGTTAATTAACCGTCTTGTATGGAATAATTAACAAAAAAAATGACGCGTCCGGCTGCGGACGCGTCATTTTTGATGGTCAGAATATATCTGCCTTATTTCTTGGGAGCTTCGATGCCAAGAACCTCTATGTCAAATACCAGAGTGGCGTTCGGGCCGATCTGTGAACCGGCACCCTTGACTCCGTAAGCGAGTGATGCAGGGATCACGGCAACCATCTTGCCACCCTTGCCAAGCATGCAGAGAGCTTCCTTGAAACCAGGAACGAACTGACCGGCACTCATTGCGGATGCATGTCCGACGTTGCTGTCAAACTCAGTGCCGTCCACCAGCTTTCCGGTGTATTGCACAACAACGCGGTCGGCAGGTGTAACCTTGGGCTCGGTACCGGGATTCTCGATCTTGTAAACAAGGCCGCTGGCAGTCTTCTGATAGCCCTCGCTTACCATCTTGGCGCAATATGCTTCACCTTCCTCAAGGTTCTTCTTGGCCTCGTCGGACTGTGCGAGAGCCTCTTCACGCTTCTTCTCGGCACGCTGTGAAAGGTCGCGCATAATATCCTGGTACTGGTTGTAATACTCGCCCATGTCGGCTACGCTGTCCTGCTCGTATACCTTCTTGAATGCGGCATAAACCACATCCTTTGAAATGGGGACACCGGCCTCCTGATTGATGCCGATGATGGGATTCACAAGCTGAAGACCCATCTGGAGACCCTGATAGTAAGCCATGTCGGCGGTATCGGCATCCAGAACCTCCTTCAAGCCTTTGAGGAAGGCTGCCTTGGAGAACTTCTTAGCCATCTCGGGCTGCATATCTTTCAGACGTGCGTAGTCCGATGCAGAGCGGGCTGCGGCAAACTCACCGATTATTGTAGCTGCTGAATCGCCCAGAGCCTTGTCTTCGGCAGTTACGTTTGCATTGGAAGAAGCTCCTTTCTCGCAAGAGCTAAAGCCTGCGACCATTACGGCAGCGGCTCCAAAAGCCAAAATTAATTTTTTCATATCAAGCTATATTTTGTTTAGTTGTTTCTGTTTTTGATCTTCTTGTCTGAAAGCCGCCGTGACCAGGCCAAGGCATCACTGCGCCTTGATCACGTCAAGCAGCTTGACGGTAAAGTCAAGCGCGGCACCGGGAGGAATCACACCGGCGGCACCACGATCCCCGTATCCGATGTTTGCAGGAATGAAGATCCTGTATTCACCTCCGGGCTTCATCATCCTAAGCCCTTCACTGAAACCTGGCACAAGACCCTGCAACGGAAATTCTATGGGACGCGATGTCTCGTCGAAGACAGTGCCGTCTGCAAGGCGGCCTATGTAGGTCACCTTCACCTTGTCGGCATCCGTCGGAGCGTCACCTTCCCCTTCCGTTATTATCTCGAACAGCAATCCCGACGGTGTTTCCGAAACTCCCGGACGGCTTTTCTGCGAATCAAGGAACTCTTTCTGGGACTCGGGACTGACAGCCTCCTCCTGCGCCGGACGCATACGCTCCACCATATCGCGCAGGAATTCATCCGCACCCTTTACGTCGAATCCCATGGCAGACCCGCGCAGGGCAGCCCCGAGACCGGCACAGAATTCAGACGAAGTAAACGGGAAACCCATGGCCTGCATGGCTTCCACACGATCTATCAAGGCAAAGCCGCTCCGCACTCCGAAAAAGTAAGGCGCATCCTCATTCTTTATCTCGAACGCATGCTCCACCCCCTTCACGAACTCCCCGATCGCCGCTGTATCTCCCGGAAATTGCTTATCTATCTCAGGGCGCAGATATTCCGCCATGACAGTGGCAAAAGCCGCCGCACATGAATCCGCAGGCACCTCCGGCGCGGAAGCCACAGGTGCCGACGGTTCACCGGAGGAACCCGCCACACCATCCTGCGCCTCAAGGCCGCTTGCCATAAGCGCCCCTAATGCAACCGACAGAGAGACCCTACGAAGCCTCATTTACCGATCACTTTCAGAAGTTCCACGTCGAACACAAGGGTGGCATTCGGGCCGATCGGGCTACCGGGAGCGCCATTGGGACCATATGCGAGGTTCGACGGGATGAACAGCCGCCATTTCGAACCGGCTTTCATAAGCTGCAACGCCTCTACCCACCCGGGGATCACCTGAGTGACACCGAACGTAGCCGGCACACCGCGATCGACAGATGAATCGAACACCGTGCCGTCGATGAGCTTGCCTGTATAGTGCACCTCCACCTGATCGGTGGCCTCCGGCATCGGGCCGTCACCATCGGTTATGACCTCGTACTGAAGACCGCTGGGGAGGGTCTTCACATCCGGGCGTTTGCCATTCTCGGCAAGATATTTTTCTCCAAGTTCGAGATTCTGCTTGCCAAGCTCTTCAGCAGCGACACGCTGCTTTTTCTCAAGCTCGGTAAAATAAGCCTGTATCTCGGCCTTTGCCTCATCATATGTCATCTTGGGCTGCCTGCCATAGAACACGGCTGCAACGCCGTCGGCAAAATCCTGCACGTTGATCTCGTTGATACCTGATGCACGGAAATTATTGCCCATGCTTAGCCCTAACGCATAGCTTATGCGATCAAGACCTTTGTTTTCGTTGTTTTCCATAATTGAGGAAAATGTTTTTAATTGTCTGTCAGACGGTTATTTTTAAAGGGCAATAACCGCGCAGTCAATGGCGCAGTTCCCCCTGTAGGAAAGAACAAATAACCGGAGGGCAAAGTTAGCCAAATTCCCACGTCTCCGTTAAATAATTTATCAAAAAAAACTTAAATCGCCTTGCAGCCCTCCTTTCCTTACCGTTCAACAATGGACAATACGGAATTTTTTCAGTATTTTTGCATAATCCAACCATGCAAAATATTCAGTGACACATATGGATGCCAATACATCCCCCGACAATACCGAAAACCTGCGCGAGCTATCAAGCATGCCAATCGGACGGCTATTGTGGAAATACTCCCTGCCGGCAGTGGTGGGCATGCTCGTAATGCAGCTCTACAACATCGTCGATCGCATATTCATCGGACAGGTGATAGGCCCCGAGGCCATCGCGGGCCTCGCCATAACATTTCCCGTGATGAACATCGCCACCGCCCTCGGAGTGCTCGTCGGAGCCGGCGCATCGGCACGGGTCAGCATCCATCTCGGACAACGCGACTACGAAGGGGCCGCCCGAGTGCTCGGCACGTCACTGACGCTTACTCTCGGCATCGGTGTCATATACATCGGGGCGTTCGCACTGGGGATGGACACAGTCCTGCGATGGTTCGGGGCGAACGAGGTCACGCTCCCATATGCGCGGGATTTCATGCTCTACATACTGCCCGGCCTGATGCTCACCAACCTCACATTCTCTTTCAACAACATAATGCGCGCCTCGGGCTATCCCGTCAAGGCAATGGTAACCATGTTCATCGGTGCCGGGCTTAACATCATTCTCGCGCCCCTTTTCATCTACGTTTTCCGCTGGGGCATAAAGGGAGCCGCCATAGCCACTGACATCGCCATGGCCGTATGCATGGTATTCGTAATGGCGCATTTCTTCAAGTCCGCCCATGGCCCCGTCACTTTCCGTCGCGGCATCTTCGGCATCGATTGGAAAATAATCTGGAACATAATCGGCATAGGCGCCGCACCTTGCATAGTCAACGTGGCCTCATGTCTCATAAACATAGTGATAAACCGTTCGCTCCTGCAATACGGAGGGGTGGAAGCCATTGCCGCATCAGGCATTTTTGTCACCTATGCCGCCATGCTTTGCTGCATAATCCTCGGCATATGCCAGGGCATGCAGCCGATAGCGGGTTTCAACTACGGACACGGAGCGCCGGAGAGGGTGCTATCGGTATACCGGCTTGCCGTAATCGCAGGTACCGTAGTAAGCGCCATAGGATGGGCAGGGGCGCGATTCTGCCCGGAGATCATAGCACGCGCATTCGTCGCAGACCAGGCTCTCGTGGAATTCACAGGCCATGCATTAAGCACGGGCATGATGGTGTTCTTCGTGGTAGGATTCCAGATCGTATCCACCACTTACTTCCAAAGCATCGGCAAGGTCGGGCTCTCTATCTTCCTCAGCCTCACCAGACAGGTCATCTTCTTCATCCCGCTCCTGCTATGGCTCCCGGGACGCATGGGATTGGACGGCGTGTGGAGTACCTTTTGCATCTCCGACCTGCTCGCCACCGTGGTCACGGCGCTCCTGATGCTCTATGCCATCCCGCGCCTCCGCTCCATCCGCCCTACCCCCGCCTCCTGATTTCTCCGCTTTCCCCGATTCTCCCCCTCTCATCCCCTCTCATTTCCGCCAAGCCCATGTGCGCCGCGCTCATGCGCGGCGTTTCTCCGCTTATACTTGATTATCCAAGAACTTTTCCGCCCCTGCCATGTTAGATTTTTAGATGGCGGCGACGGCCGCGCCACCATCGCTTTTACTTACCTGATTCTAATTAACGCGAACGGCAGACGCCGATTATCAACGAGGGATATTTCAACGCCTGTCAATTGAAGAACTATTTATTTACTTTACTACAATGAGACTTACTTCCACCGGCTCACTGCGCCAAATGCTCGCAGCTGCCATCGCCGTCACATTCTGCGCCTCCATCTCGGCACAGGCACCCCTCAACCCCAACGACATCAAGGATCACCGCACGGAACCTGAACTATTCTTCCTTCAGGAAGGTGACTGCCCCAACAGTCTGCGGTTGCTGCCCGGCCCTCCCGACGGTGGATCCATCCTCTTCCTATACGACCAGGCACGCTACAACTGGGGCAAACTCCAAAGGAAGACCGCACGCGGCGAGCAAGCCGCACAGGACGCACGGGTCACAGGCGACGGTCTACCCAAAGCTTATTCCGAAGCGTTTGGCGTTGAAATCAACGAGGAGAACACCCCTGAGATCCTCAAACTGATCGTAGGGATGCGTGAGGATGCCGGCGACCTCGGCACAAGGGAAGCCAAGCGTTATTACGACCGCACCCGCCCATTCATCTTTTATGAGGAGGACACATGCAACCCCGAGCAGCAGGCAGAACTGTCAAGCAACGGCTCATACCCCTCCGGCCACAGCTCGCTCGGATGGGCTACGGCACTCGTGCTCACCGAGATAAACCCCGAACGCCAGAACGAGATCCTGAAACGCGGATATGAAATGGGTGAGAGCCGCGTGATATGCGGATATCACTTCCAGAGCGACGTGGATGCCGGACGCATCACCGGAGCGACCACAGTGGCACGCCTCCATGCCGATCCCGGTTTCAACAAACAGCTGGCAAAGGCAAAGGCCGAATTCAAACGCCTCAAAAAGGAAGGCAAGGTAGCCAAAGGTATCCCCACCCCTACCCCCACTGAATAAATAATGGGAAACTGAACAAGCAAGAAAAAGGGGAGCACCAATTACCAATTACTAATTATCATGAGGCCATTATACATCAGCATAGTGGCGGCTACTGTTACACTCTCTGCCGCCGCACAGGACACGGGAAACAGTTTCACAATCAAGCCCACAGGCCGCATACTCGCAGACGGGGCGGTATACCTGCCGGGAAGCGAGAAGGAAGGCTTCGTAAGCGGTGTAGCCATTCCCGACGTGAGAATAGGGGTAAAAGCCGGCTACGGCAAGTGGAAGGCCAAAATCGACCTCGGATTCGCTTATTCCAAGGTAAGCATGAAGGATATATATGTGGAATACGACTTCAACAAGTCCAATCTCCTAAGAGCCGGATACTTCGTGCAGCAGTTCGGACTTAATTCCGTAACGAGTTCCTCCATGAAGGAGACAGAGGAGGAGGCCACGAGCAATGAATTCTTCAATGCCAATCCCCGTTCGCTCGGAATAATGTACCAGTTCGACAAGGGACAGTATTTCGCAGCCGCAAGCGCATTCGTCGAAGGGGAGGCCATAAAACGCAACGCCTCAGAGATGGGGAAACAAGGCTTCGGATTCCAGACGCGCCTGGTATGGCGTCCCTTCCATGAAACGGGACGGTTCGCTCAGATAGGCTGCTCCTTCAACTATGCCACCCCCACCTACAGCGAAAAGGAGGGGCAGAACCACAGCAGCTATCATTTCTCCTCCAACTTCCCATCCCGCGTATCCAAGGTATGCCTGCTGGATGCAGACATACCCGAAGCAAAGGATCAGTTCAAGATGTCGCCCGAATTGCTTCTCGGCAGGGGACGCATGGCACTTGAAGCCCAGTACTACTATATGAACATCTGGAGAAAAAGCGGTTTCGGGAATTACCATGCCCAAGGAGCATACGGCATCCTGCGCGGCATCCTCAAAGGTGGCGACTATGTATACTCCGACGGGGAATGTGGCATAGCCACCCCTGCCCCCGGATCACTCGAGATGGCAGTAATGTACAATTACACCAATGCCAACGATGCTTCCGCCGGCATATTCGGAGGCATCTCGCATGACGCGTCGTGCACCTTCAACTATTATATCAACAAGTACATGATCGCCCGCCTCCGCTACAGCTACACCACCGTGCGCGACCGTGCCCTGGCACCGTCAGACCGCCATGTAAACATCATCCAGGCTCGCTTCCAAGTGATCTTCTGAGCATCCGACACCGGCCATACAAAAAAACATCAACCGGAACCACATCTTAAAATGGCTCCGGTTGATGTTTTTTATATGGTAAGACAGGTTATCTTACAGCGACTTTACGGGTTCCGACTATATACACGCCGGGGGCCAGACCAACTGTCGCCTCAGCGGGAGAAACTTGAGCGCGAATCCTGACGCCTGTAAGGGTGTATACGTCCACCGGCGCGGAAGCATCCTCTCCATCGGCAACAACGTTTTCAACACCCGCCTTGTCTACATTCACGGCATTGGTGTAAAGCGTCAGGTTGGGATACATCTGGTTCGTCATGATACAGCGCACTGTATCGTCGAATGTGCTATGGAATGATGTCACGCCATTCTCTATGGAATATTCCGGATTGTCGCCGGTGCCGTCAAGCATCTCACCCACGATAACAGCGTTCTCCTCATCATAGCTTATTTCGCCGAGATACCAGTCGAACTGAGTCGGCATCCCTTCCACAGTTGCCTGCGACGAAAGATCTACCTTGCCATCCACGCACTCGATCTCTACCTCTGCCTGATTGGCATATGTGAAATATGTCAATGAACTGAAATAAGCCTGTCGTGGCAACGTGGCGAAGGTAAACCGATTGCCTTGGAGAGCCAGTGCCACCAGACGGCGGGCTATGGGATTGAGATTTATCGTGCTGAAACGATTGTTGGCGAGTATAAGCTGACTTATACGGTTAGCCTTCGTCAGATCTATGTCGGTCAACTCGTTACCCGCAGCTGAGAGTCCCCAAAGAGAAGCATTGTCAAAAGTGATTTCCGTGAGCTTGTTGTTGTCAGCGTATAGCATCTGGAGCGAGGGGATCTTGGAGGCATCAAACGTCGTATAGGCATTATTGCTTATGTTCAGAATCTGCAGGCCTTCAAATCCGCTGAAATCCATGGTGGACAGCTTGTTACCGGAAAGATTCAATTCAGTGATCGGCGCCTCTGCAGGGAAAACAATGTTCTCCTCGTCGATATCGCATCCGCCTATGGAAAGGGCGGTAAGCGAAGTCAGGTGCGAAACATCCAGGTTTGTCATCGGAGTATCATAAATGGAGAATACGGTTATGTCCGAGGCTTCTTCATATGTATATACTTTCACATTTGCTCCGGCAAATGTCTGCTGGTTCGGATAGGAGATATATGTATTTGCAGAAACCGGATACTGCTTGTATTCGCTGCCGTCACCATGCCAGTCTATATATAAGGCCGTAGTCTTATTCCCGCGGAATATGACTTCGGCACCGTAGCCGGAGGAGGTGGTAGTGAACGAAGCTACCACCTTTGTCGGTGCAGCCGTAACCGTGGTTTCTGTCGTGCGGAATACATTGGCTCCCGTAAACTCCGGGAATGCCGGGTTTGTCATCTCGCAATAAACTTTTCCCACAGTGGTATCAAGGAACCGTGTGGCTCCATCGACGCAATCCACCTCCTTGCCCTGCACGAGAGGAGTACCGTCAGACACCTTTTTCCAAACGAAAAGGGTGCCCTTGCCGTCTATGATGCGGTTCTGCTCGGAAAGGTTTATCGCAGGCGCGAACGCCATCAGTTCAAGATCCTTCTGGGGTGCGTAAACATATGTTTCGGTATCCAGACCAGGGAGATAAGGCACTGTGGCGAGGGTAAGCAAGTTGTGGGTAATGTCCAGTTTCTGGAGGGCTGGCATTTCCACCGTGGTAACCGACGTGAAATTGTTAAATGAAAGATCCACGGTCACGGCATTGCCCAGATAGGCCAATTCGGCATCTTCACATAGCTCATTATGACTGATATTCAGATGCTTGATATTGTCATAATTCTTCAAGGACAGCTCGGCAAGCTGGTTCCATGAAAGATTCATGTCAAAAAGCGAGCCTGGTGCGACAATGTGGAAGGTCTTTATCGCATTCCTTGACGCATCCAGCCTCCTTAAGGCAAACTTCTCATAATTGCCGTAGATGCCTGAAAGATCCAATTCCTGAAGGCTGTTGCCTGAGAGATTTATGTCGGTCAGACAACGGTTGTACCTGAGGTCTACCATCGGAAGGGCACACCCGCTTACGGTAATGGTACGCAGCTCGGTAGCACGGGTGAGATCCATTGAGGATATGACCGGCATGTCCACGATCTCAAGAGCCGTCATCACGGAGTTTTCCGGCATAAACACTCTCACGGTAGCCTCCGCGACGCCTGCGGGAAGCGCGACGCTCACATTGTTTTCAGTCGGCGCCGCAATGGAAGTGGCGCTGAAAGCCTGACGCTCTCCATCCCCTACCTGCACGTAAAATTCTCGGGGAGCATCCTTTGTAGCATGATCCACACCGACCTTGAACGAGAGCGTGCCACGGCCGGATACATTCATTTCAAATACATTGCTCGGCTGTCCCATCTCGGCTGCGCTCTTGACCTTGAATTTGCCGGACTGCAACGTATACATCTCGAATGCCGAGTTGGCGAATTCAATGTAGACGGAGTCGGAAGGCACCTCATTGAAGATAACCTTACCGTCGGCATACGAGTATGCATCAGCAGAGATTTCCACATCTTCCCCATCGTAGGGGACACTGAATACGCGTGCCGTGGTCTGGGTATTTGGACGAAGCACTTCAGCAGAGAAGTCTATCGGTTTTCCGACCTCATAGCTGCGATCGCACGGCAGCGGCGAACGGAAATAGTAGTATTCTCCCCAATTCGGATCTACAGCAGGCAGTGTTGCAAACGTGAAATCGTTGTTGGCGATATCCACGAGATACAAATTAGTATTATTGCTTAGATCTATCTCGGAGACATGGTTGTCGCGGATATTGAGATGGGTCAGGTATTTGTTGGCCGTCACATCTACCGACGACAGATTGTTTCCGGCAACATCAAGGATCATGAGGTTCGGATTATGGGTCACGTCAATCTCGTCTATCTTCACATCGGTATTGACAGTTCCTGAGACATGCTGAGCGAACAGATGCTGAAGATAAGTATTCTTGCTGACATCAATGGACTTGATTCGGCTCTCGGATACGTTGAGCCTCATCAACTTGAGATTCTTGGTCACGTCCAGGGACGACACATGTGTCAGTTCCAGCGACAACATCTGCAATTCCGGACAGCCGGAAGGGTCTATATTATATAGACCGAAATTATGGTATCCGTCAAAAGTGACCAGTGCCGGATAGTCGCTCAGATTGAACGACTGATCCATATGGTCTATTATGTCCAATTCCAAAATAGTCAGGTCAGGATGGTTGGATCCCATCTTCAACGGTGTCTCAGCCGTAAACGGATTGTCCGACAGATATACGGCATAGAGTTTTTCGAAAGGGGAAAGGTCCAGACGCTTCAATTCATTGTGCTGTAGATCCAATATCTCAAGATTTACGATATCATCCATCTCCACCCAGTCAAGATAGCATCCCTCAAAGTCTATATAGTCTATCTTGGTGGGATCCCCGTATATCTTAACCAGCCCCTCAGAGCTTACACAGCATTGTATGGTAGTACCGATGATAGACTGGGACTCGTTGTCGAACACGGCCGGACTTACCTCAGCCTCAACCATTCCAAATCCGCAATCCACATCGAAATAATCAGTCTCGGTACTCCCAAGCACTATGTGGAAACTATTGGCGGCACCGTAAGTGTCGTAGATGTTGGTCTTAAGTGTGATGATTGGCTTTTCGGTACCGTTCTGCGCAATGGCCTCGGAGGGAGCACCCCACATTGCCAACGAGACAAGCACTCCTGCCGTCAATTTCTGAAACATATGGTTCATTTTTATATATGAGAGGTTTATTGTATTTTATTGGCTGTATTATCTTATGGTCACTTTCTGGGAATGCCCGTTGGCGGAAAGCACATAGATGCCGGCAGGAAGGGCTGATGCGTCAAGCGTCAGTTCATCGCCCGGGGCGGAAGCGGTCAGCACGCGGCTACCGCTCATGGAAGTGAGGGTGACTTCCACGAATGCAGCCTCACCCACGAATACGTTGAATATATTTTTGCCAGCTGGGGTGACCATCAGGCGGTCGTTGCGTCCATCGACTCCCACGCCATTGATTCCGGCCTGGCGTATCACCTCCTTCAGACCGGCGAGCGCATTGAACTTTCCGGCACCCCACTGCACCTGATCCCCGGCCTCAACATATTCGTCGCGTACTGCCGTGCGGGCAATTATTTCCTTAGCCTCATGAACCGTAAGGGTGGGATCGGCCTCGAGCCACAAGGCAATGTTGCCGGCCACGAACGGAGTGGACATGGAGGTGCCTACCTCCTGCTTCCAGTAATGCGTTTTGCCTGATCCGTCGGTAGCGCGTGCCGAGTTGAGATATTCATAATATTCACGCTTCATCTCCTCAGTAAGCTTGACATTGTTCTGTGCGGCAAGCTGTTCAACGACATACTCAAGATAGGGAGTGCTCATGGATGAGATTATGGCCGATCCGGGAGCGCAGACATCCGGCAGGTTACGCCCGTCTGCCAAAGTGCCGAAAGAAGAGAAGTCGCTTGCATATCCCGGACGGAACCCGTCACCCGGATAAGAAGGCTTCGCTCCGTCAAGCGTATACCATTCCTGGCGGGTATTGTAGGATCCGACACTGATTATGTTGTGTCCCACGGCCATGTCAGAAATTGTACCGTTGCGAGAACCATCGGTAAAACCTTCCACCCCGTAGCTGTCGAAGCTCGTGGTCAGGGCATCGGTATAGAAGTCATAGCGGTGTCCCGGCGTGCCGGTTACCTCTATGCCTATCAGAAGCTCAGCATCGCGGTAATTGCCATCCTTGTCCTTGTAATTGTCCTCCTTGTCCAGAAGATCAAGTCCTATGGTGCAGTAATAGCGGTTGGTAGCGGGGTCAAGGGCCCGTCCAACTGCCACATAACCGTCAAAATACTGCGCGAAAGGTGTGTTGGCAGGAGCAATCACGTCTGTGGCGGCTGCATTCGAGTTGGCTGCAGTCCAGTAATATGTCATGTTGCCATCCTCCCCGGTTGCCGGCATCTCGTATGCCACACGGTAACCGCGACTTTTGCGGTACACTACCACGCGGAGTGAAAACTCGGTGTCGTCATCCCCATAAACCCCAATCTGACCATAACGCCAGGTGTTCATTGTCTCGGCCGTCGTCCCGTCTGGCTGATACTGATACACACGCGGATGTATGAACGTCCTTACAGTCTTGTCAGCATCCGTCAGCGTTTTGTTAAGAGCCCCCTTGGAATCTCCTTCATTGCCCGCAGAAACGCATATTATCGCCTCCTGGCCTACCCTGTCAAGAAAGTCAGACATCACCGACTTGGGATCATGCGGTCCCACATTTGAGCCAAGCGACAGGTTGTAGACCATGGGCATATTCTTGTAAAGACGCCCGTAGCTGTACATGTAATCTATTCCATATGCGATGCATACGTCAGTAAGCAGACCGCACGATACGGCAATATCCGACTGGGTCGCCACACCGTAATAAGGGTTGGACACCTTCTCCATAACCGGCTTTCCAGTAGGAGAGACACCCTTGGATACCTCAACCTCACCCTTGTACGCCCCGGCCATTATCCCCAAGGTATGGGTGGCATGATAGGCCGACGGCTCATCTGTGGTAAAATCGGTTATGGGACGCGCATCCAGCACGTCAGACCCGTAATACACAGGAGCCACATCGGTACCCATGGCGTTGTAACGCATCAGGGAGAGATATTTTATGCGGTTCTCACCATCCGTATCAAGGAAATTCACGTGGTTCGGGTCTATGCCCTGATCCACGATTCCGGCAATGACACCTTTGCCGGTATATGCCTTGGGCAATCCCTCGCCACCGGCATGTATCACGTCAGTGCCGGAAGCTGCACGTGCAAGATCCATGGTCGCTTTTACCGGGCGCTGGAACTGAATGAGCTGCACGCATTCGGAAGCGGCAAGCTCCTCCGCGCGGTCATACGGAATCTCAGCAATGGCAACCTGGCCACGCACACTCATGACTTCGATCCCGGCGCCCTCAAGGTCTTCGGCAGTATAACCGTCGGCTATACGCACAAAGGCAAGCGTGCTTTCACGTTCGGCAAGATTGGCGGTCGCCTGGAACGACTTGGCACGCACCCCCGCCGGCATTGGAACTTCCATGCCGCGCATATGCATACGGTTACGCAGCTCCAATTTGCTCTGCAGGTCAAGGACACCGGCCTCAGCTACCAAAAACGGCAGAGCCATAAGCAATGTCGTGTAAAATTTTCTCATGTTGGTTGATGTTTTCTTATAAATCAGATTTTTTACTCAAACGGATTTTAACGATTGGTTATCTACATTATGCATAAAAATTGCATATGCAATTGCATATTCGATAAATATTTAATATTTGTCCGCATTTTCACGCTCAATTAGCAGCAAAGGTAAATTAAATTTTACAAACCAACAAATCCAACGCATATTCCTATTGGAGTTTTTTGCCCGTATGCAGCCAACGGACGATTAATTTTTATATCCTGAAATTTTTCCGGCATGGCGTGAACCCTTTCAGAGCCTTCTGATGTTATAAGGATGTTATATAAACTTAAAATACCAAAACTACAATGAAGAAACTTTTACTTATGCTCGCCATGGTGCTTGGGATGGCAGCCGGCGCATCTGCCCAGAAAACAGATATTTCATTCAGTTACGGAGGCTATACCCAGATGGACGCCACAGACTGCCACGACGGATGGCACCATGTAAACAACGCATGGGGAGCGCTCAACGTGGGTGTGAATTTCCAGGTGCTGCGCAACTTCTACATAGGCCCGAGCTATACTTTCTCTTCCTGTACCGCCGGAAAAGGCCCCGATCATTCGTCCATCGCGTACCATGCTATAATGCTCAACGGGCGCTACAACTACTGGCGCAACAGCATCGTCACCCTATACGGACATTTAGGGCTGGGTGCCGAAATATCGCATATGATGCCCCACCACGGCGACAGCTACAACCAGACATACTTCGCATATCAGTTTTCCCCACTCGGCGCGCAGGTCGGCCTCTCGCGTTCATGGACAATCTTCGGAGAACTCGGCTTCGGAGCACAGGGTCTGGTACAGGTAGGCTTCCGCCTCAACCTCCTCTGACAGGCAACCCCGGAAACGACATTGATTGCATAAAATGCCGGAGTTGACTAACTTTGCCGCATGGAAAAGATCTTTGAACGCACTTATTTCCTCACCCCTGCGGAGTGCAATCCGCAGGGGCGAATGCCCATCACATTGCTTATCAACCGCCTGATAGAGGTGGCCACACTTCACGCCAACCAGGTCGGGATCGGATACGCATACCTGGTCACACGCCACGAGACATGGGTACTGTCCCGCGTGGGAGTGGAAATGAAGCGATACCCCACCGTCAACGAGAACTATACCGTGCGCACGTGGATGTCCGGCATAAACCGCCTGTTCTCCGACCGCGATTTCGAGATACTCGACGGCAACGGAGCCACCATCGGATGGGCACGCACCGTATGGGCGGTGCTCAACACCGACACCAGGCAGGCGGCAGACATGTCGCACATGTACCATATAAAGGAGCTTTTCCCTGACGACAAGACCTGCGCGGCAGCCCCGCTTGCACGCCTGCGCCCCCTCACCCAATACGAGACCCTCCATTACCGCTTCACTTACTGCGACATAGATTTCAACCGCCACGTCAATTCATCACGCTACATAGAGCTCCTGCTGAACTGCCGCAGCCTTGACTACCATGACCGAAACAGGCTCACACGTTTCGAGATAAACTACCTGCATGAGGCATACTACGGCGAGCCTGTAGAGGTGCGCCTCGCCCATATGGAGCCATCTGCCGGATGCAATGCCGCGGAAGTGACATTGGCGGAACTGGTACACGACAACAAGCCTTTGTGCCGGGCCCTTCTCGGTTATTCCCCCCGCTGATCCCCGCAGATAACTTATCATTTGCCCCTGTGCGGCGTGCTTGAGCACGCCGTTCTCATTTTTAACCTTTATTTCTTGCAAATTGTCGCCGCAAACCCTATATTTGCAAAAGAGAAGCAGTCTTTATCAATTAAATATTTGCAAATCCCAAGCCCAACAGCTGGATTATAACAAGCTTTTAGAAATTAACTCCTTAATATTTATCACAAATCATCCTTGTAATGAGAAAATTATTTACATTGACGGGGGGGGTAATTATACTATGTAGCGCCATCAGCGCCACTGCAGCCCCTCTGGTACAAAAGCCCCTTGCAGAGCTTCTGGGATTAAGGACGGCTGCATCGGCTAACTCAGCCTTCGCTTCCGGCACGGCAACCGCACCTGGAGCCAAAGCGCCTGTGAGAAGCGCTGCGACGGATCTTGCAGAGGCAACCGGGGTGACAATCAACGCCAGCGTGGTCTATCCTAACAATGCACAAGGCATGTGGAGCTACAACACCACAGAATGGAACCCCACGCGCCTCTCCATCGATCCCGAAATACTTGCTACCGGTGGCGGACTGGAAGCCAACGGCAAATACTACGTAAACCGTTACCGCGAGGTAATGGGATTCGAGGAGATAGTGACACTGAACTACCTCACATCCGACTGGACGGTGTATGACGGCCCGTACAATGGAAAAATAGAATACATAGCCACCACGATGGCATACGACCCGCTGCGCGACGAAGCATACGGATGCTTCATCAACCCCGAACGCAACGGATACAACTTCGTGCGCTGGAACTACGACCGCTTCCTTCCGTCGGCAACCATATGTGCGCTCGAACGCCCCTGGAGCGGATGCGCATTCTCCTCGGACGGCACACTTTATGCAATCGAACAGAACGGCGACCTGTACCGCGTCAACATCAAGACCGGCGAAATGACACTCGTCGGAAGCACGGGGGTGTCAGCCACGTATCTCGGCGATGCCACCATTGACCGTACAACGGACACGATGTACTGGTGCGCTACGACAGATACCGACTACGGCCTCTACAGCGTGGACATAACCAACGCCACCGCCACTAAGATCTATGATCTCGTCAACGAGGAGCAACTCTGCGGCATGTACATCCCGACAACAGCCGAGGAGCCGGCACAGGGAGCGCCGGCCAAGATCTCATCGATCAGCACTTCATTCTCAGGCACATCGCTCAGCGGCAAGATCAGTTTCTCATCCCCACGCCTCACCGTAGGGAATACGGTTCTCCCCGCAGAGGAAAACATCACATATACCGTGAAGGCCAACGGCAAGGAGATCGCAACCGGCGAGTGCCTCCCGAACAAACGCGTGGACGTGCCGGTAGAGATGCCTGAGAAAGACAACTACTACTTCACCGTGACCACATCGAACGCAGACGGGACATCGCCCGCTACAGGCACCCATAAGTTCGTGGGCCCGGATTCACCCAAGGCGCCAAGCTCGTTCCAGACCACCATATCGGGCAACACCGTCACGTTGCAATGGTCGTCACCGTCATCCACGGGTGTCAACGGAGGAAACGTGAACTATTCAGCCGCCACATACAGCGTAGTGCGCTACCCCGACATGAAAGTCGTAGTGGAAAACGTGACCGACCGCAAGACCACCGACGAGCTCCCCTCGCCTGAGACGCGCACGGACTACTATTACGTGCTCTCCACCACCGTCGAGGGGTTGACAGCACCCGACGTGAAATCGACCGTCATCGCCCTCGGCCCCATCACCCCGCCGTTCACCGGGGAATTCACCGGCAGCACATCCATCGCGGGATGGACGATCATAGATGCCAACGAGGACAACGTAAAATGGACATACAGCAGCTACGACAAGGCTCTGCAGCTCTACGGCTCCAAAGGCTTCGACGACTGGGCTATCACACCGGCAGTAAAAGTAAAGGCCGGAACCGCATATCCCTTCACCATAGACGTAAAGACCTCAAGCTACTACGATGAGACATTCGAGGTAAAATGGGGCACCGAACCCACACCGGAGGCCATGACCAACACCCTCGTGGAGGCCGCCACCCTCAAGGCCACTACGCCTACACGCCTCACCGGCGAGATCGCCGCTGAAGAGACCGGCACGATCTACATAGGCATCCACGGCATGACCGAGGGCAAATCCAACACCCTCAGCATGCTCGGATTCACCATCGAATCCGGCGTTATGGCCAAAGCTCCCGCCGCATGCGGAGACTTCAAGGCCGAATCTCCCGTAGACGGCACGAAAGAGGTAACCGTCACCTTTACTGCTCCCTCCACAGACATCTCCGGAGCGCCACTCGAAGGGGAAAGCGCCACCACCAAGATCGAGATCCTGCGCGACGGCAATGTAATAGCAACCCTGACCGAGGGTATCGGTGCCGGCGAACAGGTTGAATACACCGACCGCGCGGAAGACCTCACACTCGGCACGCACGTATATTCCGCCGTGGCATACAACAAGTACGGCGACGGCACCGCAACTGAAATGGAAGTCCTCGTGGGAGCACGCAAGCCTGTGGCTCCGGAATCGGCAAAATTCATAGAAGAGGATAACAGCGGCAAAGTGACCATCTCATGGGATGCCGTCACCACCGATATCAACGGCAACACCATCAATTCCGATGCCGTAACATACCGTGTGATCGACCGCTCTATGAACACCATCGCCGACAAGCTCACCACGACATCGTTCACATACTCCGCAGTGCCGGAAGGCGAACAGGCATTCTGCCAGTTCGGGGTTTACGCTGTGACAGCGGGCGGCGAATCAGACAAGATGGCCGCTACCGACTACAAGCCGGTAGGCGCTCCCTACGCCACACCATGGGCTGAATCCTTCAAGGATCGTCAGATAAGCTCCATCTTCGGCTACAACTACATCAAGGGCAACGAGCCATGGCAGTTCACCAACCTCCACGACTGGGGCATCACGCCACAGGACGAGGACAACGGTTTCGCATACTTCGAATGCTGGGGCAACGACCTCACAGCCCTCGTGACTGGAAAGATCGACCTTGAAGGTCTCAACAACCCGTCCTTCACATACTACACCTACAACTACTCAAGCTCTTCGGCTGTATACAGCAACGCCCTGGAGATCCAGGCAGACAACGGCGACGGCCGCGGATTCGTGCCCGTACAGTCCAACGTAGTAGCCGAGACAGGCCCCACAAACCAGTGGAACAAGGTTGTTGTGCCACTGACGGACTATGAGGGACAAAGCGTCATATTCCGCATCATGCCAAAGGATCCCGGACTGGCGATCTACACCATAGACAACCTGCGCGTGAGCAGCTACGTTGAGTACAACCTCACCGCAACCCGAATCAGCGCCCCCGGGGTGGCCGACGTGGACAAGCCTTTCGAGATTGGAGTATCAGTGACCAACACCGGCGAGAACGCCGTGCGCAACTACACAGTCGAACTCTGGAACGGCGAAGACCTCGTGGACTTCAAAGAATGCGACAAGATAGAGCCTAACCAGACCGCCGTCACTACGTTCGAGACCACACTGGCCGTTACCGATGGTGAGTATGCCGACTTCCATGCCACCATCATATGCGGCGACGACCAGATCGAAGCCGACAACGAGACTGAGACCGTAAGCGTGGGCATCATCGCACCTATCGTTCCCGTGGCAGAAAACCTCTCTGCAGTGTCAAACGAAGAGGGAATCCACCTCACATGGACGGCTCCAGACCTCACAAAGGCCGTTCCGGCAGCTGTGACCGAGACATTTGAAAACGCCGAGAGCTGGAGCAACACCACCGAGGGATGGAAGTTCGTTGACATGGACAAGGCACCTGTCGGAGGCATCCAGACCGCCGGATTCCCCTGCACCGGACTGCAGTCATGGTTCGTGGTAGACAGCCAGTGGGCAGGATTCGACGAGAACGGCAGAGAACGCTGGGTAGGCCACTCCGGCAACAAGTACATAGCATCTGAATATGTGGAACGCGGCGGATCAAGCGTACAGAGCGACGACTGGGCGATCTCTCCACGCCTCTACGGCGGCACACAGGCTCTCAGCTTCTATGCCAAGAGCTTCGACCCGCAATACCTTGAGACGTTCGAGGTACTCGCATCGGAAGGCACCACAGCCACTGAGGACTTCAAGACTGTAGGTACGGCAACCGACGTTCCCAACGCATGGACACAATACCGCTTCAAGCTGCCGGAAGGCACCAAGTATGCCGCCATCCGCAGCCGCTCCACCAACAAGTTCTTCCTCTTCATAGACGACATCACTTTCGTACCGGCAGAGGGAGCACCGGCCACCCTAACCGTCAAGGGATACAACATCTACCGCAACGGAGTGAAGATAAACAACGCCCTTGTGACAGAGACGAAATTCACGGATGCCAACGTGGTTGACGGCCGCGAATACACCTACTTCGTGACCGCAGTCTATGAGAACGGCGAATCACGCCCCTCCGACGCATTCAACATCCTCATGTCAGGCATCGGTGCAGTATCCGGCGACAACGCCATCTCCATCACCACAGCCGCAGGTGAGGTGATCGTGAAAGGTCTCGCCGAGGGAACTGTTACCGTCGCTTCCGCCGACGGACGTATCGTAGCACGCGAGGAGGCTGCCCCGGTAGTACGCATGCCACTCACTCCCGGCGTATACATCGTCAACGCCGGATCGCATGTAGCCAAAGTGGCGGTAAGATAAAAATCCTTCTGACGGAGCACAGACTCCTCCGTCACTCATAACCACGGGCACACCGGCCTCACAAACCCCGGTGTGCCCGTTTTGCGTCTCCCCCATCCTCCTTGCCACCGATCTCTGCGAACCTCCCGGGAGGTGCATGAAACCGTTGCCACGCATCCCCGACGGTTTTTGGGCTTATCGGACACTCCGATTTCGCGTATTCACAAAAAAATCGTTAACTTTGTCGGTCGGAAAGGGTGTCGGGACAAATTTGAATCAACCTACAGACCATGGCCACGACGCAGATTGCAGCCATAATGCGCGCCGGGGTGTTTTCCCCGAATCATATAGGCAACGACGCCACGATAATGAATACCGTGGCCGAGCAATTGCGCAAACGCGGATGCGAGGTCAACATCTACAGTGAGGAGCAATTCGCAGCCGGGGAGGCCAAGGAGCCCGTGATAATCAACATGTGCCGCGAGAAACGTTCCATAGACCTCCTCCAGCATCTGGAGGACGAGGGACGGCTGGTCATAAACTCCGGCTACGGCATAGAGAACTGCATCCGCGAGAGGCAGGCGCGTATCCTGCTCGGGAGCAACATCCCCTATCCGGAGAGCATCGTCGTAGACACCGACGAGGTTGTAAAACAGCGGCTCATCCGCTTGGGCATGCAACAGTGCTGGATCAAGCGCGGCGACTACCATGCGCAGCATGCCGAGGACGTGAGCTATGTGCGCTCGGCACACGAGGCACAGGACGTGCTTCAGGAATATTTCCTGCGAGGCTTCAAACGGGCAGTGATCTCACGGCACCTCCCGGGACACCTCGTGAAATTCTACGGAGTGGAAGGCACGCCGTTCTTCCATTGGTTCCGTCCGTTCGACCCCGAGGACACCAAGATGCAGAAAGAGGAGCACCGGCGCACCGAGGATCTGCTGAAAGGGATCTGCCGAAAGGCCGCCCGCGAACTCAACATCATGGTCTACGGGGGAGAATGCATCCAGCAAGCAGACGGCTCACTTTCCATCATAGACTTCAACGACTGGCCAAGTTTCTCGGCATGCCGCACGGAAGCTGCCGCCAGCATAGCAAAAGCCGTAATCTCGGCTATAAAAGAACAGAATAATCCCCGCAAGAAATGAGCACCACCCAGGACAACAACATGGACAACGAGGCTATCGGCGGGAACGATACCCGCAGCCTCACACGCCGGGTAGCCGACAAATTCATGACCGGAAAGGGGATATTCACTTTCCTGCGCTCGTCGGTCTCCTCCCAGATCGCCTCATGGATAGACATGGGGGTATGCTTCGTATTCTACGCCTGGGTTTTCATGCCGTTGGGCAAGGATCCGCTACGCTCGTTTCTTGCCACCGCCATAGGGCTGGTGGTAGGAGGAGTGGTCAACTGCTGCATAAACTACAAGTTCACTTTCCGCGCCGAGCATTGCTCCGTAAAGGCGGTGGCCGTAAAATACTTCCTGATATGGGGAGGCAGCTTCCTGCTGAACCTTCTGGGCACCACGGCGCTGGACCACCTGCTGCAACATGCCGGATGGCTGCAGCAGATCGGGTTCAAGGCCGACGGCATTTTCGTCTTTGCCCGCCTCGCGGTGTCATTGATCGTATCGCTCGCGTGGAACTTCCTGCTGCAAAAGAACTTCGTATATGTCTACACACGCTTTGATCCTTTCGCGATAAAGTTCGTGGACTCCATCACACCACACAGGAAAAGACATAAGACAAGCAAGGAAAATACCAGACAATCAAAGATGACAAAATCCATAGAAGAAAAATGATAAAGGACAATTATAAGAAAGAACGCGACGGCCTACAGCAAGGCATATACGCCATAATAAACCCCTTTGTAAAACTTCTCATACGCATGGGGGTAACACCCAACATGGTAACCACCATCGGACTGCTCGGCAACATAGCCGCAGCCGCCATAATAGCATATGCGGGCTACGAGGCACAGCTTACCGGCAATCCGCGCTTCGACCTCATCACATGGGGCGGAGCCATAACGATCCTTTTCTCATTGTTCGACATGCTTGACGGCCAAGTGGCAAGGTTGGGCAACATGGTCAGCCGTTTCGGCGCCCTTTACGACTCCGTGCTCGACAGGTACTGTGAGCTGTTCACCCTTGGGGCGCTCAGCTATTACCTGATCATGAACCACTGGATAATAGGGGCGTTGGTGGCATTCCTGGCATTGGTGGGTTCGATAATGGTCAGCTACGTGCGAGCCCGTGCCGAGGGAGTAGGGCTTGAATGCAAGGTTGGATTCATGCAGCGTCCCGAACGCGTGGTGGTAACGGCGATCGGCTGCCTTGCATGCGGAATTTCCGGCTTGTTGTCCCCCAACACCCCAAATACGGCTTTCACGATCCTGGTAATTGCCATGGCCGTAATCGCGGTATTCGCAAACCTTACAGCCTTTGCCCGCATAGACGTATGCCGCAAAGGGCTTAAGTAATTAGCAATTAATAATTATCAATTAGCAAGAGGGTGCCTACAAGGAGAGAATCACTGACATTGATATGTGCGCTGGCCGTATGGCTGGCCGTCACAGCCCTATGCATAGGGTTTCGGCCTGAGCACATATGGATAGCATTGCTGTTGGCAATCCTGTTTTTCAGCACACCGACTACAAGGCGTCTGGTAGTGGCGTTGTTGCCATTCATCATTTTCGGAATCTCGTATGACTGGATGAACATAGTCCACAACTATGAGGTGAACCCGGTTGACATTGAGGGAATATACAATACTGAAAAATCACTTTTCGGCATTGCCGCCGCTGACGGCTCAATCCTCACCCCAAACGAATTCTTCAGGACGCACCCCATCCCATGGATGGACTTGGCAGGCGGATTCTTCTACCTCTGCTGGGTACCAGTGCCGATCCTCTTCGGACTTTACCTGTATTTCGGCGGCAAGACAAAGGCATACCTGCATTTCGCGCTCGTATTCCTCTTCGTGAACCTGATAGGATTCGCAGGATACTATATCCACCCGGCCGCCCCCCCTTGGTATGTGGCGAAATACGGCTTCGATTTCCTGCTCGGCACACCGGGCGACGTGGCCGGACTGGGAGCTTTCGACGAGGCTACCGGACTGGGCATATTCAACGGTCTTTACGGACGCAATTCAAACGTTTTCGCCGCCGTGCCCTCCCTGCATTCGGCATACACCCTGATAGCTTTCATATACGCCATCCGTTCACGCTCCCCGTGGTGGATAAGCACCCTTCTGGGGATAATAACCCTCGGAATATGGTTTACCGCCGTATACACATCCCACCACTACATAATAGATGTGACACTCGGGATCGGATGTGCGCTGCTCGGATTCATGGTCTTCGAATACATATTAATGCGAATACCTGCGTTTTCACGCTTCATGTCAGGCTATGAAGGATACGTAGGAAACAACAGCAGACATTAACGACTGCGGCGAACAGCTTCATTCACTTTTGTTAACAATTGCTAAGCGATATAGCGCTTATATTAACATATCTTCTCTTACAGGCCCTATTTTTAACTCACATTTGCAAAAAAGCACAAATTTTACCACTGAAAAAAATTTTGCAATTGCAAACTTATGTGTACTTTTACACGATCTTTTCAGCGAAAGCCCTGAAAACATCTTTTCACAAACCAAACCGTTGGACGCCTCCTACGACATGGCGTCCTGAGGTTTCATCCCGTGCAATGCAATGGAACATCCGAGATGCATGGGGAAGAACTGTCAGAAACACAAAATATTAAAACAGATAACAACAGAAATGAGTAACGTAAAGAAAGCCGAAGGCAAACTCGGCGTAATGGTTGTTGGTCTGGGTGCTGTCACCACCACCTTCATGACCGGCGTTTTAATGACCCGTAAAGGACTTGCAAAGCCCGTTGGCTCCATGACCCAGTATGACAAGATCCGCGTGGGAGAAGGTGCCGACAAGAAATACCTCAAATACAACGAAATCGTTCCCATCGCAGACCTCAACGACATCGTGTTCGGAGCATGGGACGTATACCCTGCAAACGCATACGAATCAGCAATCCATGCCGAGGTTCTCAAGGAGAAGGACATCAACCCCGTAAAGGACGAACTCGAAGCCATCAAGCCCCTCAAGGCTGCTTTCGACCACAACTACGCAAAGCGCCTCGAAGGAGACAACATCATGGTCGGCAAGACACGTTGGGAGATGGTGGAGCAGCTCCGCGAAGACATCCGCAACTTCAAGAAGGAGAAGGGTGTTGACCGCGTAGTAGTCCTCTGGGCCGCCTCCACCGAAGTATACGTTCCCGTAAACGAGGAAGTACACTATAAGCTCGCCGACCTCGAGGCTGCAATGAAAGCCGACGACAAAGAGCACATCGCACCCTCCATGTGCTATGCATATGCAGCACTCACCGAAGGCTGTCCCTTCATCATGGGCGCTCCCAACACCACAGTCGACATTCCCGCCATGTGGGAACTCGCCGAAAAGACAAAGATGCCTATCGCCGGCAAGGACTTCAAGACCGGCCAGACACTTGTGAAATCAGGCTTTGCCCCCATCATCGGCACACGTTGCCTCGGCTTGAACGGATGGTTCTCAACCAACATCCTCGGAAACCGCGACGGCCTCGTGCTTGACGAACCCGCAAACTTCCGCACAAAAGAGGTGTCAAAGCTCTCCACTCTGGAGTCCATCCTCGTACCCGAAGAGCAGCCCGACCTCTACGGCGCAAACTGCGGCGGTGAAGGCAACGAGCACAACGGCTACTACCATAAGGTTCGCATCAACTACTATCCTCCCCGCAACGACAACAAGGAGGGCTGGGACAACATCGACATCTTCGGATGGATGGGATACCCCATGCAGATCAAGATCAACTTCCTCTGCCGCGACTCCATCCTTGCCGCTCCCCTCTGCCTTGACCTAGTGCTGCTGAGCGACCTCGCCGCACGTTGCGGCCGCTACGGCACACAGCGCTTCCTGAGCTTCTTCCTGAAGAGCCCGATGCACGACTACACAAAGGACGAGGTGCCTGTAAACCACCTCTTCCAGCAGTACGTGATGCTGAAAAACGCCATCCGCGAGATGGGAGGCTATCCCGCCGACGAAACAATTGACTGACCAAAGGGAACGGCAGCCCGTGGTTTTCAGGGGCACCGTCATCATTGGAAAAGTCAGTTCGCCAAAGGCGATCCGAAACGAACATTTTGAATTGTTGTACATAGCATTTTGTTTGGGAAGCCGGGAGATTGTGAAATCTCCCGGCTTTGCCATGTCTTGAAACCCCATTAAGCGACTTGGCAAGGCGGGGTATCAATATTGACACACTGCCTTGCCAAGCAATAATATGAAGCAGGTAGGCGAAATCGCAATGAATTGCCTACCTTGACTCTCACAATGTAGAATATTTATGCTAACTTTACAGAAATAAAAAACCCGGATTCTTCACCTGCATCTGATATCAGGGAGAGGAATTACCGGGACTGCAATGCAAAATTAGTGATTATATGCTGTATAACAAAGCGTTTTTCAATAAAGTACGTTTCAGCCCCTCTGAACCGTTTTCGGGCGTTTCGTAATCGTGTTTTTCATAACGAATCCATATGTTGGAACATAAACCATGTCATGGGTATCCATTCTGAAATGATGGAGGTATTGGGGTGGATGAATCAAGATGTTCCTACATGGTTATCTAAATATGACCGGTTCCAACTTGTAGCTGATGATATTTGCAATGCCTTGAATTGGAAATAAAATGCAATCAAATGCATAATCATAAAGCCGTATAATGAACCGCCTACCATAACGAATGGAAGCGTGATCAATCCTGAGGGCCGTTCTGCTGTTGATAGGCACGTGGGGTAAGCCCGGTAAATTCCGTGAACTTGGTGTGGAAATTGCTCCTGTCGTTGAATCCTACAAGTTCATACAGGCAACTTACCTGCAAGCCTGGAGTGGAACGGATGAGACGCTCAGCCTCCTCGAGCCTCAGCCGCATGCGCCAACTCCTGAATGTCGTATTGTGAACCTGCTGGAAATAGGTGATGAATTCATTGCGCGACACACCCATTCTCTCGGCCAACTGCTCGGTGGTGACATCGCTCTCAATGAATCCTCTTTGCTCCACCCATTTGTGTAATGCTTCCTCCAGCTTGTCGTAGTGAGACGCTATGGAATTGTCCGTCTCCTCTATATCAGAGACAGCCGCCCCGGAATTCAACGGCGTGGCAACCTCTGTCTCAGCCACCTTCACAGGCTCGCCTACGATTTTGATTATATAGTCGCCTTTTATGCGATAACCGATCATAGTCACACATATCCAGGTATAATAAACCGTGTAAAGTACTACAAGCGCCGTATATAGCCACGAGGACATCGGCAAGACGAATATGATCAGCATTATCCCGCCTATGGCCACCGCACTGTTGAATATGTACCTTACAGGACGCAGACGCAGGGAGGACTCATCGTCGTCATAATGTACATACAACGCCCTCTCGGTCTGCTTGTAAAAACGGCGAAAGCGACCCATGTAATACCTTACCTGGAAGATAAAGAAACATACATACAACGCGTAACTGTAATAATACAACGAAGGGAAGCAATACTGAACTGTTATTAGCTGGGCAGCCAACACCATTATGATCAACATCTGTATTATTATGCGGCGCATCGTCACCTCCAAAGGAGCCACGAGTGTGGTGGCCGTAGCGGCCAACAGGAGTGCCTGGAAGCTCGTATCCCAGATCACCACCGTCTTCTGCCACATATTGTCCGTGCAACCCGCCATCAGGTAACTTACCAATGCAAGCGCGGTAAAAGTGGACACCATGAACCAACGCGAGATAGACCATCGCAACCACCTCCTGGAGTGAGGCGTGGGCAATCCTGCCAGGACAACTGCCAGTGTGACCAGTATGGCGGTGGACACATACGAAATCAAGATTTGATGAGGGCAGATCATCACGTCGGTTTATTGGTTAATATGGTTACTTTTTAAGGAATCAGCCAGTCAATGGCAAATGCACGTATGGCTGGGACTATTCATAAGGCATAAAGGAATATCAGAAGCAAATACGCGAAGCACCGTAGTTACAAACCGTCAGGCGCGTACAGCATTAATGGTTGCAAAATTAAAGAAAAAGAGCGGACAGAATGTTGTGGAAGCTGTTGTTTTTCGTGTTGTTTTTATAAAAATCTCCGTAAAAGCCATCTTGTCATGGTAGATTCCAATTTTTTCATTAATTTTGGTAGACGTATAAAATCACACTTGTATTGCGCCCAAGCCTCAAGGCAACCCCGTTGGCACCCCTTATATCTATGACATGGAGAAGTTGATGCAATTCGTCTGGCAACACGGCTTCGGCATAAAGCCGGGAATGACGACCGTTGACGGGCGGCGACTGACCGTCGTGAGCCAAGGGAGGCTCAACACAGATGCCGGCCCGGACTTTTTCAATGCGACGGTAGTGATCGACGGGCAGACATGGGTCGGGAACGTGGAGATACATGTCAAGGCCTCCGACTGGTACCGCCACCATCATGACACGGATCCGGCATATGAATCGGTCATACTCCATGTTGTACAGGAAAATGACGCCCAAATCAGACGCAAGGACGGCTCCGTAATACCCCAGACAATACTCAAATGCACGCCCCAGGCTGCACAAAGATGCAACAGGCTTCTGCTTGATGCTGCCAACAGCCTTCCATGCAAGGCGACCATAGCGGCCACACCGCAGATATATCGTACAGACTGGCTGACCGCCCTGGCCATGGAAAGGCTCTACCGAAAAAGCGAAAGGATCCTGCAACTGGTAAAGGACACCGCAGGACACTGGGAGGGAGCCGCATACATCACGCTTGCACGCGGCCTTGGATTCGGACTGAACAGCGAGCCGTTTGAACTGCTTGCCAAAAGCATGCCACTGCAATTCCTGAACAAGCATGCCGACGAACTCCTTAGCGTAGAGGCTCTTCTGTTCGGACAGGCCGATCTCATTCCGTCGCCGGATGCGTCGGAAACGTCCTATGTGACACGACTGAGACAAGAATACGCATTCATGGCCAACAAATTCCAGCTCAGACAACCGCATCCGGCATGGAAGATGTCGCGGACAAGACCGCAGAATTTCCCACACAGACGCATTGCATTGCTTGCAGAGCTTATCCACCGGGGATTCTACATCGTAGGCAGGATCTGCGACAGCAACTCACCCGAAGAGTTACGAAAGATCTTCAATCTGGAACTACAGGGGTTCTGGAGCACCCACTTCACATTCAACAACAACGCTCCCGCATGCCGCGCCACGGCATTAAGCCGCGACTCACTGGACACACTGCTGATAAACGTGGCCATACCACTGATGCACGCGCGCCACATGACGCTGCAGGACTTTCGGGGGATGGAACATTCGGTGGAACTCCTACAGAGCCTCACAGCCGAAAACAATTCCATCACGAGACTTTTCGCCGGTGCCGGACTAAGATGTACCGACGCTTTCACCTCCCAGGCCATCATAGAACTACGTCGCGAATATTGCGAGAAAAGCAAATGCATCTACTGCCGATTCGGCCACCGCATGCTGTCGGCTGAGATTGCACGTCCTTGAACTTGCTTACGAGACCATTCAATCAGATAGACAGAAGCATCTCTGCGGCGGTAAGGCCGGTTTGGGGATGATGCCATCCCGGAGCAAGCTCCTCCACGGGACGGAGCACGAAATCGCGCAGATGCATGCGCGGATGAGGCAACGTAAGACGCGGGGTGGACATGATCACGTCATCGAAGTATATGAGATCCACGTCAATGAGGCGGTCGGCGTATCCTCCTGATGCCGACCGGTGGGATGCGCCGCATATGCGGTCCTGCACATGCATCAAACCCTTGAACAGTTCCTCGGGGGAACAGTCCACAGACAATTCCACACCCATGTTCAGAAAACGGTGCTCGCTCTCAAAACCCCACGGCTCGCTTTCCACGACCCGCGAGCATCGCACGGATGCCACATGCGGCAAAATAGAAATCCCGGCGACAGCACGCCTTATAAGGGCACGACTGTCGCCGAGATTGGATCCTATGTTGACATGCGCTGTCGCCAACTTCCTAGAGCGTGCGCGATACCTCGATTTCCTCGAAACCTTCGATGAGGTCGCCCGCCTGAATATCGTTGTAACCCTGAATCGAAAGACCGCACTCCAGGCCGGCCACAACCTCCTTTGCATCGTCCTTGAAACGCTTGAGCGATCCAAGCTCTCCGGTATAGCGCACGATACCCTCGCGGATGAGACGAACCTTGTTGGTTCGCTTGATCTTTCCTTCGCGCACCAGGGCACCGGCAATCGTGCCGACCTTGGAGATCTTGTAAGTCTCAAGAACCTCTGCCGTACCGGTGATCTCCTCACGCACCTCGGGAGCAAGCATACCGGCCATGGCATCCTTGACCTCCTCTATAGCCTGATAGATCACAGAATAGAGGCGTATTTCCACTCCCTCACGCTCTGCCTCGCGCCGTGCAGCCTGTGACGGACGCACCTGGAAGCCGATGATGATTGCATCGGAAGCCGCAGCCAGAGTGACATCGCTCTCGGAGATCTCTCCCACGGCCTTATGCAGCACGTTGACCTGCACCTCGGGAGTGGAGAGTTTGATAAGCGAGTCGCTGAGAGCTTCTATTGAGCCGTCCACGTCGCCCTTGACGATAATGTTAAGTTCCTGGAACGATCCGAGTGCCTGACGACGGGCAATGTCATCAAGGGTGAGACGCTTGGAGGTGCGCATGCCAAGCTCACGCTGCAACTGCTGACGCTTGTTGGCGATCTCGCGAGCCTCCTGCTCGGAATCAAGAACGTTGAATGTGTCACCTGCCGTGGGCGCTCCGTCCAGACCGAGGATAAGAGTCGGTTCGGCGGGTCCTGCCTCTTTGATGCGCTGGTTGCGCTCGTTGAACATGGCCTTGATCTTTCCATAGTGCGTTCCGGCCAGGATTATATCGCCCTGTCGGAGCGTACCGTTCTGCACGAGCACCGTCGCCACATATCCGCGCCCCTTGTCAAGTGAGGACTCGATTATGGATCCGGTGGCGTTACGGTTCGGGTTAGCCTTCAAGTCAAGCATCTCAGCTTCCAGAAGCACTTTTTCAAGGAGCTCTTCCACCCCGAGACCCTTCTTTGCCGAGATGTCCTGCGACTGATACTTGCCACCCCATTCCTCAACAAGATAATTCATAGCGGCAAGCTGCTCCTTGATCTTGTCGGGATTGGCGGCGGGTTTGTCGATCTTGTTTATTGCGAATACAATAGGTACGCCGGCGGCACTCGCATGATTTATAGCCTCCACTGTCTGCGGCATCACATCGTCGTCTGCAGCGACTATGATGATACAGAGGTCGGTGACCTTCGCTCCACGGGCACGCATGGCAGTGAACGCCTCGTGACCGGGGGTGTCAAGGAATGTGATATGGCGACCGTCTGCGAGCTTCACATTGTACGCACCTATGTGCTGTGTGATGCCACCCGCCTCGCCGGCGATCACATTGGCCTTGCGTATATAGTCGAGAAGGGAGGTCTTGCCATGGTCTACGTGACCCATCACGGTCACGATCGGGGGACGTGACAGAAGGTCTTCCTCACTGTCCTCCTCCTGATGTATGGCTTCAACCACCTCGGCAGACACGAACTCAGTCTTGAAACCGAATTCCTCTGCCACGATATTGATGGTCTCGGCATCAAGGCGCTGGTTGATGGACACCATCACGCCAAGGTTCATGCATGTGCCTATTACCTTGTTGATTGGCACATCCATCATGGAAGCAAGGTCGTTGGCAGTAACGAATTCGGTAAGTTTCAGCGTCTTGCTTTCAGCTGCTTCCAATTCGGCCAACTCACGTTCACGCTCGGCATTGGCCTCGCGTTTCTCCTTGCGCCATTTCACGCCACGTTTCTGGCCTTTTGCAGTGAGACGCGCAAGCACCTCCTTCACCTGCTTCTGCACATCCTCCTCGTTCACCTCCGTGTGCACGGGAGCATTGCCTCTACGGTTGCGATCCTTGTTGCCGCCGCGCTCACGACGTTCGCCTCCACGGCCTCCACCATTGCCGCCATTTCCACCATTGCCGTTACCAGGCTGGTTGGCGCTTTTCTCTATGTCTATCTTCTCCTTTCCGCCAATGCGCTTGCGTTTCTTGCGGTCACCATCTGCACCTGAGCCGGCATTTCCGCCGTTTGCCTTGGCGATACGCTCGTTGCGGCGCTCCTCCTTGCTTTTTTTCTTGGGACGGGTGCTCTGGTTTATAGTGGAGAGGTCAATCTTACCTACCACGTTTATGGTCGGGCGATCCTGCGGAAGTCCAAGGGTGAATATCTCATCCTCTTTTTTCTTCTGTTCCTCGGCAGGAGCAGACACGGGAGCGGGAGCCGGGACAGACCTGACCTCCTGAACGGGGGCTTCGCTTTTCAGTTTCTGAACCTTGGGTACTTCCTGAACCGGAGAGACTGTCTTTTCCGGTGCCGGAGCATTATGCACCGATTGGGCTGTCTCAGCCTTTACTGTCTTTGCCTCGACCTCGCGGGGAGTCACAGGGCGGGGAGCCGGCTTTGGATTATCCTTAGGTTCTACAGGAGGAGTATCCACTGCTGCGACCGCAGGAGCAGCCTCCTGTTTGGTCATGGCGGGTGCTTCCGGAGCCTTGGCAGGTTCCTGTGCCGCAGGTTGTGGCCTTACGGGGTTCCCGTGACGGTCAAGCTCTATCTTACCCAAAATCTTAGGCCGGTTTATCTGCGTCTCGACCTTTATCTCCTCAGATACCCGTGGAGCGACGGACGGCTTGGTCTTGACACTGCGGGTATTGGAAAATTCCTGCGACTTGCTTTTAAGGTCCTTGTCGCTCTTGAATTCCTTTACCAACAGGTCGGCGACCTCCTGCTCTATACGGGCATTGGGATTGTCGTCTACAGTGATGTTCTTACCTCGCAGAAATTCCACCACTGTGGGAAGCGCCACATTGAGGTCTCTTGCTACTTTGCTTATTTTGATTCTCGCCATGAAATGGTTTTAATATTGTCCTTGGGATAACGGATAGAGAGGTGGGTGCCACGGTGGTCAGTCTTCACTTGCGGCATCGGAAGTGTCCTCCCCTGCTTCTTCTGCGGGAGCCGGGGTGTCGTCATCGTCCTCAAATTCAGCACGCAGTATGGCAAGCACGTCGTCCACGGTCTGCTCTTCGAGGTCGGCCTTGTTTATGAGTTCCTCGCGGGGAGTATTGAGCACGCTCTTGGCTGTCACACAGCCCATATCCTTAAGCGCGTCAATGATCCACTCCTCGATTTCGTCCTTGAATTCGTCAAGGTATATGTCCTCCTCGTAGGTCTCGTCGGTATCGCGGTATACATCGATCACATATCCTGTGAGCATGGATGCGAGCTTGATGTTGAGGCCGCCCTTGCCGATTGCAAGCGAAACCTGGTCGGGCTTCAGGAATACTTCCGCCTTCTTCTCTTCCTCGTCTATGCGGATGGATGAGATACGTGCCGGAGAAAGCGCTCGCTGTATGAACAGCGTCGGATTGTTGGTGAAGTTGATAACGTCAATGTTCTCGTTACGCAGCTCACGCACGATGCCATGTATGCGGCTTCCCTTGACACCTACGCACGCTCCGACGGGATCAATGCGATCGTCATAACTTTCCACGGCTATCTTGGCACGTTCGCCAGGGATGCGGGCAACAGCACGGATGCTGATGAGACCCTCGTTGATCTCCGGCACCTCAAGCTCAAAGAGGCGGCGCAGGAAATTCTCATTCGTGCGCGATACGGTGATCTTCGGGTTGTTGTTGGCGTTGTCAACATTGGCGATTACGGCGCGCACGGTCTCCCCCTTGCGGAAGAAATCGCCCGGGATCGCCTGGTTTTTCGGGAGAAGCAGCTCGTTCTTGTCATCGTCAAGCAGAAGCGTCTCACGAGACCATGTCTGATATACCTCACCGGTCACAAGCTCTCCCTCAAGATCCTTGAACTTGGCATATATCGCCTCCTTCTGCAACTCCAGTATCTTGGACTGTAGGGTCTGGCGCAACGTAAGGATGGCGCGGCGGCCGAAATCGGCGAATATGATCTCCTTGGTGTGCTCCTCGCCGATCTCCACCTCGGGATCGTCGTCGGCACGGGCGTCGGTAAGCGAAATCTGCAAGTTGGGATTCTCCACCTCGCCGTCAGGCACTACCACAAGGTTCTGGAATATCTGCACGTCACCCTTGTCGGGGTTCATAATCACGTCAAGGTTCTCGTCGGTACCGAACATCTTTGCAAGGACGTTTCGGAACGACTCCTCGAGCACACTGATCATGGTGGTCTTGTCGATATTTTTCAGTTCTTTGAATATGGCGAACTGCTCCACCATATTCGGAGTTTCCTCTTTTTTAGCCATGGGTATAAATGGTAGTTGTTATTATCTGTCTTATATGAGGCAGGGATAGTTCCTGCCAGGTCACTTGAAGGATAGCAGGTATTTCACCTGCTTGACACCGGTGAAGGGAAGCGTCTCAGACTGCATCACCACAGTGGGACGCTTGGCACCCGGTTCCTTGTATTTGACCGGATACTCGAATGTGAAATCATCCTCCCCGACAGCTGTAAGAACCGCCTGGAGTTTACGGCCGTCGCATGTGAGCATTTCGATGTCGTTGCCTATGTTCTTAAGATACTGGCCACGGACTTTGAAAGGGGCGGTAAGACCTGCGGAACCAACCTCAAGTTCGTAATCTTCCACGTCGCGGTCGAAGTCCTTTTCGATGGCACGGGTCACCGCGGCGCATGTGTCTATGTCAATGCTGCCGGGAGAGTCCAGCTCCACGACTATGCAGTTCTGTGCCGACACCTTGATGTCCACGATAAAAAGGTCTGTACCGGCGATGGCTTTTTCCACCGATTGCCTCAGCTGTTCTTTGTCTATCATTCCGTGATATATGAATCAGCGCCTATGCGCAAGATGTTTCCACATAACAAATGGAGGAAGCCTTTCAGCCTCCTCCGATAACTTCACTGCAAATTTACCACTTTCTTTTCATTCATGCAACCTGCGCCCCACAGCAAAGGACGGTTTGCAATGCGCTCAGACTTATTTTAACAAATCCACCAGCACATTTAACCATGTTTAACCTATTGACAACCTAAATTCATCATGCCATTGAGCCGGCGCATGACAACATCGAATATTCTTCGTATATTCACCCTCATGATTGAAGGCAAGATATTTGAAAAGGAAGTCATGTCGCAAACAGATATGGACGACAAGTATCTCGGATGCACTTTTGAGTCCTGTAACATGAACGGCATGACAATCCAAGACACCGATTTCCAACATTGCGAATTCAGAGGGTGCAATCTTTCAATGATGACCAGATACAGTCCACATTTTAAATATTAAAGCATGTCTTACAAGCAAGAAAAGCCTGATAATCAGTTGATTATCAGGCTTTCTTCGTACCCGGACCCGGGCTCGAACCGGGATGGGTCGCCCCAACGGTGTTTGAGACCGTCGCGTCTACCGATTCCGCCATCCGGGCTTCATATTCGCCATCAGCAATTGATGATCGGCGGAAATACGGATGCAAAGATATGGCTTTTTTCGGAATCAAGCAACCCCCTACAACTCTTTTCTGTAAAGGACAGACAAAAAAGTTCCTAAAAAGCCCTAAGATTCAAACCTTTTGCATCCGGCAAATCCTCACACGCCATCATACCCTAATTTATAGACCGGAGGAGATTCAGACCAAGCGACTACAAATTGAGGGAGCGCTTCGCCTCACGGCATGCGCTCCCTCGGGATTATTGAACTGGTAATAAAGGGTCAAAAATAAGTTACATTCCGGTTGACGGACTTGATCTGAACCGCACTTCAAAATTGCATAAAAATCATTATTGAGCGTGCCGGCGGGGATAATTATATATTATCCACATTGTAGATAATTACAGATACTTTTCAGCAGAATTTCAGTCAGCAACTTAAGATCCAGAGAATTCTGCTATGCAATCTGTTATATATGTCATCTTTGAAATATTAGATGGTATATGCAAATTTAAAACAAATATTCGTTTCTGCAAATAATTTTTGATTGTTATTAAACAATCCTACAGATATGCAACCCGCATCCTCAATGGAGTATCCTCCATGCCGGAGGATAAAGGTTGTTCGAGCGGTTACCCAAATGATTTACGAATCCGAGAGGCTGACCGCCAAACCCAAGCAACACACATCCGCGTGGAGCATCAAAGCCCCCCAACGCCTCGCGGCGCAAATATGACAGCGCGGTAGGAAGATCCACTTCTATCCCCGGGAAAGCCTCGCGGTTCAGTAGACCCGACATCGCAAGCGACTGTCCGGGAACCACATTTTTCCCTTTCACCTCGCCCAAAGGCACTCCCATATGTATGACATCAAGCAATGATGCCAAATGACGCATTTCATCGGCATGGATGGTAGGCACAGCAGTAAGCGTATTCTCCCGTTCCACGATCTCCACCGGAACATCCGGCCTAAGCCAACATCCGCAACCCGACTTCAGATTTTTCATCGATCCCTTCTCACCACCACGTGCCGCGTCGCCTTTCTGTTTCCTGTTTCGCCTCCTGAAATCAGCCATGTCGCCATCAGGCTTGCGAACCACTCCTATAGCGAGACCCTCCCCCCTTACAAGCGACGGAAGAAAGCGCAACATGCTCCCTGTCCAGATGGCTCCTGGAAAATCCCCCGCATCCAGGCACATCGGTTGCGCCCCGCATTCCTCCACCAGGAAATCAATGATACGCTCGTTCTCCGCTACGTTGAACGTGCATGTGGAATAAACCATATATCCCCCCGGCGCCAAAGCATCCCACAGGTTGGAAACAATCTCACGCTGACGTGCGGCACATTGATCCACAAGCGCCGGCGACCATTGAGCCACGGCCTTCGGATCCTTGCGCATCATACCTTCCCCGGAACATGGCACATCGGCGGCTACCACATGAAAGAATCCCGGGAGCTTGCGAAGACAAGACGTATCGCCGCGCGCAACCACGCACCCCTCATATCCCCACTTGATCAGATTCTCCTTAAGTATCTCGGCGCGCCTGAAATCAAACTCGTTAGCCACCACAAGGGGATCGCACGACACATCCCGTAGAGCGGATATGGCAGCCGTGGTCTTCCCTCCGGGAGCAGCGCACGCATCCAGATAACGCAGGCGACATCCATCCGGCAAGGAGATCCCCGGGACAATGCGCCTTAGTATCCTGTCCATGGCCATTGAGGATGCATCCTGCACATAATAGCACCCCTGATGCAACGCAGGATCATGCGTGAAATCCGGCCGTGAGGAAAAATATCTTCCATCATCGCACCAGGGCACCCGATCCAAGCCGTGGGAAAATACCGAATCAGTCCGCATCCCGAACGGCTTGGCCGGATTAAGGCGTGCCGAAACCGACGGGGAGGTATTCTCCAGAGCCGAAACAAGAGCTTCGGCGCATGTCGGCAGATCCGCCTCCAAACGCCGCTTGAATTCCAATGGCAGCTTATCAGGCATCGTTCCCAGCTTTTGTTGCATCATCAGACTTGCCGTCCGGAAGTTCCGGCGGCGTGTTTGAAGTGACTGCCGGATCAGGCTGCCCGTCGGCATCCGCCGGCTTGGCCGTCACACCCGCCGGATACTGCACGCGTGCATGGTACATGCTCCGCAGACGGGATATGAAGCACTCCTTTATCTCCCCTATGTCACGGAAAGAGAGCGACGACTCATTGTGCAGGCCGTCGGCGACCTGGGCATCGATCAAGCGATTCACAAGCGAACGGATCGCCTCCTGTGAATGGTCGGTCATACTGCGGGAAGCGGCCTCGACCGTATCAGCCATCATAAGCAACGATGCCTCACGCGTCTGGGGATTAGGCCCCGGATACGTGAATGGAGCTTCATCCACCGCCTCATCCGGATGCTGACGGCAATAGGTATTATAAAAGTACTTTGCCTTGCCCCGCCCATGATGTTGCGTGATGAAATCCTTGACTACACGTGGCAACTTTATCTTATCGGCGCGACGCAGACCGTCGGCGACATGGCGTATGATTATCCTCGCACTTTGCTGGGGAGTAAGGGCATCGTGCGGATTGACCCCATACTGGTTCTCGGTAAAGAATGCCGGGTTGTCGATCTTCCCTATGTCATGGTACAGCGCACCCGCCCTCACAAGTTGCACATTGGCGCCTATGCGATGGGCGGCTTCGGTGGCAAGGTTGCTTACCGCCATTGAATGCTGGAAAGTCCCCGGACATTCCTGCGACAGCTCCCTCAGCATGGGGTTGTTTATGTCCGACAGTTCCACGAGGGTGACCACCGACACCATGCCCGAAAGTTTCTCAAACACGAATATCAGTATGTATGCAAAAGAAATCAGAACGGCATTGACGGCAAAGAAACCGATGAGCTTCCACGACAGCGATCCGAGGGAGCCGGCTGTCATAAGCTCAACCGCCATGTACGACACCACATAGGCTACGAAACCGACCGCAGCAGACCGCAGCAGCTGTGACCGCCGCGACAGTTCCTTCAGGGAGAACAGGACGGCAGTACCGGCGGTAAGCTCTATGAATATGAATTCCAACTGGAAATTAGCCACTACCGAGCATAGCAGCACCTCTATGGTAAATATGAAGAATGCCGCACGTGAATCATAGAACACCGATATGATTACGGGCACTATCGTGAGAGGCACTATGTAGATCCCCGAAGTGAAGGTGCGTCCCATTACCATGGTGAACACGAAGAACACCGTGAGGAGTATCATCAGAGCCATAAGCTGCTTCGGCGTGGCGAGCCTCGGATAATAGAGTACACTGAAACCATAGAGCAGCCCGAGCAGCAATACCACAAAAATCGTCTGACCCGTCAATGTGTTGTTCTGCCTCCCTCGGTCATTGTGCATGCGCTTGTCAAGCGTAGTTTCATATGTGCGCAGTATCTGATAAAGCTGCGGTGTAACGATGTCCCCCTGCGCTATTATGCGCTCCCCTTTCTGGATCACTCCCACACCCGAGACAATAGGCTGTATAAGGGTCTCGCGATACATACGGGTGGCATCCTTGTCCTCAACCATGTTGGGCTGCAGGAGGCGCGCCAATCCGACACCCCTGACGGCCTTATGCCACTCACCGTCGGCAAAGGTGGAGTCTATGTGCGCATAGGCATCACGCTGCGATACATACTTGGCAGTGGAATGGGAAATGTTCATGTTGTTCTCCGTGAACTTCACCTCAGGGAGCGCCCCCCGCTCTATCAGCGATGCAGTGGCCTGATCCACGATCCCCCTCGCATATGCCTGCCTTACCGCATCCACAAGCCGCGAACGGACGAAAGGTGATATGGAGTCCGCATTCTGTATTGCTTCGACGGCACGCGATTCGGCCGCCACGTCACGTCGGAAAATAGGAACCAGCACCTCGTCGATGCTGTCTACCATAGCCTTCACCGTGGCCGAATCGCGGTAGACCGTAATGTCGAACGGCGCCGTAAGTAGGGCGTAACTCCACGGACGATTCTCCTCGTAACTGTATTTGTGACGGTTGTCCCTGGGCATGAAATAGACCATCACTATGGTCGTCACAAGAAATATAAGGGCTGTATAGACCTTGTTGTTATTGGAATTCCTCATTCCCGATTCTTATATTCGATATTTTTTGAATTACAACGCTATGCGGGCGGCCTTCTGCACTCCAGGCACCTTCTTGACCTTTGCACACAGCGAGTTGACCTCTCTCACATCCGTCACCATCACCGAAAGGTCGCAGAAGAATACCTCCTTCTCGGCACGTATGTCAAGCGCACGTATGTCAAGCGATAGGTTGGAAGAGACGAGCGAGGTAAGCTCATTCAATATCCCATGCCGGTCAATACCCTCTATTCGGATATGAGCAAGGAACCTTACATCACCTACCTCCCATCGGGTGCTTACAATCCGGGGGCCGAAACTTGCCTTAAGCGCATTTGCCCGGGGACAATCCAAGGCATGAACTACTACGTCTCCGTTTTCCTCCACAAATCCGAGCACGTCGTCGCCCGGGATCGGATTGCAACAGTCTGAAAAGCGGAAGTTCCCGTTGCCGTTCTCGTCATACCGGAGCACATACGTTTCCTTCATGTTGATGGACGGACGCTTCTCCTGATTCTGCTCCCCTTTTGTCGCTTCTCCCTTGTTCTGACGGAACAAGAGCCTGTCCAACAGCCGTTTGGTGGCGGAACTTTGCTTCTTGAGCGTCTTTACGACGTATTCATTCAGCACTATCTCCTGGTTTCCAAGCAGATAATAGAACTCCTCCCGGCTGTCGGCCTTGAAAAGCCCCATCACCTTGGTGATGGCGATATTGTTGTCCGCGATCTCGTTCTCCTTAAGGAATTTGGTAAAGATCTCCCTGCCGGCGGCAATGGCTGGCTGATGGAGCTTGCGAAGGGCTGCCCGCAGACGGGATTTCCCCTTGGCAGTGCTCAGGAATTCCATCCATTCCGGCTTGGGCACCTGGCTCTGCGAGGTAAGCACTTCCACCTGATCCCCCGAATTGAGCCGCTGACTGAGCGGCACCAGCTTGTGGTTCACCTTCCCGGCGATGCAATGGCACCCTATCTGTGTATGCAGATTGAATGCCACGTCAAGCACGGTCGCATCCATCGGCAGGGTCAACAGCTCACCCTTGGGAGTGAACACCACTATTTCCGATGCGAACAGATTGAGCTTTAGGGTGTCAAGGAAATCAAGGGCGTTAGGCTCAGGATCGTCGAGTATGTCCTGAATGGTGTGAAGCCAGGCATCAAGCTCAGTCTCCTCTTCCCCTTCACCGACCTTGTATTTCCAATGGGCTGCAAAACCCTTTTCCGCGATCTCGTCCATACGCTGCGAACGTATCTGCACCTCGATCCAGTTCCCGTCAGGCCCCATCACCGTAAGATGCAAGGCCTGATAGCCATTGGCCTTTGGACTTGAGATCCAGTCGCGAGTGCGCTCCGGATGAAGGCGGTATATGTCGGTTATCGCGGAATAGATCTGCCAGCATATGCTTTTCTCCTTGGCCGGATCCGGACATTCGAAAACGATGCGGGCGGCATACAGGTCATATACCTCTTCAAACGGAATGTGCTTGGTTTCCATCTTGTTCCAGATGGAGTACACTGATTTTACCCTTGCCTTGGCCGTATATTTCAACCCCATGGCATCCAGCTTTTCGAGCACCGGACGCGCGAAGTTGTTGTATGTTCCCGTGCGATGTTCCTGCGTGGCACGTATCTTTTCGCTTATCTGACGATATGCGTCGGGGTGCTCGTATTTGAAACTGAGATCCTCAAGTTCCGTCTTTATCTTGAACAGCCCGAGGCGATGAGCCAATGGAGCGTATATATATAGTGTCTCACCGGCGATCTTATACTGCTTGTTCGGCGCCATTGAGCCGAGAGTGCGCATATTATGCAAGCGATCCGCCATTTTCAGCAACACCACACGTATATCCTCGCTCATCGTAAGGAGCAGTTTGCGGAAGTTTTCAGCCTGTGCCGAAGCCTTGTCGCCGAAGATACCACCGGAGATCTTGGTGAGTCCGGCCACAAGCTGCGCTATCTTCTTTCCGAAATTCTGCTCTATGTCCTCCACGGTATATTCCGTGTCCTCCACTACGTCATGAAGCAAAGCGGCACAGATCGACGTGGAACCAAGACCGATCTCCTGGCTGGCAATCTTTGCCACGGCTATCGGATGCAATATGTAAGGCTCACCCGAACGACGCCGGATCCCCTTGTGCGCCTCCTTGGCAAAATGAAACGCACGCTCTATGATCTCCACCTTCTTACGGTGGTTGCTATTTAGATAACCGTCAAGAACCTCACGGAAAGCCTCTTCAATCTGCCGATCCTCGGCTTCGGTCGTAAAACTGTTGTTCTGTGCCATAGTGAGTGGAATGCTGAAACGGGAGTTTTTGACACCCAATTTCGCAAATTTACAACAATCCGGGGTAAATACAAAGAAGAAAAGAAGAAATCGGCATGCCGAGAATTTTTTGCGGAGGTGATTTTTTTTGATTAACTTTGCAGCGGTAAGTTCTCGCCCGAAAAGGGCGGACTTGGCACCATAAAGCCGGTCGAATGGTGGAATGGTAGACACGAAGGACTTAAAATCCTTTGGCCGTTGAGGCTGTGTGGGTTCGAGTCCCACTTCGACTACTTTAAAGAAGGCGATATGTCAATTTTGACATATCGCCTTCTTTTGCGTCCGGATGGCAAAGGTGCTGTAATTGCCGCCTGAGTCACCGGATACGATTAATACCTTTTATCAAAACAGCCCTTGCAGTGTTAAATTACGGTTAAATCAACCTGCTATATTAGACGCTGTTTTCATTCAGATGTCTTAGTTTCGAGATCAGATTAAAACAACAATACATTATGAAGAAGAAAATTTTGAGCATCGTAATTGCAGCATTTACCCTTACCGCCTTCAGCAGCATGGCACAGGGCACACCATCTGAAAACAACATCCAGAAAAAAGAGAACACAAAATTCAAGAAGTTCAAGTCCAAAAGGGAACGGGCCGAAGTAAACCCGTTCGAGGGAATCAATCTCACTGACGCACAGAAAACCCAATTGCAGCAGCTCAAGGAGAAAAGGATAGCAGCCCGCAAGCAAGATGCACAAGCCCGCAAGGAGAACAAGCAACGCAACGACTCCTCACGCTTGGCCGCACGAACCGCTGCAAAAAAGGCATACCTCGAAGAGATCAAGGCGATAATCGGCCCGGATCAATATGTGATCTTCCTTGAAAACGCATTCGTAAACGGAGGCAATCACCCCAAAGCCGCAAAGCAGGGGAATCGCTTCGGAAAAAGGTCACCCGAAAAAGGGATGAAGCCCGGACAAAACAAAGCCGGGAAATCCCAGCATCACGCCTTCAACAACAAAGCCAATTCCACTGAAACCGGCAATCGCCCGGCAAAAAGCTAGACAACCAATACTTGTAAATAGAGCCGCCGCAAAAGTTTTGTGTCAAACTTTTGCGGCGGCTCTATTTACAAAAACTCCTGCCAAGAAAAGTTCGCACAAACGTTTTTCAGCCTCGACACGTTTACATCTCATAAAGAATCACTATTTTTGCACTTGCCGCACAACCGTCCATAACGTTGACCGCACTGAATCAGATACGAAAATTATATCTGTGCTAAACGCGAAATAAAAAGGTTGCCTCATGAAACATATGAATAGTTCTCAAACACATAGCGACGACGTAGCTTATTTCATAGCATTCTGCATTGAGACATATAAGAACACGAATGGGATGACAGGTGCCGAAGCATCGCGTCTTTTCAGCGCAACCGGATTGACAGAATTTCTTGCAGACAACTTCGAACCGATACATACCCAAAGTCCTCAATGGATCATGGAAGAAATCAACGAATACATCGCAACCCATAAATAAACCGTCCATGAAACTTTATCACGGCAGCCTTGAGCGCGTTGAATCACCCGAAATAAGACAACCGAACCGCACTCTTGACTATGGCTCTGGTTTCTATCTGACATCCTCACAGGAACAAGCCGAAAGCTGGGTCAGACGAAAATTCAAGGGCGATATTTCACGCGGATGGGTGAACGTATATGAATACAACCAACACATAAAGTCTGCGCTTTCAGTACTATCTTTTGATAAGCCAGACGAACAATGGTTGGATTTTGTCATGTCAAATCGTCTGGACAAAAGCTTTACGCATGGATACGATATTGTTGAAGGGCCTGTGGCAAATGACCGGGTATACGCATCATTCGCTCTTTATGAAGCCGGCCTGTTGGGCAAACAGGCTTTAATTGACGAATTAAAGGCATATAAGTTGGTTAACCAGATACTGCTTCATACCGAAGCGGCCTTAAGATCCATACGGTTCATTAATGCAGAGGAGATAATGAAATGACCAAACGTAAGATAACATCCCAAAACCTACATCTATTGCTCCCCGGGAAAGTAAGCAAAATGGCTGTGATGTATGCCACAGACTTTGGATTACCAATAACAGAGGCATTGAAACGAATATACCAGTCAACTACATACCGCCAATTAGAAGATGAGGAAACCAAGCTATGGCATTATGGCCCCGTGGCTCTGTATCAAATGTTTCTGGAAAGAAATTGAAACCGGCAACAATAAAATTAGCGTCTCCCGGAAGTTTCTCGAGAAACTTCCGGGAGACGCTAATTTT
>CAJTYH010000019.1 GCA_910583675.1 uncultured Muribaculaceae bacterium
CTGTTTTTCGGTGTCCGTGATTCGGCCTAATTATTCAAAAATTAACGAACTATTGGGTATAAAGGATGCAATTAAAAATGTCCCAAATTATGCATTTAGCAAAATCCGGGACATTTTTACTATAAATTAACGGTTGTATTCCTTTTGTGTAATCAGCGTACGTCTATCATAATAGTGGCTGGTTTTACGCCAGGTGCACTTACGGTAAGAGTGGCAGTTCCCGGAGTTGAGGCTGCACGCAGTATTGCGGTGGCAGCTCCAGAAAACAGTTTCATCTGCGGCTTGTCGAAAGAGAGCAGGCATGTCGGATCTCCGTTTGCCGTAGCCAGGAACTCGGCGGCTCCGCTGACTTTGAATTTTACCATGCGGTTGTCGTCAGGAACTATGTTGCCGTTCTTGTCTGCTATCTGTACAGTGACATATACCAGGTCGTTGCCGTCGGCATCAATGGTGGACTTGTTGGGCGAAAGAACTACATGGTGGGCTTTTCCGGATGTCACGACCTTGGCCTCATCTACAGGGTTGCCGCCTGCGTCGTATGCCACAACCTTTATTTCCCCGGGTTCATATACGGCATCGTCCCATATGAGGCGGTAGCGGTTCATGGCAGCTTTGTCGTTTCGTTTAGCCTCGTCGGCTACGCGGTCGCGTTCCCAATATGGTGTAGCTGCCGTAGCTGTATAGTCCAATGGCATCGGTTGGCTTTTTTCTTTGATACCTTGCGATTTCCCGTTGATGAAAAGCTCTGCCTTGGGATATGAGGTGTAAACCACTACGGGGGTAACCTCTCCTTCGCGTCCTTTCCAGTTCCAATGCGGGAGGATATGCAAAGTGGGGGATTGCTTGTTCCATTGGGAGCGATAGAGATAATAGCGGTCTTTGGGAATGGAAGCAAGATCGATGATGCCGAATACGCTTGAATGGTTCGGCCATGCGTCGGTGTCATATGGGGATGGCTCTCCGAGATAATCGAAACCAGTCCATACGAATTGTCCGATCATCCAGGGATAATCGTCGTCTGATGCAAAATCTATGTCAGGGATATTGCTCCAGTAGCAGTATTCCGTGTCATATGATGAGGATTGATGATTTGGATATGTGGCGTTTGGTTTAAGCTCCATCGGGAACATGTAGCATCCTCGAGAAGATACGGTGCTCGCGGTCTCGCTACCAAGTATAAGTTTTTGTGGTAGGGTTTTGTATGCCTTTACGTAATACTGTGGTTTGTAATTGAACCCCGGTATGTCAAGTGCTGCTGCAAACCCGTTGTCAAGTACCGATCCGATCTGATCCATACCGCATGTGACAGGACGCGTTGGGTCTTCCCGGTGCGCGATATCAAGAAGCATCTGCAGTTCCTGTACACCGTCAGGCCCCCATTGACTCGGCACTTCGTTGCCGATGCTCCACATTACCACGGAGGCGTTGTTGCGGTAGTGCCGGATCATGTTGACCATATCCTTTTCAGCCCATTCGTTGAAGATGGATCCATATCCGTTTGGACTTTTGGGGCGGAATCCCCAGTCGTCGAACGGTTCTACCATGAGCATCATTCCCATCTCGTCGCAAAGTTCAACGAGTTCAGGTGCCGGCATGTTGTGTGATGTTCGTATGGCGTTCGCTCCCATGTCCTTGAGCAGCTCTATCTGATGCTTTAGCGCTGCGTGATTGACTGCGGCTCCGAGTGGCCCGAGATCGTGATGATTGCATACACCCTTGAATTTGGTGTATTTGCCGTTGAGGAAGAACCCTTTTTCAGGGATGTATTCAAGTGATCTTATGCCGAATCTTGTAGAATAGGTGTCAACTTCTTTTCCGTCAACGGTCAATGTAGTGCGCGCAATATAAAGGTTCGGATTCTCCGGTGACCATAGAGCGGGATCTGAAACCAGGAAATTCTGTGTGAAAGGTTGATTGTGTGCATAGTACATTGACCGATTCGTAGCGACGATTTTTCCATCCGGGGCGAGTATATCGGTATTGACTTCTATAGCCTCTCCCTTGGCGGTACCCGTGATGTTTGTAATAAGTTTTACCGAAGCCTCTTTGGCGGATACATATGGCGTGGTTATGTAGGTGCCCCATACCGGTACATGCACGCGTGAAGTCGTGATGAGGTGCACGTTACGGTACAGACCTGCTCCAGGATACCACCGGGATGATTGCGGTTTGTTTTCAACCTCCACTGTCAATGTGTTTTCTCCGGGATGTACCGTTCCGGCAGGAAGGGTTATGTGGAAAGAATTGTATCCATATGCCCAATGACCCACATGTTTTCCGTTGACGCTAACCTGGGGATTGCTCATGGCTCCGTCGAAAACCAATGTGAAAGTCCGTGCCGTAGTGTCGGCTATTTCAAACGGAATCGTGTAGATGCCTTTTCCCATATATGGCAATCCGCCTGTACGACCGGTCTTTTCGCTCTTTTCCGTTTCTCCATTTTGTTCCACTGCCACTATCTGAAGGTCGTTGTCCCGGGAGAACGGTTCATGTATCGCCCAGTCGTGTGGCACGCGCACCGTTTCCCATTGCGACCGGTTGCCGGTGGAGTCGATCTTTGCGAATTTCCATCCGTATTGCAAGGTGGATTCTGTTCTCGCCCATCCTGTCACTGCTGTGCACAGTAGTGCGGCGCATGAAACTGACAGAAGTCTTTGATAATTTTTCATATGTATGACGGTAGTGATTTAAGTTGTATTCAATTGGATTTGAAGGCTTTTATCGCTTCGTTAGGGCGTCCTTTCTCGAAAGCGCCTTTATGATACCCGTTGAAACCCTCAGGCGCTTCCGGTTCCCAGTAGAATATTCCGGCAAGCGTTTTTCCCGATTGATCTTTCAGCAGCTTTTCGATCGCGGCCTTACCGGCGATGCCATTGGAATGATGGAATCCTATCTCTGAGATCATTATATGCTTGCCATATTTTTTTGACAGGAGATTTATGTTGTCAATGCATGAGTTGACCATTGAATTGTCAATTGCTACCTGCCAGGATGACCCGTTACCGCTTTCCGTTTCAGGATACAGCGACATTCCGATCATGTCATATTTGGCCCCGTTCGTTTTCATGAGATCAAAGAACCAGTTGAACATGTCTTTGTCATGTCCGTTGTTAAGGTGCAATATTACTTTGGCATCGGGTATTGTTTCTTTTACAGCTTCGGCACCGGCATTGAAATATCGTACGAATTCTCCGACGGTATTGCCTTGTACCCGGCCGCTTTCCCACAACATGCCTCCCGAGGTCTCGTTGCCGATCTGAACCCATTCGGGATGGATGTTTTCATTTTTCAGTTTGCCGAGTACTTCCGTGACATGCCTCTTTACAGCGGAGGCAAGTTCCTCGCCGGTTTTAAGATTCTTCCATGCATCGGGTACTTTCTGGTTCGCCGGGTCTGCCCATGTGTCCGACAGATGAAAATCAATCATCAGGCGCATTCCCATCACATGTGCACGACGAGCCTTTGCCATAAGGTCGGCGATGCCGTTCCATTCATGTTCTGGTTCCACCCATACGCGCAGACGTATGGAGTTTATTCCACATTCGTCGCGCAATATCGATATGGCATCCGATGTTTCACCTTTGTCATTATAGAATTCATGCCCTTTATGTTCGATTTCGGTCAGCCAGCTGATGTCGGCTCCTTTAGCAAACGATACAGGTATGGTGGTGTTGTCATTGTCCGGGGTGTCAGGTTCGGGCGCTTCCGGGGTGATAGGCTTTTGAGGCGGTTCGTCATCATTGCTTCCACAGGCAGACAGCGTCGGCAAAAGGATGGCGGATAAGAAGAGGAGCATCAGGGAAAGTCTGAATTTATGTATCATATTGTGGAATTATATTAATGAATTGTAGGCGGATGTGCGGTTATTTGCATCTTTTGTATAACGGTTCGCTTATGTGATTTATTCTATCCAAATGCCAATGATTTCAATTTCGGCATCATTATTGGGTATTGCAATCACCACCTTTTCTGCTTCGGAAAGTTCGAGTGGGGAATCATAACTTGGCGGCATGAACTCACGTTTTAAAAACGTAGGGTATGGTGCGGGGCATAACAGAGTGGGCATCAATGACATTTCGGAAATCATGATTTCCATGGTATCATTGGGTGAGAGCCGTATTGTTTTCCCGAATGTAATGCCCTCGGAATTTACGATTGAAACTGTCATTTCTTCAGCTCCAATAACAGCTCCGGTGCGGATCTTTAATTTCTTGGAGGTGAGATCCGGTCTCTTGCCGAATGTGTTTGCTGTGATATTCTTTATGTTCTTGGACAAGACCGTAGTCACGGTATCGGCCTCCGGTCTTGTTACGAATTTAAGTGCGTCCGGCGCTAACGGCATGTTTTTTGAGGGCTGTATGTACGAGCGTCCCCATTGGTCGGGGATGGTGGAGATCTCAATGCCTTGGGTGCCATCGGCGGCATTCATCAATACTACCGGTTCATCATGAGACAACAATCTTGTTGTGTAATATTCTGTTTCAGGGTAGTCCCAATCAAGTGGGGCACCGGGAATGGCATCCGGGAATGTTTTAGTCCGCTCAGCCTTGAAAGCTGCTATGCGGTATTTCCATTCTTTTTTGTCTTCAAGCATGGAGGCGGGGATCGTTGCTTCGTACCTATACGGAGCAACTTTGTGCATGGTGTACAATTTGTTGTCCTTTCGCCAGAAAGATATGTCTTCAGGATAGATTACCAATGAATCAGGCATTTGGGATCCGAAACATTCTGCGGTAATGGTCAAGTCAGAATCAATCAGATGTACCGGAACGGGAATGTGGTTCACATGCAACGGTATTGTGCGCGGTGCCGGTGGCGCTACATATTCGTTGATGGCGATATTTCCAAACTTGGCGGTGCGGTCTATATTGCGAAGTGACGTGCTGTCTGATGAGAGCAGGTATACACCGGGAGATACAGGCATGGTGGCATCTTTTGCCCGTCCTACCGTTGCGTTAGGGTCTATTGCTGAAATGTAATGGAATGTTGCACCCAGTCCGGGAAGCCTAAGCATCATAGGATGGGATGCATTTATCGTTATTGCCGCTTCACGGTCAAGTGAAGGTTTGCTGAAAGGATCTGTGGTGTACAATACGTCGGGCATCACTTCAAGCCGCCATGTCCTTGGAGATACGCGGTCTATCAGATATGCCCCGCGTCCCTGGTATTCAACGATGGGAGAAGTGCCGTATCCTGCGACGTGCAGTAGTGAATCCGGAAGGACAGGTTGGTCGGAGGTGTTGTTTGTGTAAAAGTATTCCTGTGGAGTATTCCACATTGCAAGATTGCGTTTATAGCTTACTGTAGCAGAGCCAAAAACCGTATCAACGGGATACTTCTCGGTCTGGCTTCCTTCAGAGGTAGTTTGCATCACACGTGAAGCGATTTTCATTCCGATGGCTTTCTGGGGAGTATATGCAAGATTCAAAAAATGCGTCTGGTACTCGGTATTGTAGGAAGCCATGTCTATGGGATCGTATGCGAATTGCGTGGCCCACTGGAACCCATTCTGTGCAAATGTGCGTGCTATGGCCGGATACAGGTAACTGTCAAGCATGTCTGCCGGGTCAAATTCATATATCACTTTGGCTTTATCCTTATATCCCTTCATGGAGGCATATGGGATGAAGTAATCATCTACATATGGCAGGAAGTTGCCGGTGCGTCTGTGTCCCGAGACAAGACCTATGGGATACCACTGGAATGTGGTGCCGTCGATGTCGGCATCGTAGTATCCTTGAGCCAAGGGCATGTTATGGCTGACATTGTATAATACAGGCTTGCTCCACTTGTTTTTACGGAGTGTGCGAGCCATGGCGTTGATGTAGGATGTGACCTGTCGTGCGGACGTGTCGTGGCACGGTTCGTTGTTTATCTCCATGGCGATGATAGCCTCGTCGTTGGCATAGGTTTTGCCGGTGTACTTGTTCTTGTGGTTCGCAAGGGCAGCCAGATACTTCTTCTGTGCTTCAATCGCATCAGGATTTGAGTGCATCTCGCATTTGTCGTACAGGTAAGAGAATCCGCCTGCGGGTTCGTCACGCTCGGGATAGCCGTTGCCGAAATTCGTTTGTGCCGTGAGTATGATGTCAATACCTCGTTTTTCAAGGCTCTCTATCAGATAGTCAAGAAGATCAAGATGCTCGTTGTCCAACAGGTTGCCAATGCTGTCGGTAAGTTCTACGTCCCAAAGATGCAATCGAAAGGCATTTGCTCCCATGCGGCTTATATGGTACACGTCTCGGTCTATGGCATCCTTATGATTTACCCCAAGTTTGTTCATTGCCCGGTAGGCATGTGCGAAAGGTAATGTGTAATTTACGCCATAATAGCGAACTTCGTTGCCGGTTGATGTTTCCCGCATACGTCCGTGATTGTCGACATATATTTTCCCGGTAGCCCCTGATGAGGCCATAGCACAAGCCAAAAATACAGGTATAATGCCCCGCATAGGAGTGAAATGTTTCATGGCAGCTGATTTAACGCTGATTTTAAAAGTATGTTCGTATATAAAGATATAATCTACACGGCTTGTTTATTAGGCAGAAACATTGGGTATGTATCGAAATCGAACATGATGCGGTATGCATATGCGTTTCTGCGGGAATAAACTCGCTCTAATTCTAAATTTTTGCAAATATACGTAAAAAAGCAGTATGGTGACCTACTTAATTCAACAGTTTTTTGTTAGCTTTGTATGAGTATACACGTTTCATAATATAGGGAGGACAATGATGTCTCGCCATTAAAAAGGTCAGCCGATGTATCATAAGAATATATCTTTTTTACCGATAGGAATTTTACTGATTAGTGCCATATCCTCATGTGCGCTCCTTGACAAATCACAGAAACTTGTGATGCGGGGATCATCGGGACATTCCGGTGAAGAGAAAATTGAGACCGAGAAGACGAGGGACACCGAAATTTCAGGTCCCGTTCTCTCTCCTCCTAAAAACAAGCAACAGAAAAACACCTCCTCATCCAATTCAAACAAGGCCGTAAAGAAGAATAAGAAGAACGGGAGTGGTGTGTCAAAAAAAGAACTTGCCGCAGCCAGAAAGGACGCTGAGGCAAATGCTCTCGAAAAAAATGATGAGAATCCGGAAACCGACAAAAAAGCTGCCGGTACAGTAAAGCAAACGGCATCTACATCAGTCACGGGTGATTTCTCACTCGGGGGAGAGTGGACTATCCATATGGTGCGTAACAATAAGGTCGATGGTGAGGAGCGTCCCTATGTGACCTTTGATCTTTCGGCAAAACGCATTTATGGATCAAACGGATGCAACTATATAAACGGAGACATCAAACTGCAACCTGAAAGGAAACTTTCGATTGAAAATCTCATATCAACCCAACGTTTGTGCAACGATGCACCTCTTGAGCATCTTATCAACCTTGCACTTAGCGATGTGGCATCCTATATTCCGCGACAGGAAGGCTCGGTTACTTATCTTGATCTCATGCCTGCCAGTGGTACCATGCCATTGATCGTATTGCGTAGGCAAAATATGGTGTTCCTGAATGGGGCTTGGAAAGTGAAGACTTTGAACGGGACTCCATTGGAAGGGGATGTTTCCATATCCATAGATGTAGAAGACCGTAAAATCCATGGCAATACCGGATGCAATGTGTTCAACGGCACTTTGTTCATAGATCCCGATAAAACGGACTCCATGCAGTTTATAGATCTGATTACCACCCGCATGGCCTGTCCCGCTGAAATGAGGGAGACAGAATTGCTGTTGGCCTTGGAAGAGGCTGAAAGCGCCCGCGCGTCTTCTTCCGATCTGACGGAGATTTATAGTGCATCGGGAGTGCTTTTGCTTACTTTGGAGCGGATGGATGTGACTCCACGTCTGGATGAGCAGGAACGTTGATAAGTCCATAAGGCGCATTGGCCTTGACAGACACGGTATTGAATTAAAATTTAATGATGATTTCTGCTAACAGCTTGTCGCTATTGCCGCGTGTGGCATCCACCTCCTTGTTGTAGAAATATTTTTCGTAGTTGACGGTAATTTCAGCTTTCAGATGTTTATGGATGCGCCCTATAGTTGAGCCTATTGTCAATCGTCGTCTGGATGGATGGTCGACTGGCAGAATGCCATCCGTATTGCTTATACCGGATGAATGATCCGTCATCCCGTCAAAACGTCCTTCGAATGATAGATAGTTGAATGTGGGGGTGGTTATGGGAAGTGTGTATACACCGTACACGTTCCATGCGTTTACATGGCCAAAGTCGTTTCCTGCATATCGCTTGTACTGGTATTCACCTTCAACAAGCCATCTGTCATATTTCCATGTGATACTCCCGTCTGCGACATTGATCCTTGTAAAGTGTGGTTTGTAGCTCACAAAACTGCCTGATATGGCAATATCCTTTACGTAACATGTGGCTTTGGCAGCGTATGTATAGCTCTTTTGCCATACATCATGGTTGCTGGTCGAGGAAGTATTGAAAATACCGAATTCCAGATCGGCCGGTATCTTTCCCGATTTCCCGTAATATCCACCCTTTATGCCGACCTGACGCATGTTTACCATATATTTGCCTATAAATGATCTGTTGGCAAAATAGTAGCCTCCAGGCCCCTTAAAGCAATCTGTACCGAATGGTACGCGGAATTGTCCGGCTTGTATTCTCCATTTTGGCAAGAAATCCCAGCGTCCCCATGCATCCAGGAATTTCATTTTACCTTGGTCGCATGCGTCAAACTGTACGTAATAGCTTATTGTCGGGAAAACTTTTCCTCCCACATTTATACGGGCGTTCCTGACCTCGAAGCGACTTCCGAATCCATCGTTCCGATTCGTCCATTCTCCTTCCCAACGAGCTCTTACCACACCATGGATTTCCGGGATATAGCTGAATGCCTTTTCAGAATCTGGATTTTCAGAATTGCAGGTCAGGCATGCAGCACCTATAATAGCTGATAATATAGTCCGTTTCATCTTCATCCTAATAAATAGTTTCGCGGTGCAAAATTAGTTATTTCCTGTAAAAGAATGAAGCCCGGTGAAGCAAGCGTGCTTCACCGGGCTTCATTCTCAATGGTTTAATTGTTACGATTCCGCCGCTTCTGTATTCGGCTGTGTAGTGGCGCTTGGTTTGAGCCAACGATCAAGCCAACGGAAGAACACCCTTTGCCAAAGAATGGCGTTCTGGGGTTTGAGGATCCAATGGTTTTCGTCAGGGAATATTACCATTTCTGCGGGGACACCACGCAGACGAGCGGCGTTAAAGGCCATTTCGCCTTGTGAGGAGAGTATGCGGTAGTCGAATTCACCGTGGGTTATGAGTATCGGTGTATTCCAGCGGTCAACGAATCTATGGGGTGAGTTGGCGAAAGTTCGTTGCGCTACGGCATTGTCTTTCTCCCAGAAGGCACCTCCCATGTCCCAATTGGCAAACCACATCTCTTCTGTCTCAAGATATTGTGCCTCTATGTTGAATATGCCGGCATGTGCAATAAGTGCGGCGAACCGGTTGTCATGGATGCCGGCAAGCATGTATACCGAGAAGCCCCCGTAACTTGCGCCAACGGCTCCGATGTGGGCGCCGTCTATGAATGATTTCTCTTTCATATAATCGACTGCCGAGAGGTAGTCCTGCATGTTCTGGCCGGGGTAGTCACCTGAAATTTGTGCATTCCATTCTGTTCCGAAGCCGGGCAGACCGCGACGGTTTGGTGCTATTACCACATATCCGTTCGATGCCATGAGCATGAGATTCCAACGATAGCTCCAGAACTGGCTTACTGCCTGCTGGGGGCCTCCCTGGCAATAGAGGATCGCCGGATATTTCTTGTTGGGATCAAAGTCGGGAGGTAGTACCACCCAGGTGGTCATAAGCTTGCCGTCGGTTGTGGGAACAAGTTCTTTCATTACCACAGGAGCCTTTATCTGGGTAAGTATTTCCTTGTTCACACTTGTAAGGGGAGTGGCTTTCTGTTTCTCTACCATGAAAATTTCATTTGGATAGAGCATCGAATGGCGCATGGTTACGATCCGGTCTGTGCCTAACGGTGCCAAAGCAGCGTAATCGGCGATGTCGGCTCCGGATGTCACCATGGCGACCTTCTTGCTTGCAACTTCCACGTTGAAGATTGGGGTTACGCCCTGATACGGCGCAAGGAAATAAATGCTTTTCCCATCGGGGTTCCATGCGATGGCGTCTGCCGTATAATCCCAGTTTGTGGTGAGGTCTGTTTTTTCTCCGGTGGCCATGTCCATCACGAATATCCGGTTCTTGTCCGATTCGTACCCGTCATGTTCCATGGATAGCCATGCGAGGGACTTTCCGTCCGGGGAGAATGCCGGTGCGGTATCGTAGCCCATCATTCCTTCCGTAAGGTTGCGCGTGGTGGCTTTCGCAACGTCGTAAATGTAGAGATCGGAATTGGTGGATATGGCATATTCCATTCCTGTCTTTTTCCGGCTCACGTATACGAGCTGTCTTGAGTCGGGTGACCATGCGAAGGATTCGATGCCGCCGAAAGGCTTCATGGGCGATTCGTATGGCTCATCCTGCATTATGTCCCGGATGTTCTTTATTCCGAACCCGGTAAAGTCGGCAAGGAAAGGATGGGGTATTTCGGTGACCCATTCATCCCAGTGCTTGTACATCATGTCGTCGATTATACGGGCGTTGGCTTTAGGCAGGTCTGGATAAACGTCCTGTGATGTGCGGCCATATTTTACCGTAGAGATAAGCAGTACTTTGGTGCCGTCCGGGGATATGAGGAAGCCTCCGATGCCATTTGGCATACGGGTTACCACCTGGCGATTGCTTCCGTCGGCATTCATAACCCACATCTGCGGTTTGCCGTCGTGCGGGGCGACAAATGCCACGCGTTCTCCACCGTCGATCCATACGGCATCGCTTTCTGAGGCCGGGGTGGTTGTAAGGCGTTTTACGTTGGAGCCGTCTGTGTCCATCACATAAAGCTCGTTGTTGGACTTGTTCTGTTCCACGCTTTCATAGCTTACTCCATACAGGATTTTTGATCCGTCAGGGGATACCTGAGGATTGCTCACCCTTCCCAGAGCTTCCAATGCATCAATGTTGAAGATACCATCTGTGGTATGGAACTCCGGCTTGTCGATGAGCTCCTGTTTGTCGCAGCAGCTTGAGGCCGTTCCAAGAATGGTTGCTGACATCGCTAACGGGATAAGAAATTTGTTCATCGGTTTGTTGTGTATAGTTGAAAATGTTTATGTCGGATATTATTGGCAATTACTTGGCAAGCAAAAGTACAAAAAATATCGCGCTGAGCCAAAAAGTATCTGAGTTTCATACTCCCTTACGCATTAGGTCCGATTCCTGGTGAAAAATGCCGCCCTGCATTTTCGGGTGGCACATGATTTCAGAATGCATATTACGTAATGCAAGTTTTTTTTCGTAATTTTGCGCTGCAAAAATCAATGAAACGAAACATATAACAATATCTATCATGCTGGCAACTAAATACAACCCTGCGGAGGTTGAGGACAAATGGTATGCTTACTGGATGGAACACAATTTGTTCCATTCGGAGCCTGACGGCAGAGAGCCATACACTATCGTCATTCCTCCTCCAAATGTAACAGGAGTGCTTCATATGGGGCATATGCTCAATGAGACCATTCAGGACATCCTGGTGCGCAGGGCGCGTATGGAAGGAAAGAACGCTTTATGGGTTCCGGGAACAGACCATGCATCCATCGCGACGGAAGCAAAGGTGGTGGCCAAACTTGCCAAGGAGGGGATAAAGAAGACTGACCTTACCCGTGAGGAATTCCTTCGTCACGCTTGGGAATGGACAGAGCATCATGGAGGTATAATATTGTCACAGCTTCGTAAGCTTGGTGCTTCCTGTGATTGGAGCCGTACGGCTTTCACCATGGATGAAATAAGGTCGCGCAGTGTGATAAAGGTATTCTGCGACCTGTACAACAAGGGGCTTATCTACCGTGGGGTGCGCATGGTAAACTGGGATCCTTCTGCATTGACTGCGCTTTCCGACGAGGAGGTGATCTATCATGACGAGCATTCGAAGTTGTATCACCTTAGATATTATGTGGAAGGTGAGCAGGATCGTTACATTGTCGTAGCCACAACCCGCCCTGAAACAATTCTGGGTGATACTGCGGTTTGTGTGAATCCCAACGATGAGCGCTATGCGTGGCTCAAGGGAAAAAAGGTGATTGTGCCCCTCGTAGGACGTTCCGTGCCTATCATAATGGATGAATATGTGGAGATGGAATTCGGAACAGGGTGCCTTAAAGTGACCCCGGCACACGACGTAAACGACTACATGCTCGGTGAGAAATACAACCTTCCCGTAATAGATATTTTCAATGACAACGGTACTATATCGGAAGCCGGCGGAATGTATGTCGGACACGACCGCTTTGACGTTCGTCGTGAGATAATCAACGATCTACAGGAAAAGAACCTTGTAGAGAAAATCGAGGATTACGATAACAAGGTAGGATATTCCGAACGTACGAACGTGGTTATCGAACCAAAGTTGTCCATGCAGTGGTTCCTTAAGATGGATGAGCTTACCAAGCCGGCCCTTGGTGCCGTAATGGATGGCGACATACAGTTTCATCCGGCCAAGTTCAAGAATACATACCGCCATTGGATGACGGATACCAAGGATTGGTGTATCAGTCGCCAATTGTGGTGGGGGCATCGTATACCGGCATATTTCCTTCCAGAAGGTGGATATGTGGTCGCTGAGACACCGGAGGAAGCGCTTGAGGCTGCCCGTGCCAAAACCGGCAATGCTGATCTGCAACTTTCCGATCTGCGTCCTGACGATGATTGCCTTGATACATGGTTCAGCTCATGGTTGTGGCCGATCTCTCTTTTCAACGGTATATTGGAACCGGAAAATCCGGAAATCAAATATTATTATCCCACAGCCGACCTTGTGACAGGCCCCGATATTATATTCTTCTGGGTCGCCCGCATGATCATTGCCGGATATGAATACATGGGTAAGGAACCTTTCAAGAATGTGTATTTTACCGGCATCGTGCGTGACAAGCTGGGCAGGAAGATGAGCAAGCAGCTCGGCAATTCTCCTGATCCATTGGATTTGATCGAGACTTACGGCGCAGACGGAGTGCGCATGGGGCTTATGCTGTCGGCCCCTGCGGGAAATGATATTCTGTTTGACGACAAACTTTGTGAGACTGGCAGAAACTTCTGCAACAAAGTATGGAACGCTTTCCGTCTTGTCAAGGGATGGGAAGTGAGTGATGGCATCGACATGTCTCCGGAGAGTGCTGCCGCAGTGGAGTGGTTCTCTGCCCGTCTGGCTTCGACAATAACGGAAGTGGATGAGCTTATGTCCAAGTTCCGCATATCGGAGGCGCTGATGGTAATCTATCGCTTGTTCTGGGATGAGTTTTCCGCATGGTATCTGGAGATGATAAAGCCTGCCTATGGTGAACCTATTGCAGCTCCTGCACTTGAAGCTACCCTTCGATTCTTCTCGGCGCTGATGAAATTGATGCATCCCTTCATGCCGTTCATAACCGAAGAGTTGTGGCAGAATATAGCCGAGCGTCGTCCCGGTGAGTCCATCATGTATTCGACTTTGTCTGCCGATGAATTCAAGGTTGATGTAGCCGGGAATGTGATTGCAGACATGGAGAACGTAAAGGAAATCATAACAGCCGTGCGTGCCGTGCGTGCACAGAAAGGGATTTCACCCCGTGAGGCACTTGCCCTGTGTGTGGTTGGTGGTGACGTTCCTTCGCGCAAAGGGTTGTGTGCTCTTGTTTCAAAGATGGCGAATCTTTCAGAAATACGTCCGAATTGCGAGAAAGATGCATCTGCCGCCTCTTTCCTCGTCGGCACTCAGGAATACAATGTCCCCTTGGAAGGTGCTGTGGATGTGGATGCCGAGTTGGCTCGTCTTACACGTGACATTGAATACTATGAAGGTTTTCTGTCCTCTGTTATGAAGAAACTTTCCAATGAAAGGTTTACTTCCAAGGCTCCGGCTGCAGTGGTAGAGGCTGAACGGCGGAAACAGGCTGATGCGGAACAGAAACTCGCCTCTTTGCGTGCATCCCTCGAGTCCTTGAAAAGATAAGAGGGGATAAGTTGCAAAAATTCATAACGCCGGATGGTCATGGTGCTGTCCGGCGTTTAGTATTATGTGCCGGTCGGCCGCGAATCGTTCGGTGTCCCGTCGCACATATTGCCGGATCATACTGAATATGATTTCCTGAACGGGCGTCAGAGTTGATGTGGATTCAGTGCCGAGGATTATTTCTCCGGCGAGTGCCGCAGTTATCGCGATCCTCTCTTCTACAGGCAGCGAGTTGATGGTATTGATTACGTGAGGTGTGATGACATACGTAGTTTCCATGTCCAAATATTTTTTTGATACCCAAAATTATTCGGATCATGGGCAAAATAATGGCACTTCTGTGTTAATAATGCAGAAGTGCCATCGCTTTGGATAATGTAAGGCTTTATTTTGTGAAACGACTTTGCTTAAGGAAATCGGCAAAAATTTCAGAAAAATGCTCGTTGTTGGCACGTGGGTACCTGATATCCGTGAAAACCTGAGCCAAAGTCTTTTTCCCGTTTTCGGAAACGAACTTTTGTGAGTCTTCACGCGCCTCTTTTTCTGAATACATGTTGGAGATGCGATCATTTGTCCATGGCTCGTATTTTTCTTTGTGCACTATGGCTTCAACAGGCAGGCGTCCTACATCCGTGCCTTCTTCGGCAGGATATCCTACAGTAAGTGTGATCATTGGCACCACAAGTTCCGGTAATTCGAGAAGTTGTGCAATTTGAGGCGCATTGTATGTGGTTGTACCGAGCCAGCATACTCCAAGGCCGGCCAATTCTGCGACGGTATTGAATTGCTGTGCGAAGGCTATGGTATCAATGGCGGCAGCGATGAATGACTGCATGTTGTCGTAGCATGGATCGGCTTCATTGATAGCGCACCATGCGGAAAACCGGTTTAAATCGGCGCAGAACGTAAGTATCACAGGGGCGCCAATGACTTGTGGCTGGTTGAAATGAAGAGGGGATAGGGCTGTGCGCATCTCCAGGCTTCGAGTTGATATTACACTGTAAAGTTGCATGTTGCCGGTGGTTGGCGCATGCGCGGCCTGTGCGATGAGTGCTTCGAGGAGTTCTTGCGGGACATCTTGATCTGTGTAGCGTCTTATGGTTCTACGATTTGTAAAATAGTCTGTAGTGGCTGAGTGGCTCATATAGTTGATAGCAATGTTAAAAAATGGGCTACGCGGATTATATCTGCGTCTGTCTGCGCAGCATACGCAAAGTTAGCTATTTTTTAATGAAATAGTGTGAAAACCAAACATCATCGGTCATTGTTTTTAGAGTAGCAAATAATTTATTCAAACTATTTCAACTAATGTTTTATGTGGCACGATCATGTTGTTCCGTTTTTTGTCAATAATCCGTCGATGGCGGTGTTTTTGACGTTGTGCCTCGGGTATCTTGTAGGAAAATTGAAATACAAGATGTTTACTTTGGGCACGGTTACCAGCGTATTGCTGGTCGGTGTGGGATTAGGGTTGCTTTTCCCGGAGGTTCAGATACAGCCTCCTTTGAAAAATGTATTCTTTCTTCTGTTTCTGTTCGCTATTGGGTACAGTGTTGGCCCCCAATTCTTCCGAAGTTTTAAAAAGACAGGTCTTCCACAGGTTATTTTTTCTGTGGCTCAATGCGTTATCTGCCTGGTGGTATGTTGGGCCTGTGCCAAGCTGGCGGGTTACAATGCCGGTGAGGCAGTTGGTTTGTTTTCAGGTTCCCAGACTATCTCTGCTGTAATAGGAGTGGGACAGGAAACCATCAAGGGACTGGATATCTCTGGTGCCGACAAAGAGAGCATGAGCAATATCATACCTGTAATGTATGCTGTTACATATGTGTTTGGCACGGCAGGATCTGCATGGATCATTGCATTCGTCGGCCCGCGTATGATGGGCGGTTTTGCCAAATGTCGTAAGGATTGTGAATTGGAGGAAGCTGAGATGGGTAATACGTTGATGGATCAGCCCGGATTCTCATCCTCTCTCAGGGAGGTCTCCTTTCGCACCTATAAGGTAGAAAACGATTGGTTCGGTGAAGGCAAGAAGGTCTCTGATCTTGAAGGATATGTCCTCTCTCAGGGACGGCGGTTGTTTGTGGATCGCATCAGGCATAACGGGCAGATAATAGATACTCCCGTCGGGAGCCAGATGATTTATAAGAACGATGAGGTTGTGCTGAGTGGCCGACGTGAATTTATAATCGGTGAGGAAGCATGGATAGGTGCAGAGGTGCAAGATCCCGAACTTCTCAATTTTGCCATACGCGTCACTCCTGTAATGGTCGCATCTAAGTCCGTGGACGGTAAGACTGTCAAGGAATTGTTGTCCCAACCTTTCATGCATGGCGTAAGCCTCCGTGAGATAAAGCGTCAACAGAGCATTTCAATTCCGGTGCGTGAGAATACCGTAATTGACGGTGGAGACATGCTTACATTGGTCGGGTTGCCATATGATGTAGAGGCTGCATCAAAGAATATAGGACGTGCAGCCAAACAGACGACTGCCACTGATATCATATTCGTTACGTTTGGCATATTGATAGGTGGTATAATCGGTGTTCTCAGTTTCAAGGCCGGTACCGTACCTGTTTCACTTACGACATCCGGAGGCGCTCTGGTAATGGGCCTTATCTGGGGCTGGTGGCATAGCAAGAGACCAAACTATGGCCAGATACCTTCGTCGGCAGTCTGGATTTTCCGTGAATTGGGTCTTAACATGTTCATCGCGTGTGTTGGTTTGCAATGCGGCCCCCATTTCATATCAGGTTTCCAAGATGTAGGATGGATGCTGTTCGTGTGGGGTGCTATAGCGACAACGGTACCTTTGATCCTGGGTATCCTTCTTGCACGTTATGCCTTCAAGTTCCGTCCGGGGACTGCGTTGGGATGTGTAGCCGGGGCACGTACCACAACGGCTGCCCTTGGGGCAGTTGAAGAATCGCTTCACAGCAATGTCCCTGCTATGGGTTATGCCATAACCTATGCCATAGGCAATACGCTTTTGATCCTTTTCGGAGTCGTAATGGTAATGCTTTTCTCATAATAATAACAGATTCGGTTAGCCATTCTCCTCTCTCATTATCTGATTTGATATAATTTTCAACATATAAAAATTACCAGTTTATGGACAATTTAATTAACTCTCCTCTTGACAAGGAACTTTCGAGACTTTCTCCGTTCGAGCTCAAGGGTCGTATCATCGCCATGGCCGATGAAAAAGTGAAGCGTGATGCCAATACGATGCTTAACGCTGGGCGTGGCAATCCCAACTGGGTGGCTACAGAAGCACGCGATGCCTTCTTTGCATTGGGTATCTTCGCCATGACAGAGTGCCGCTTGAACTTCAATATGCCGGAAGGGATCGCCGGTGTTCCTCAAAAAGAAGGCATATCGGTTCGTTTCGAAACTTGGTTGCGCGAGAATGCTTCGCTTGCCGGTGTGCCGTTCCTCCGTAAGGCTTATGAGTATTGCCTGATGGAAATGTCTGCCGATGCAGATTCCCTTGTAGTGGAATGGGCCGGGGGAATTGTAGGCCACCATTATCCTACTCCACCGAGGATACTTGAGTATACGGAGAAGATAATCCGCAAGTATCTTGACTGGGCCATATGCGCGGAAAATCCGCCTAAGGACAATGTATTCGACCTTTTCGCCGTAGAGGGTTCTACTGCCGGTATGTGTTATTTCTTTGATGTGCTAAAGCAGAATTTCCTTCTGGAGAAAGGCGATTCCATAGCCATAATGGTGCCGGTGTTCACCCCCTACATAGAGATTCCTCAATTGAGTGAATTCAATTACGATGTCCTCAATGTCAGGGCGGATGTGATGACACCTGACGGGTTGCATACGTGGCAATATGATCCAAAGGACATAGAACGTCTGCGTGATCCCAAGTACAAGATGCTCTTCGTCACGAATCCGTCCAATCCACCAAGCTATGCAATATCACCCGATACGGTGAAGGCTTTGCAGGATGTGGTGAAGGACAATCCGAACCTGATGATCCTGTCGGATGATGTTTACGGTACGTTTGTGCGCAATTACCGAAGTCTGATAGCTGATCTGCCATACAATACGGCATCATGCTACAGCTATTCCAAGTATTTCGGCGCAACCGGCTGGCGTATCGCTGTAACTGCTGTAAGCGAGAAGAATATCTTCGATACTCTCATTTCCAAGTTGCCTGATGACAAGAAGGCCGCACTCAATGAACGGTATGGTAGCCTTACACTGGATGTGCCAGGATTGAAATTCATTGACCGTATGGTGGCTGAGAGCCGTCTGATCGCATTGAATCATACAGCTGGTCTTTCCACTCCGCAGCAGATTCAGATGTCGCTCATGTCGCTCGGTAGCCTGATGGATGCAGATGGCACCTACCATGACCGTATGATCAAGCTAATCCACGATCGCTATGATGCCCTATGGAAGAACTTCGGTTTCTCTATGCCGGAGGATGCCCTTCGTGCCGACTATTATTCGGAGATAGACATGATGGTTTGGGCAGAGAAGTTGCATGGCAAGGAATTCGCGGAATTCATCAACAACACCTATTCTCCTCTCGCCTTCGTATTCCGCCTGGCATCGGAGACTGGATGCGTGGTGTTGAACGGCGATGGCTTTGATGGCCCCAGATGGAGCATAAGGGTTTCACTGGCTAATCTGAACGAGGCGGATTATGTGCGCCTTGGGAAGAATATACGGCTTGTCCTTGACGAATTTGCCAAGGATTGGGAAGCTTCCAAGTCAAGCAAATAAATCGTCAGTTTGTCCATAGACATACGGAATTCTCGCGTCCGGCGATCACTGAAAAATCGCCGGACGCTAATTTTGTATTGCATATGGTTGTCAATTTGGTAAATTGACATGTTGATAAGATGGCTCCACAGAGCCTGTAGGAAGGTTTGTGGGAAAACTTATCAACAATTTTGTCAAAATGGACATTTGCATTTGGTCGGAAGCCGGAAAATTACGAAGTTTGCAACGTATTTCAAATGGCAATCTTTTCCCAAATGCCAAACAATCGTACTTGCCCGCCACTCATTTGCGGGCAAGTCCGATTGTTCCTCAAGACCCGATTAATACCAATTAAACGATAAAATTTCTTTGCTGTGGATAAACGGATTTACAGTTACGACGAATCATACGCCGAAAGCCTGAAATATTTTGACGGCGATGAACTTGCAGCCCGCGTATGGGTTAGCAAATATGCCCTGAAAGATTCGTTCGGCAATATCTATGAGCTAACCCCCGACGACATGCACCATCGCATTGCAGCTGAAATAGCTCGCATCGAGGCTAAATATCCTAATCCCATGAGCCATGATGAGATTTTCAGCTATATGAAGGATTTCCGTTATATAGTACCTCAAGGAAGTCCCATGTCCGGGATAGGCAATAGCTATCAGGTCGGTTCGCTTTCGAATTGCTTTGTGATCGGGCTTGACGGGAATCCGGATTCATACGGCGGTGTAATCCGTGTTGATGAAGAACAAGTGCAGCTTATGAAGCGTCGTGGTGGCGTCGGGCATGACCTGAGCCATATCCGCCCCAAAGGCACACCCGTAAAGAATTCGGCTCTTACATCCACCGGGCTTGTGCCGTTTATGGAGCGTTATTCAAATTCCACACGTGAGGTTGCCCAGGATGGCAGACGGGGGGCACTTATGCTGACCGTATCTGTAAAACATCCGGATAGCGAGGCGTTCGTTGATGCGAAGATGACAGAAGGGAAGGTGACGGGTGCCAATGTAAGCGTTCGCATAGACGACGAATTCATGAATGCCGCCTTGTCAGGTAAGCCTTATCGTCAGGTGTTTCCTGTGGACTCCGATAATCCTGAGACAGTAAAGGAAATAGATGCAAAGGCGTTCTGGGGGAAAATCATACATAATGCATGGAAATCAGCAGAACCCGGTGTGCTCTTCTGGGATACGATAACACGCGAATCGTTGCCGGATTGTTATGCAGACCTCGGTTTCCGCACCATTTCCACCAACCCGTGCGGTGAAATCCCCTTGTGTCCGTATGACTCCTGCCGATTGCTGGCTGTTAATCTTTACAGCTATGTGAAAAATCCATTTACCCCCCAGGCAGAATTCGATTATGAGTTGTTTGAGACACATATCGGCAAAGCCCAGCGCATAATGGATGACATAATTGATCTGGAGATGGAGAAAATAGACACGATCCTCGCAAAGATAGATGATGATCCAGAGACCATTGAGGTCAAAGGACCGGAACGTCACCTTTGGGAAAAGATACGGGCAAAGACACTGAAAGGTCGTCGTACTGGTGTAGGAACTACTGCCGAGGGTGATATGATTGCGGCCATGGGACTTCGATATGGTACGCCGGAGGCAACGGATTTCTCTGTGAACGTGCATCGCAGGCTTGCTTTGGCTGCATATCGCTCGTCTGTAAATATGGCAAAGGAGCGCGGAGCATTTGAGGTCTTTGATGCGGACAGGGAAAAGAACAATCCTTTCATGCTTCGATTGAAGGAACAAGATGCCCGAATGTATGAAGATATGGTGCGCTACGGCCGTCGTAACATAGCGTGCCTTACCATTGCACCGACAGGTACCACGAGTCTGATGACCCGTACGACATCCGGAATAGAGCCTGTGTTCCTTCCTGTTTACAAAAGGCGTCGCAAGGTCAATCCTAACGATACCGAGGTGCGTGTGGATTATGTGGACGAGACCGGAGATGCTTTTGAGGAATACATAGTATATCATCCCAAGTTCCTTGAATGGATGAAGGTCAACGGAATCGAACGTCAGGACAATATGACCCAGGAAGAACTTGATGCCCTTGTGGCTCGGTCTCCGTATGCCGGTGCTACGTCGAACGATGTTGATTGGCTTGAAAAAGTCAAGATGCAGGGACGTATACAGAAATGGGTCGATCATTCGATATCCGTAACTATCAATCTGCCAAACGATGTAAGTGAGGAGCTGGTCAATCGGTTGTATGTGGAGGCTTGGCGTTCGGGATGCAAGGGGTGTACGGTCTATCGGGATGGGTCGCGTTCTGGTGTGCTTGTGGCTCTTGAAAACAAGAAGAAAAAAAGTACCCAAGAGAATACAATGCAGTCTGACGGATTGCATCCCCATGTAATAAAGCGTCCGAACGAGCTTGAGGCCGATGTGGTTCGTTTCCAGAACAACAAGGAAAAATGGATAGCTTTCGTGGGGTTGCGTGACGGTCGCCCGTATGAGATTTTCACCGGTCTGGCGGATGACGAGGATGGCATTTTCTGCCCTAAATCCGTCAACCATGGTAAGATCATAAAGGCTGTGGATGCCGATGGAAACAAGCGTTATGATTTCCAGTTCGTAAACAAGCGTGGTTATAAGACTACCATTGAAGGCTTGAGCGACAAGTTCAATCCGGAATATTGGAACTATGCGAAGCTGATCTCCGGAGTTTTGCGTTACGGTATGCCTATAGATCAGGTACTCAAGTTGGTAAGTACCCTTGAACTTGATTCCCAAAGTATAAATACCTGGAAAATGGGTGTAGAACGTGCGTTGAAGAAATATCTTCCAAACGGAACCCAGGCAAACGGCCAACGTTGCCCGAACTGCGGGCAGGAAACCCTGGTATATCAGGAAGGATGTCTGATATGCACATCGTGCGGAACATCGAAATGCGGATGAAGCGAATAAAGCGAAAATAATAAGACGGCCATGCAGATCAACAGGTATGCATGGCCGTTTCTGTCCTATTGTGGATCCACGTCGTAATAAACGATCGTTCCTTTCATCTGGGGGAGGGAATGCATGTCTATATAGGTTTGCCTAAGGAGCTCCTTTATCTTGGTCATGGATGCCGTGACCTCGATTTTAAGCATTATTTTTCTTATATAGAGTCCTTGGATTCTTCCTATCATCGGCTCTTCAGGGCCGAATACCCGTTGTCCAAGAAGCGTGCGCAGTCTTTCGGCATAAGCGTCGGCTACAAAACGGAGGCGGGAGGGATCCCGGTGTTTCATGTACATGTATATTATGCGTGTGAAAGGTGGGTAAAAGAACCTTTGCCTTTCGTTTATTTCATCGTCATAATATGCGTCATAATCATGGGCACTCACATAAGAAAGCACACGATGAGCCGGCTGGTAGGTCTGTATCACGACGATGCCATGTGTGCCTGTGCGTCGTCCGGCGCGTCCCGAGACTTGCTCGAGCATGTTAAAGGCCCTTTCGTTGGCTCTAAAATCCGGAAAGTTGATCAATGTGTCAGCATTTAGCACACCAACCATTTCAACACCTTTGAAATCAAGTCCCTTGGTAACCATCTGCGTACCGATGAGGATCTGGGCTTTTTTATCGGAGAAGTCGGATATGATCTGTTCGTATGAGTTTTTGTTGCGCGTGGTATCAAGATCCATACGCATCATCTTATATGACTTGAAGATCTGTTCTACCTCTTCTTCGATCCGTTCAGTGCCGTATCCGAGTATTTCTATTGACGGTTCCTTGCATTGCGGACATATTGATGGGAGTGGATAGACAGCTCCGCAATAGTGGCATTGCAATTGCCGCAGATGTGCATGATATGTAAGCGCGACATCGCAATGTTCGCACCGTGGAACCCAAGCGCATTGTTTGCAGCGCGCGAGGGGGGCATAACCTCGTCTGTTCTGGAACAAAATAATCTGTCCTCCGTTGGACATGGCTTCTTTTGCCATATGGACTGTATCTGACGCAAAGGCTCCGTGTATGGATTTGGTCTTGTAGGCCTGTTTCATGTCGACTATCCGTATCTCCGGCAGCCGTACATCTCCGTAACGTTCTTTCAGAATCACAAGACCGAATTTGCCGTTTTTTGCCTTGAAGTACGTATCAATGGCCGGAGTGGCCGAGCCTAATAATGTCTTGGCTCCATGCATTGATGCAAGCACAATGGCGGTGTCGCGTCCATTGTAGCGCGGAGCCGGGTCGAACTGCTTGTAGCTTTGATCGTGTTCTTCGTCCACGATCACCAGCCCCAATTTGTAAAACGGGAGGAATACGGCGGATCTAGCTCCGATTATTACAGCTGGCTCCCTTTCTTTAAGCAGCTTTTTCCATATATCCACACGTTCGTTGTCGGTGAATCGTGAGTGATAGATTATGACTTTCTCGCCAAATACTTCCTGAAGCCTACGTGTGAGCTGTGTGGTAAGGGCAATTTCAGGCACGAGCATCAATGCCTGATCACCGTTTCTAAGCACGTAATCTATAAGGTGTATGTAGATCTCCGTTTTGCCGCTTGAGGTGACACCATGAAGAAGACAAACTGATTTTTCAAGCCAGGATTTATGTATTTCGTCCAAAGCCTTGGACTGGGCAGCGCTTAGCTTGGGCAGATCACCCGTGGCTTTGCCTGTGAATTTGAAGCGGTTGATCTCTTTCTTGAAGATGTTGAGAATGCCTTTCTTGGCAATTGCAGAAAGGATTGAAGAGGATACCCCGGCTCGTTTAAGCAATTCGTCACGACTTACCTCATTGGACTCTCCACGATTGAAACCGGTAAGTTCCAGCATGGCCAAAAGCAGTTGTTCCTGTTTCTTTGCTCCTTTTGTCATGGAGAATGCATCAGAGATCTGATCCTTGCGGATGTTGAACTCTACGAATGTCTCATATTTTACGCGATACCGTTCCAGGAGTTTTTCCGAGATAATCAGACATCCCTTTTCTATCATTCGGTTGACTGCAGTTGTGACTCCCCGGCGTCCATCAAATTTGCCGATTATGGCGTTGACGGTAAGGGAGCCTTCATGATCAAGTAGCTGGTATATCTCAGTTTCCAGTTGGTTGGAGTTGGGGATGTCTATAAATGAGTAGTCGGGGTTGATTTCTACAAAAGTCTCACTCTCAAGCTTAAGGCCGGTAGGTAGCGCGGCTTTGTATACCTCTCCCGGTGCACATAGATAATATTCAGAAACCCAATTCCAGAGTTTCATCTGTGGATGGCGTATTACGGGATTGCTATCCAATACCATTGCAATATCCTTGGTTTCAATTGCATTCGGCGCATCGTTAAGTATGCCAGTTACTATTCCGGTGTAGAATTTCTTTTTGCCGAAAGGGACAACCACCCTGAATCCGATTTCCACGGAAATGCACATCTCGGGAGGTATGCGGTATGTAAATGTGGCGTTTAGCGGCAACGGCAATAATACTTCCAGATAGCCGCATGGGTTGTATGTCTGGGATTCGTTACTGATATATTGCCTGTTAGTCATATGTCATTGTTCGCCTATAATGCTAAATGGTATTCGTGTATACAAATTTAATGTTTTTTTATCTAAGGATGGTGTGGGGAGGCTAAAAAAATTGTAACTTTGCCAAGGCTGTCAATGAAAATAATTGGGAGCGTCTGATATATATTGTTTTACGGAAACAGGTCGGATGATCATGTTTCATCGTATTAACGATTCCTTAAGTCAAACCAAAAAACTAAATTCAAAATAATGATCATCGAAAAACAAATTTTCCCTTCACCTAAAGGAGAAATAACATGGTTTACACTGACCAACGGAAAGGGTGCCGAAGTGGTACTTTCGTCGCTGGGTGCCGGTGTGGTATCGATAAGGCTTCCTGAGGCAGATGGCCGGTTTACGGATGTGGTTATCGGTTATGATACCCCGGAGGCGTATTTTGCAGATGGCCCATGCTCGGGTAAAACCCCAGGCCGATATGCGAACCGCATTGCCAACGGACGTTTTTCATTGGATGGAAAAGAATACGATCTGCCTATAAACAATGGCCCGAACCATCTTCATGGCGGCCCTGACGGATTCCAAAACCGGATCTGGAATTGCCGGAAAATCGGTGAAAACAAAGTTGAATTCAAGTTACACAGCCCTGATGGTGATTCTGGGTATCCCGGTGCGCTTGATGCAACGGTGGTTTATACGTGGGATGATGACAACACCTTGAGCATTGATTATAGTGCGACATGCGACGCTCCCACATATGTGAACCTTACGAATCACACTTATTTCAATCTCAATGGCCATGATTCCGGTTCGGTCTTGGGGCATATGTTGAAGATGAATTGCTTGGAGTATCTTCCTACCGACAAGACCCAGATTCCTCTCGGTCTCCCCGCGTCGGTGGCGGGAACTCCGATGGATTTCACATCTGGTGCTAAAATCGGCGCGTCGATAAATGACGATTTCGAGGCATTGAAAATCGGCAAGGGATACGACCATTGCTATATGGTGGATGGTTATGATGGCACTCTGCGTGAGGTGGCTGTCCTTTCGTCAGAGGAGAGCGGCCATAAGGTGACAGTACTGTCCGATCAGCCTTGTGCGCAAGTGTACACGGGAAACTGGCTTGAGGGCTGCCCGACAGGCAAGGGTGGATATGCCTACAAGGATTATGATGCAGTGGCTATAGAGTGCCAGGGTGCTCCTAATGCGCCCAACAATATCCATATGCCGTCCTCACGTCTTGATCCGGGTGAAAAATATGAACGCACTATCAAGTTCCGGTTCGAATAAACTCTTGTGATTCCGCTCCTGGGATACAGGAGTACCAGGAGTACTTACGAAGAGTGATGGAAATATAAATAATGAAACGTCGCCCGGCGTAGTTGCTTATGAAGCAGCAAAAGCGGGGCGACGTTTTATGTACGCGTTGAGCGGTGTGTCTAACTTTAAGCGAAAATTTTTCTGAGTTCTTCTTCCGTAGGATCTGCTATTGTCAGTTTTCCTTCCGGATTTATGACAAAAGTTCGCAACCCCTCATTCATTCTGAATGTCTTTCTTATAGATTTGATTTCAGAAGGGTCCTCAATGTGAAATTGCATGTCGCTCTTAAGGTTGTCAATGTTGATTATTTCTTTCATCAACTGTTTTGACCTGTCGAAATTGACAGATACCACTTCTATCGGTTTCTGAGTACGGGCGAGTGTGCATGCCTGTGAAATCGCTGCTACGCGATTCTGATACATTCGCGATTCTGCATCGGCAGCTGACCAGAAAGATAGTATTACCCATTTGCCTTTCAGTGATTCCAGTGACAGGGAAGTAGAGTCGTTTTTGATCAATAGCCCCGGGGCATCTTCACCGATAGTGGCTTGCAGATGTTTGTCAGCAAACGCTGAAGCCGACATGAGTAAGATAGCGAAACCTGCAATAATAATTTTAAGTTTCTTCATTACATTGTTTTGAGGTTCATAACAAAGGAAACCTTCTGATTTTGTCAGATGGCGGGTAAGCCAACAAAATTTGTGGATAGCATGTAATTATCCATTTTACTGATCGATGTTGATCATTTGGACAATTTCAAGATTCAGGTTAAAGCGATTGAATCCTTTTATGCGCTGAATACATTGTGAAAAACCTTCGTGTGCGAAGGCAAGGTTATGTTGTCTTATCGGTTTCCTTGCCGATTCTCGGCTACGGAGATGCCTCTGCGTACTCCAAATTATTTGCTCTTTCGACTGCAAAGTTACGCAACAAACGATCCAAAAACAAATTTGGTTCGTTAAGGAGGATGAACATGGTATAAAAAGGTGTTAAATAACATGGCTGTGTAGCATCTGGACGATATGTGTTAATGTGTGTTAAAGTTTTTTTGGACATATCTAGCACTCATTGTGGCCATGGCTTGTGGTTGTTGTCAAATCATATGAGAGCTCCAAATATATGGTGCTGTCTTCTGAATTTGTTGATGTCAACTGTTGGAGTCAGGCATTCTGGTTGGATGGGAGCATGGTTCAAAATATCAGAATGATGTTAAATATATAGTTGCATGTTTTGATTGGGTAAAATATGTGGATTATTACCTATGCAGCTTATTAAGAATAGTTCCGAATAATATTTTTGGGGACAAATGCAGGAATAAGCGTTGGCAGAAAAATAAACATATAGGTACTATACAGTTAACTTTTGAACGATAGAGCTGATTAAGATGCTGTTTGGGGCGTAATAGTGTGATTATTAACTGCTTATTTGATTCTTTAATTGGCTAAAAACGACTGCTTATTAATATGCTGACCACCAGCGGTGTTATGAAGGCTTGGAAAAATCCAAAAAAAATGCAATTTGTTTTTCAACAAAAAATGGAGGAAATTTGCATCGGAAAAGATTGAAAATACAGGACTGCAGTAGGTGTCTTTTTACAGCAGAAACAAAGTTTTTGAGAAAAACGTTTGATTGAAAAAGACCTTCGTAAAGTCCGGTTATACCAGTTGAAATTACTACCTCTTATGAACAAAACTCACCAGGAGCTTTGGCAAGATTGTCTACGCATAATAAGTGACAATATTACCAAAGAGCAATATAAGGCATGGTTTGAACCGATTGTTCCATTGAGTTTCAAGGACGGAGAAGTCACATTGTCCGTGCCTTCGGCTTTCTTCAAGGAACATATCGAAACGACATATTTGCCTTTATTGGGAGCTGCGTTGCGTCGTGTATACGGTGACGGGGTCAAATTGCAGTATGAGTATGTTCAGATTAGCAATTTTCCCGATACGACTATACATGAGGCAGGTTTGACATGTTCACCGGCGTTGAAGGGGAGGGGTGCCGGATTATTTCAAACTGCCGAAGTCACCTCTTTTGATTCGCAGCTGAATCCGCGTTATACGTTCGAAAACTATTGCGGCTCAAATTCCAATAAAATAGCTCGCGCCATAGGTGAGGCCATCGCCAATGACCCTAAATGCAAGACTTTCAATCCGCTGTTCGTGTTCGGCCCGACAGGGGTAGGCAAGACGCATTTGATTCAAGCCATAGGCATAAAAATCAGGGAACATAACCCTCTTGCACGGATTTTGTATGTGAGTGCGCGTTTGTTTGAAAGCCAGTATACTGTAGCCTCTCATAATGGCAAGATCAATGAATTTATAAATTTCTATCAGAGCATAGACACATTGATCATAGACGACATACAGGATCTTATAGACAAGCCTCGTACGCAAGGAACTTTCTTTCATATTTTCAATCACCTTCATCAAAACCAGAGGCAAATAATATTGTCATCGGATTGCGCTCCGACGCAGTTAAAGGGGATGCCCGACCGACTGCTTTCCAGGTTCAAATGGGGTATGACGGTTGAGCTTGAGCGTCCTGACTTGCAACTTAGAAAAGACGTTTTGAAATTGCGTGCGCGGCAAGACGGCTTGTCCATCCCGTCGGAAGTGATGGATTTCATTGCCGAGAATGTGACCGACAGTGTGCGTGAACTGGAAGGTATAGTTGTCTCGCTTCTGGCACATGCGACGGTAACAAACAGGGAGATTACGGTTGACTTGGCACGTATGGTCATGGCACGTGTGGTGCGTATGCATCGCCGTACAATTAATTTTGAAATCATAGCCCAAGGTGTCGCCAATCATTACGGGCTTGATCCGGATTCTATTTTCAGCAAATCAAGGAAGAGGGAAATCTCGGATGCAAGGCAGATGGTGATGTATATGGCAAAAAAACATGCCCATATGCCCCTTACAGCCATCGGAATGCGTCTGGCGAGAAATCATTCCACCGTGATTTATGCATGTAAAAACATAGAGGAGCGGCTTCCTTTCGAAAAGCAGTTGCAGGAAGATGTGACTGCGATTGAAAAGGCATTTATGGAGGATTGATCTCTGATGGCCGATATGTTGCATTCCATGCCATATGAGTAACGCAATGACTTTTTAACAAGAGGAAGGTTTGGTTACGCGTAGCCGATTCTGAGAATTGGTAGTTTTGGCTTCTATTGTTGCGGTAATGGTTTATATTGTACCACGTAAGCAGTCCGGTGGTGAAATCGGTTGTGTTTACAAGCATTTTTTACTAACTTTGTGGTAAAGTTTGTATAAAATGAACTCTTTGAGAGTACAACATATATTCCGTATTTTTGTCCTACTGTTTGTTCTTTTGCAGACTCCATTGCATATCGGATTGTCTGCAAAGGAATTTGTGATTACACTTGATGCCGGTCATGGAGGGAAGGATTACGGCGCAATTGGCAGCAAGACAAACGAAAAGAGCATTACATTGTCTGTGGTGCGGCAGTTGGGCAAACTCATTGAAAAGAATTTGCCTGATGTAAAGGTCGTATATACCCGTGACCGTGATATGTTTGTGGAGCTGAGCGAGCGAGCGGCAATTGCCAATAAGGCTGGCAGCCATTTGTTTATTTCGGTACACATAAATTCGGTTGACAAGCGAAACAAGAATCGCAAGAAGATAACTGGATGCCAGGTATATACGCTTGGACTGCACAAGACAGCGGAGAATCTCGCCGTTGCCAAGCGGGAGAACTCTGTTATGGAACTTGAGAATGACCATACTGAGAAGTATGCCGGTTTTGATCCTAACTCATTGGAAAGCGACATAGTGTTCGAGCTGTTTCAAAACAAAAAGCTTGATCAGAGCATTGAATTCGCCGATGCCGTTCATGCACAATTGGTGGATATTGCAGGCCGCGAACCAAAAGGTGTCCGTCAGGCCGGCTTTTGGGTATTATGGGCAACTTCGATGCCTTCCGTGCTTGTGGAACTGGATTTCATATGCAATCCACAAGCAGAGAAATTCATGTCTTCCGAAAGCGGACAGGAGGAGATGGTCATTGCTCTGTATAATGCTATATGCGCGTATATGAATACCTACGGATCTCAGATCGTGGGGCATCCGCTCCCTGTTGCCGAGGCGCTTAAACCGTCTAGCAAGAGGAGTGTTTCATCATCTGAAAAGGCTCCCCGCTTGTCTTCATCCGTTCAATCATCGGATGGAAGGGTGGAAGCGGATGCCGAATCCGGTATTGGCGATAGGAGAAAAGCGAACTCAATTCCTGAAATATGCTCGGGAGAAGCTATTCCACGGTATTATGTGCAGATACTTGCAAGTTCAGATCCCATAAAATTGGGATCTTCTGAACTCAAAGGGTTTAAAGACGTTGAATATTACAGGGATGGAGGTTTGTATAAGTATGCCGTTGGAGTTGCGGATACTCTGGAGGATGCTCAGAGGCTCTTGGGTAAGGTACGCAAGAGTTTTCCCGGATCGTTTATTATAAAAATGGTTGATGGGAAGAGAGTGGATTTTATCAAACCGTAGTTGTTGTAAGTGGGAATGTTAATCAGAATAAAAATTTTACCATTGATCATATCAATATGAAATTGCTAAAGAAGGAACTTGTCATAGGACTGTGCGTTGTCATGGCATTGTTGGTGCTCTTTTTCGGAATTGATTTTTTGAAAGGGGTGAATGTCTTCAAGGCCGCCAATTATTATTATGCGAATTATACTGACGTTGCCGGTTTGCAGAAGTCTGCACCAGTGACTCTCAATGGATTTAAGGTTGGACAGGTGCGTGCGATAGATTATGATTACGCCAATCCGGGACACGTAAAAGTGGAATTGAGTGTAAATCGTGAACTGCGTGTGCCCAAAGGTTCTGAAGCGGTTATTGAGCAGGATATACTCGGTACGTCTACGGTAGTGTTGCATCTTTCCGAAGCTACCGAATATGAGGCTGTTGGCAGCACATTGGCAAGTCATACCGCCGCCGGAATGCTTGATAATGTATCCAAAAATCTGATGCCATCAGTTGGGGCTGTTTTCCAAAAAGTAGATTCGTTGCTTACCAACCTTAATAAGTTGGTAGCAGATCCGGCTCTTGCGCAATCAGTTGGAAGACTTGATGCAATAACCCTTAATATCGAGCAGACGTTGAGACAATTGAAGGGCGCCACCGCAGCTCTTCCGCCTGTAATGAAAAATGTGAATGATGTTACAGGCAATCTCAATTGCATGAGTGAGAACCTTGTGAAAGTCTCTTCTGAACTGTCTGAAGCTCCAGTGGATTCGATCATGGATAATCTTAATGCGTTGTCTGGTAATCTTAAAGTGCTGTCTGCATCTTTGAATAATCCGGATTCTTCATTGGGTCTGATAACGCATGACCGTGCTCTGTATGACAATCTCAACAACTGTGCGGCATCTCTGGACTCTCTTCTGATAGATGTCAAGAAGAATCCGAAACGATATATCAGCATAAAACTGCTGTAGAATAGATGTCATGTCAATGCCGCTTTTCGGGCATTGACATGATTTTGATTGTCTTACTCTCTGATAAAAAATACAATTACTTACATTCACATATAACTTTATTTTTAATACCTTATGAACATTAAGTTCAATATTGACTACCGTACGCGCTGGGGTGAGTCCGTGTACCTCGTGGGGAATATTCCTCAACTAGGAAACGGTGATCCGGCACATGCCGTGAGGATGGATCTTCACGGTGAGCAAACATGGATACATAATATTCATCTTCCCGATGAAACCGTAAATTTCAACTATTCCTATATAGTAAGAAACGATAATGGGGAAGAGCGCCATGAGTGGGGTAAGGGACATGTATTTGACTCCGAACACAATACCCGGGAGTATGAGATATATGACTGCTGGCAGGATCAACCATGGGACAAGCCATATTATTCGGTAGTGTTTTCCGATTGCATATGCAAGCGTCAGAACAAGGCTATGCCGGTAATGCCATCACCGGGTATGTTGATCATAAGTGTGGATGCACCAATGATCGCTCCCGACCAGGTGCTTGCTGTCAGCGGATCGTGTGACGCATTAGGTAATTGGGACACTGGCAAGGCGGTGGTGCTGAGTGATTCGGATTATCCCACTTGGAGATGTGCCGTGCCTCTTTCTGCATTGCCCTCATCTTTTGAGTACAAGTTTCTGATCTTGCAGAAAGGCACAATGAAAGTTGTTGGATGGGAATTGCTTGACAACCGCAAGTTTGATCTATGCCCGTCTACAAAAGGCGTGTGTCTGCTTCTGAATGGTTTGCGATTTTCCAATCCGCAAAATAACTGGCGTGGAGCCGGAGTGGCGATTCCCGTGTTCTCTCTTAGATCCGATGACGATTTCGGTGTTGGGGAATTCACGGATCTGTATAAGATGGTGGATTGGGCGGCGGTCACCGGACAGAAGTTCATACAGGTACTTCCCGTGAACGATACGACTATGACGCATACGTGGACGGATTCATATCCATATAATGCCAATTCATGCTTCGCACTTCATCCGATGTACCTGCATCTACCTTCAGTGGGGATGCTTCCTGATCCGGAAAGGATGGAGTATTACGAAGGTATACGTAATGAGCTGAATGGTCTTGAGGAGATAGATTATGAACGCGTGAACCGGGCAAAGAACGAATATACGCGTGAGCTTTTTGCCGTGGTGCATGATGAGGTGGTTGCTGACGATAGCTTCAAGCGATTTGTATCCGGCAATGCATCATGGCTCAGGCCGTATGCGGCGTATTGCATATTGCGTGACAAGTTCAAATCACCGGAATTTAAGAATTGGGGGGAATATTCGGTTTACGACAAAGACAAGGTTGAGGAATTCCTTAAAGAGAATTCATATGAGGCTGATTACGTATGCTGGATCCAGATGCATCTTGCAAGTCAGATGAAGCAAGTACGTGAGTATGCGCATACCCGTCAAGTCGCATTGAAGGGGGATATACCGATCGGTATATCCCGTGACAGTGTGGATGCCTGGACTTTACCGAAGTTGTTCAACCTGGATGTGCAGGCTGGTGCTCCGCCAGACGATTTTTCTGTTCTCGGACAAAACTGGGGGCTTCCTACGTATAACTGGGAAGAAATGAGCCTTGACGGATTTGCGTGGTGGAAAGCGCGGTTCATGAAAATGGCTGAGTATTTTGATGTTTATCGCATAGATCATGTGCTTGGCTTTTTCCGCATATGGCAGATCCCGATGACACAGCTTCACGGACTGCTTGGTACTTTCAATCCGGCATTGCCATTTACCGTGGAGGAATTGAGGGATGCATATGATTTCTGGATGAATGCAGACCTATACACCACTCCCTATATAATGGATTGGTTCCTGCATGATTTCTTCGGTGAATATACCGATGAGGCGCGTTGTCGGTTCCTGGAACCGATTGGTAACGGCCGTTATCGTTTATTATCTCAATTTGCTACCCAGAGGCAGATTGCAGACTATTTCGCCGGTCGGGAGAAAGACGAGAAAAATACACGTCTGTGCAATGCCCTCCTCGGCCTTGCCGATCAAGTCCTGTTCATAGAGGATCCATCAGAACAAGGGAAATATCATCCGCGTATTTCAGCGCAGTATACATATACGTATCGTTCATTGAACGATTACGAGCGGTGGTGTTTTGATCGGTTGTACAATGATTTCTTTTATCATCGTCATAATGATTTTTGGTATGGTAAGGCCATGTGGAAGCTGCCTCCGGTTATAGATGCAACTTCGATGCTTACTTGTGCGGAGGATCTCGGCATGATACCGGATTGCGTCCCGGCTGTGATGAGTGCCCTTGAAATATTGACATTGGACATACAGCGTATGCCGAAGAATCCTTCTGAGGAATTCGGGAATCCTGCACGATATCCGTATTATTCGGTGTGCACTACATCCACTCATGACATGGGAGGCCTACGTCAATGGTGGGAAGAAAACCGTGAGTCCACTCAGCGTTTTTATAACAATGTGCTGCATGAGCATGGGGGGGCACCGTCTTTTGCAGAGCCTTGGATTTGTGAGAAAATCATTGACATGAATCTTCGTGCTCCATCAATGTTGTGCATACTTCCGTTGCAGGACTGGCTGTCGATTGATGGCAGGTTGCGTCGTGCCAATCCGTATAAGGAGCAGATAAACGAGCCGTCCGAATCAAGGCACTATTGGCGGTATCGCATGCATCTCACTTTGGAAGATCTGTTGGGTGAGACTGTATATGCTGATCATGTCAAGGCGTTGATACAGGAGAGTGGCAGATAGTTGATGGCTACTACACAAATAACGGCGATGCGTTTTAACGCATCGCCGTTATTTGTGTAGTGTAATATGGAAATTATCTGGGAAGGATGTTTACCTTTAATGCATTGTAGGCTCTCTCGGCTTTTGCCCGCGCTGCTGCCACGGTTTCATCCGTGGCAAGTATCACAGCCATACGTCTGTGTCCCTTAACTTCTGGTTTCCCGAATATACGGATCTGCACTCCGCCTTCACGAAGCACTGTTTCAAGATTGTCAAATTCAATCTTGTCTGTATCGCCCTCTATTACTACTGCACGTGACGCGGAGCATCCAAGGAATCGAATCTCAGGTACCGGCATTCCGAGCAAAGCACGCGCATGTAAGGCAAACTCACTCATGTCCTGTGATATCATCGTGACCATTCCGGTGTCATGTGGGCGTGGAGATACTTCGCTGAAAATCACTTTGTCGTCTTTTATGAACAGTTCGACTCCGAAGATTCCATATCCACCAAGTGCATTGGTTATAGCGGAGGCTATTTCCTGAGCCTGTTTCAAGGCTTTCGTGCTCATCGGCTGTGGTTGCCATGATTGTCTGTAATCGCCGTTTACCTGAATATGTCCGATGGGTTCGCAGAATGTGGTACCTGAGCAAGACCGCACTGTAAGGAGTGTGATTTCATAATCAAAATCAACAAATCCCTCAACTATCACCCGGCCGGCTCCTGCGCGTCCCCCTTCCTGGGCTTCTTTCCAGGCGGCTTCAATGTCGTTCTCAGACTTTATTGTGCTTTGTCCATGTCCTGATGAGCTCATCACCGGTTTTACCACACAAGGTATGCCGATTTCTTTTACGGCTGCAAGAAAGTCTTCGTGGTTGTCGGCAAAGCGATATGGCGAGGTGGGCAAGCCAAGTTCTTCGGCAGCCAGCCTTCTGATCCCCTCGCGGTTCATGGTCAGCCATGCAGCGCGGGCTGTCGGTGTGACATGATAGCCTTCCTCTTCCAGTTTGAGAAGTTCAGGAGTGGCGATGGCTTCAACCTCCGGAATTATGTGATCTGGTTTTTCAAGTTCAATGACTTCCCTAAGTCGTTGGGCGTCAAGCATACTTAGTACATGATGCCTATGAGCGACTTGCATGGCAGGTGCGTTTTCATAACGATCGCATGCAACGACTTCAACCCCAAAACGCTGAAGTTCTATTGCAACTTCTTTACCGAGTTCGCCGCTACCAAGAAGAAGTGCTTTGCGGCCGACAGGAGTCATAACTGAACCTATTTTTACCATAAGTATGAAATGGAATAATTGTTTCTGCAAAGTTAGCAAATCATCCGCACTCCCGCAACCTCCAGTACTACGTCGGAAAAATGTTTTCACCTGTTATTCCAAATGCGATCAAAAGGTTGGATGTATGATGGAAGTTAATTAACTTTGCATGAGTTTTGTCAACAGACAACTTGTTAAAGTTGTCATGAACTGAAACTTATAGCTTATTCTGTGGATTATGGTGATTCCTCCCATATCCATAGCGATTTTAATAACTACTAATGGTAAACTAAATAATGTTGAAAAGGATTCTTTCAATTTCCGGCAAGCCCGGCCTGTTCAGACTTATGAGTCAGGGCAAGAACATGCTCATAGTAGAGAATATCGCCACCGGCAAACGTACCGCCGCATATGCGCGTGACAAGGTCGTATCTTTGGGCGACATTTCGATATATACCAATGAAGGCGACGAACCTCTGACTGAGGTGCTCGAAAAGGTGAAAAAAGTAACGGCTGGTGCGCCGGTTGATGTTAAATCAATGGGTGACGGAGAATTGCGGGATTATTTCAAGACGATCCTTCCCGAATATGACGAAGACAGGGTATATACCACCGATATAAGGAAGCTGTTCAGCTGGTATAATCAGCTTATCGCTGCCGGCGTTACTGAATTCAAGGATGAGGAGCTTGCTCAGGATGAAGCGGCTGAAAAGGCAGAGGCTTCTGATGAAGAACAAGTGAAATAATAATATTTGAAGGAATATTACGGGAGGCGGCTAACTGCTTTGGCAGGTGCTACCTCCCGTAAATTTAATACGTTAGCTCATGCATTCTTCCGAGTTTATATCCGGGATGTATAAAAGATATTTCGGCATATTGCCGGCAGGAATAAGGCCATTGGCAGGAGCCGGTTCAAACAGGGAGTATTATATTGTCAGTGCAGAAGAAGGCCGGTCGCCGAGCCACGTTGTGGCTACATATGGTAGGGATCAGGAGGAAAACAGGGCGTTTGTAGGCCTTTCGCGTCATTTTAAGGCGAAAGGATTGCCAGTCCCAATGGTGTTCTGTGAAAATGAAGACTGCTCTATTTATCTTCAGGAATATCTGGGTGATAAGTCGCTTTTTGATTTCATGGCTTCCGGTCGCAACAGTGGAGCATTCAACAATGACGAACTGGCTATGATTGAGAAGTGTGTGCGTATGTTGCCGCATTTCCAGATAGAGGGCGCGAAAGGGCTTGACTTTGGGAAGTGCTGCATGGAGTCTGAAATGAATGCTGGCACAATATCAAATGACTTGAATTATTTCAAATATTGCTTCTTGAAGTCAAGTGGACTTGAGTTCTCAGAAAAAAAACTTGATATGGAGCTTGGTCATCTCGCATATGTGATTGAAGATAACGTAGTGAATACGGACACATTCATGGTGCGTGATTTTCAAAGCAGAAATATAATGCTCCATGGGGGTATACCATACCTTATTGATTTTCAAGGAGGGAGAAGGGGGCCTATGGAGTATGACCTTGCTTCATTCCTATGGCAGGCAAAAGCTAAATTTACAGCTGAAATAAAGCGGGCTATGATTGCTGCCTATGTAGATGAAGCAAAATCCATTGATGCTGATTTCATGGCAGACAAGTTTTGCGAGGCGTTTCCTTATTTCGTGTTATTTAGAATCCTACAGACTTTGGGCGCATATGGATTCCGTGGATGGACTGAGCGCAAACCCCATTTCCTTCAGAGTATTCCAGCCGGTGTGCGTGGGCTTGCTGATTTCTTTGATTGCGGCATTTTGCCGTCATTTAATGATATGACATGGCATTTCCCGTATCTCAAGGAACTGGCAGGAGAGTTGTGCTCCTCGCAGAAAATCAAGGATCTCGAAGGTGTCTCAGAATTGCCATCTTTCCAAGGATTAACCCTGATGGTCACCAGCTTTTCTTATAAAAGGGGAGTGCCTTATGATTTGTCTGGCAATGGGGGAGGATTCGTATTTGATTGCCGAGGAGTCCATAATCCGGGCAGATACGAAGAGTATAAGCCTTTGACAGGTTTGGATGCCCCGGTTAAAGAGTTCCTGAAAGAAAACGGGGAGATATTCCCATTTCTCAAGGAATGTGAGGCATTGGTAGAGAGTTCGGTAAAAAGGTATCTTGAACGGGGATTTACTTCGTTGAGCGTGGCTTTCGGATGTACCGGCGGACGTCATCGCTCGGTGTACAGCGCAGAAGCGCTGGGTAAGCACTTTGCAGAGAGGTATCCGGAGATAAGGGTTGTGGTGAATCATCGCGAGCAACGTATATTTCGCGTGTTGAACGGATTAAGGTGACATGGCTATGAAAGCGATGGTATTTGCTGCGGGCATAGGCTCACGTTTAAAACCTTATACAGACTTCCATCCCAAAGCTCTTGTACCAGTAGGGGGGATGCCGGCTCTTCAAAGGACACTTCTGAAGTTGAAGGATGCATGTGTCAATGAAGTTGTTGTCAATGTGCATCATTTTGGGTGTCAGATAAGGGAATTCCTTCATGATAATGACAATTTCGGACTTGATGTAAGAATCAGTGACGAAACTGAATTGTTGCTTGATACCGGAGGTGGCTTGTTAAAGGCGGCTTCATTGTTGGAAGACGGCACGAATGAGCCGATATTATTGCACAATGCTGATATAATTACGGATTTCCCGATCAGTGATATGCAGGTTGAACATGAGAGGACGGGCACAGATGTGTCGTTGCTGGTTGCTAATCGCGAATCATCGCGCCAACTTTATTTTTCCCAGGATATGGGATTGAAAGGGTGGTGTAATCTTACGACCGGGAAGAAATGTCCTGAAAACTGTTGTCTGAACCGTTTGTTGCCTATGGCTTTTGGAGGGGTGCATATAATCTCGCCTACGCTCTTTCCGGTTCTAAGGAAATACGCCAATGATGTCGTCGGTACACATGCTCCGTTTTCCATAATACCGTTTTATCTTTGGAGTATGGGAAAATTGAGTATAAAAGGGCATGTACCACCAATGGCTTATCGGTGGTTTGATGTCGGCACGCCTGAAAAGCTCGCGTTGGCAGATAAAGCTTTTTGTGTTTAGCCGGGGAGGAAATCAATCTTCACCAATCATTGACAGGAATTGCTGTTCATCAATGATGGGTATTCCTAACGCAGTCGCCTTTTCAAGTTTTGAGGGTCCCATGTTTTCTCCGGCAAAGACATAATCGGTCTTTTTGGAAATTGAACTTACATTTTTTCCACCATTGCGTTCAATGAGTTCCTTATACTCGTCACGGGAATGGCGTGAGAAAGTTCCGCTTATGACAAATGATTTTCCTCCGAGTTTATCGGTTCTACCTTCAGAAGATTCCTCCGGGGCAGACATTTGAAGCCCTGCCGCTTTGAGTCGGTTTACGATTTCTTTGTTGATGGGATTTGCAAAATATTCGACAATGCTTTCGGCAATGCGTGGGCCGATATCCTTCACGGCAGACAATTCCTCAGAGGTAGCAGACATAAGAAGGTCTATGTGAGGGAAAGCCTTTGCGACTTTTTTTGCTACGGTATCTCCGACAAACGGTATTGACAGTGCGTAGATAACCCGGTCGTATGGCACGGAGCGTGAGGCCTCAAGCCCTTCAAGGACACGCTCGGCGCTTCTGGGGCCGAATCCGTCAAGTGTTAGGAGTTTGGGGCGGGTAAGGTCATACAGATCCGCGATATTCTTTATCAATCCGTTATTGAAAAGCTGTTGTGAAGTCTCCTCTCCGATGCCATCGATATTCATCATTTTTCTACCGACGAAATGTTCGACCCTACCTGCTATCTGTGGCGGGCAACCGAATTTGTTGGGACATTGCCATGACGCTTCCCCATCTACGCGTACCAACGGTGTGCCGCAAGCAGGGCAGTGGCTTATGAATTTCACCATTTGCGCGTCAGGTTCACGCTTGCTTTCGTCCACTCCGGTTATTTTCGGTATGATTTCCCCTCCCTTTTCCACATAGAGCATGTCGTGGTCGTGTATTCCAAGGGCGTTTATGATATCCTCGTTGTGAAGTGATGCACGTTTGACGATTGTGCCTGAGAGCAATACAGGCTCAAGATTCGCCACCGGTGTTACTATACCCATACGTCCTACTTCGAAAGATACGGATTTCAAACGTGTCAAAGCTCGCTCGGCAGGGAATTTATATGCGATAGCCCATCGTGGCGACTTAGCGGTAAAGCCGAGATTCAGTTGCTGCCGTAAGGAATTTACTTTGAGTACCAGACCGTCGGTGGCCACCGGCAGTTCTCGGCGTGCACTGTCCCAATGCCTGATGAAACTGTCTACCTCGTCTATAGAGTCAAGGCAAGTCATAATGTCTGAGACCTTGAATCCCCAACTTTTTGCGGCCATCATGTTGTCAAAATGGTTGTCTGTTGGTAGTTCCGGCCCAAGCAGATAATAAAAATATGCGTCCAGCCCCCTGCGTGCCACTTCGCGTGAACTTAACATTTTCAATGTCCCGGCTGCCGCGTTGCGCGGATTGGCAAACAACGGTTCCTCATTGAAAGCACGCTCGCTGTTGAGACGCTCAAACTCCTTCCATGGCATGAGTACTTCTCCGCGTATCTCGAACGTTTCCGGCCATTCGGAGCCTTGAAGGTGGAGCGGGATACTTTTTATTGTCTTGATGTTTTCCGTGACTACGTCGCCCTTTTCCCCGTCTCCACGTGTTACAGCCCGTACGAGCTTTCCATTCTCGTAGATCAATGAAATGGAGGTGCCGTCATATTTCATTTCTCCCACGATATTGAACTTTTCCCCTCCTATGGCGGACCGGACTCGGCTGAACCAGTCGTCTACTTCTTCGATGGAGTAGGTGTTCGCAAGCGACAGCATGGGATGTATATGGTTTGCTTGTTCGAACCCTTCAGTCAGATCGGAACCGACCCTACGTGTAGGGGATAGGGGATCTTCCATTTCAGGATGTAGCTTTTCAAGTTCTTCAAGCTCATGAAGCAGATCGTCGAATTCCTTGTCTGAAATTTCAGGGGAGTTCATCACATAGTAATTGTAGTTATGCCTGTTCAGTGCTTCGCGGAGCTTTAGTATGCGGTCTGTTGAATCGGTGTTGGCCATGGATCTGGTTTGGGTTGATGGGCTACGGAATGGAATTCAATTGGGATGTTTGGGTCAATTCATTTTGATATGATTCAACGCACGCAATACATTGCAGAGAATCGCACTCCAATATGACTGGAAATCCTCTCGTATATTTATCAATGCAAGTTTTACGGTGTCATCCGTGGTGTCACGTATTGAATTTATGAAATTATATAATACCTGAAACAGGTCTGCAAGACCCTCTGAGATGCTTGCGGCAACCGGGGTATCGGAGTATTTCATATCCTCTTCGAATACTTCGAGATATACGTCGTCTTCTCCCATGAGTGCTTCCATGTTACGGCGCAGCGCATCGTAGTAATCCTCATCAAGGAAATTCTCCACAAATTGATCTTCCTCTCCCGGTAGGTCTATCTGCAGATCGGTAGCCGAGATGTAGATGCGCGGGAGTAGGCGGAGCATATTATCTACAAATTCCTGTTTGTCGGTTTCTTTTACGTTTTCTATGCTTATGCAATATTCATTGCAAAGTCCTATGAATGCAATGCTATTTGTGTTGAGGCCGGTGTTGTCCATTGTGCGATATTGAAAAGATGATTGTGTCAGTTTTTTTACCTATGCCGGTTTGTAAAGACCGTGTTCCCTGATATATCTATTTACCTTCGGGGGAACGAGATTGTTCACATCCTCACCTTTTCGGATGGTTTCCCTGACAAGTGTGCTTGATATTGGAGAGACCGGTAAATCCAGTGCTTCCGGAGCCGGATAGCCGGGTCGCGGGTACACGATTGGAGGAAACAATCGCTTTATTTCTTCATGGGATTTCCATCTGTTGAAAATAAGCATGTTGTCGGAGCCAATTACGAGACGGAATTTTATGCCTGGATGCTGTCGGCTGAGAGCAAGCAAGGTATTTATGGTGTATGACGGTCTGGGAAGAGAAAGCTCAATGTCGCATACCCTCAATCCACGAATACCTTCTGTGGCCAACTGGAGCATCTGTAGACGAGTCTGATCGTCAAGAAGCTCGGTGGAGTCGGACTTCAATGGATTCATGGGAGAGAGGGTCAGCCATATTTCATCAACAATACCTTTGTCAACGATGACACGAGCCAAGGCGATATGTCCGTTATGAACCGGATTGAAGGATCCTCCGAATATGCCTACCGTCATACGGGAAATGTCTTGAAAATATTATTTACCGATGAAGTCCGCCATCAGTCGTTCAATTTCGGCTATGGCATCCTGCAATGTGTCGTTTATGATGACATGGTCATATTCCTGTTGGTATCCAAGCTCATATTCCGCACGTCCTACCCGCTGCTCGATTTCTTCGTCGCTGTCAGAGCCGCGTCCTTTCAAGCGTCTGCGTAGCTCTTCAATTCCGGGAGGTGCAATGAATATGCTTATGGCATCTGATCCGAACTGTTTTTTCACGTTTATTCCACCTTTTACGTCAATGTCCAGAATCACATTGTGCCCTTCATTGACCCGGTTTTGAAGCTCACTTTTCAGTGTACCGTAATATCGACCCGGATATACCTGTTCATATTCCACGAATGCTCCTTCTGCGATAAGGTCGTTGAATTGCTGATCAGACAGGAAGTGATAATTCACTCCATCTACCTCCCCTGGACGAGGTTTTCTGTTGGTTGCAGAAACGGAGAATTGAAGATCCAGTTCACCACGATCCATAATGTCACCTATTATGGTCGATTTGCCGCATCCTGATGGTGCGGATATTATTATGAGTTTGCCTTTTTTGTCTTTCATCTCTGGTATATGTAAATGATGTTACATGACATTCAATACTTGCTCCTTGATTTGTTCAAGCTCGTCCTTCATTTTCACGACGATGATTTGCATTTCAGCATGATTGCTCTTGGATCCCATGGTGTTTATCTCACGCCCCATTTCCTGTGAGATGAAACCGAGTTTCTTGCCTTGTCCCTTGTTGCCGTGAAGTGTTTCAATGAAATAGTCGAGATGTTGCCGCAGCCGCTGTTTCTCTTCGTTGATATCAAGTTTCTCTATGTAGAAGATCATCTCCTGCTCAAGGCGCCCCTTGTCGTATTCTACCTTGGGAAGTGACGCGAGGGAGTCTTCTATGCGAGAACGAATTTTTATTATTCGTTCGTTCTCATAACGTGGGATCTCGTTGAGCAGGGTGCTTATGTTTTCTATCCGGCGGCTAAAGAACTCTTCGAGTTTGTGTCCTTCCGTGGCACGGTATTCCATGAGCCTGTCAACGGCAAGTTCCACCGCTTTCAAAGCGGCAGCGCGTTCCTCATCGTCCACTTCCGGTGAAGTCTCGTTCTTTATGGCATCTGGAAAACGGAGCAGCAGGCTCCACCAATCATCAGGCATAGTTACACCAAGTGTCTTGCATGCTTCCTCGATTTGTAATTTGTAGCCGAGAAGTGCCGGCATGTTGAGATGAACGGATGCGTCTGTGGTGAGGCTTTCCACATACATGTTCAGTTCTACTTTGCCACGTTCGAGAGAGTTCTGTACGATGGAACGCATTTCGGCTTCAAGCGTGCGGTATCCGGCGGGCTCTCGGCTTGAGAGGTCGAGTTGCTTACTGTTGAGAGATTTTATTTCGATGGTTATTTTTTTTGTCCGGCACTCTACTGTCGCGTTGCCGAATCCGGTCATAGATAATATCATGGCGTTTTATCCTCTTTTATCATGCAAATTTATATAAATTCCCGATGAAAGCATTAATTTTGTGCTGAAAAAATTGCGAAAAGGATGTCTACGATTTTGAATATAGAGACCTCTACAGATGTTTGCTCCGTAGCCCTTACCTCAGAAGGGGCTGTATTGGAGCACTATGAAGAGTTCAAGGAACGTAATCATGCCGTGTTGTTGAGCGGCTTCATAAAAGGTTGTCTTGACCATTTGCGCCGTCATGAAATGAAACTGGATGCGGTGGCTGTGAGTATGGGGCCAGGAAGCTATACCGGGTTGCGCATAGGTCTTTCAGAAGCCAAGGGGCTTGCATATGCCCTTGATGTGCCTTTGATCGGTGTAGATACGCTTAAGGTAATGGCCGTGTCTGTGATGTTCAATCAAGTGCTGGATAATCCGGATGTCATGTTTGCGCCTATGATTGATGCTCGGAGAATGGAGGTTTATACGGCTGTTTATAATCTTTCCTTGGAAGCGTTGGAGGCCCCACGCCCATTGATACTTGATGTTGATTCCTATATGGAGTGGCTTGATCGCGGAGAGGTATTGTTCTTTGGCAATGGGAGCGACAAGGCACGCGATGTCATCAGCCATTCGAATGCACGTTTCATTTCCGGTATTTGTCCTCTGGCGATTGATATGCAGGCTCTGTCTGACAAGGCTTTCAGGGAAGGTAAATTCTTGTCACTGGCGTATTCTGTTCCGACATACCTTAAGGATTTTCAAGCGACAAGGCCAAAGTCTTTGTTTTGATTGATGTCCAATTCAGTTAAAGCATGGTATGAGAAAACAGGATTATGTGGATAAGAATCGGGAATGGCTGAAGAATATTTCTTCGCATCCCGGGGTGTTGCCTCTTGACAGAGGAATATATTATAAGGTTTTGAAAGTAGGGAATAAGAGTGGTGTTTCTCCGAACCGCAGCAGTGTTGTTACCGTGCATTATACGGGTAAGACCATCAACGGGCGCACTTTCGACAGTAGCCGTTCCGGTGTCGCGCCGGCTTTCAGATTGAGGGATCTTATTCCCGGCTGGATAATTGCATTGCAAAAAATGCGCCCCGGAGACAAATGGGAATTATATATTCCGGCCGAACAAGCCTATGGGAGAATCAGTCAGCCAGGTATTCCCGGTGGCTCGACATTGATATTTGAGGTGGAATTGCTTGGTGTCTCTTAATCTGCAGGTAGGAATTGGCAGACATGGACAGGACATGGCTATGCCTATTTGGCAGTCTATAATACATGTCCATTCGGGGAATGAGTAAAAAACGGGGGCATATACGGTTTTTTTCATTTTTTTTTGGTTACTTTGCAAGCTGAATCCGAGTGTTGCCTGCCTAAACGGAGGACAACATAATTTAAGAAGAATCGCTGCGACAATGTCTGCTGCATGTCAAGTGTTGTTTGATGGAGTCGTATGTAATTGTATAATAGAATACTGATGCAGTTTACAGCTTCACAGATAGCCTCTATTGCAGGAGGTACGGTTGAGGGAGACGGAAATGCCGTTGTCAATTCCTTTGCTAAGATAGAGGATGGGCACGTGGGAGCAATTTCGTTTCTGGCAAATCCCAAATATACGCAATATATTTATACGACCGATTCCTCCGTGGTGTTGGTATCATCCGATTTCATACCGGAAAAACCCTTGAAATGTACCTTGATAAAGGTCTCAGATCCATATGCCACCGTGGCTCGCCTTCTTGATATGGCTTCAAAAATGATGGAGCCTGTGCTTACCGGCAAGGAGGAGCCTTGTTTCGTTGCAGATGGGGTTGAATTGCCTGAAGATGCTTATGTAGGGGCGTTTGCTTATGTCGGGAAGGGGGCACGCATAGGAAAAGGCGTTAAGATATATCCTCAGGCATACATTGGCCATAATGTGGAGATCGGTGATGGCTCCGTTGTATATCCCAATGCTTCTGTCTATCATAACTGCAAGATAGGCCGGAGATGCGTGATTCATTCGGGTGCTGTAATAGGTGCCGACGGGTTTGGTTTTGCCCCAGTTGACGGCCATTATGATAAAATACCACAAATAGGTATCGTAGAGCTTGAAGATGACGTGGAAGTAGGTGCCAATACGACAGTGGATCGTGCCACTATGGGACGGACTTTGATACAGAAGGGCACGAAACTTGACAATCTAATTCAGGTGGCACATAATTGTGTCATAGGGCATGACACGGTAATGGCAGCCCAGGTCGGTGTAGCCGGCTCTACAAAAATCGGCAGCAACTGTATGGTAGGGGGACAGGTCGGCTTCAAGGGACATATCCTCGTTGGCGACAATGTGCAGATCGGTGCCCAATCCGGAATTGCCGGAAATTTGCGGGAAGGGAGTCGGGTGATGGGATCTCCTGCTCTTGATATGGGCAAATATGCGCGTCAGGCGGCATTGACAAAGAATCTCCCATGGCTGTTTGACCGGCTTAAAGAGCTTGAAAAACGAGTGTCTGAGCTTGAAAATTAATAAAAACAGTACTAAATAATTAAGAGAAACGGTAATCGTTAAAATCACAAGGAAGCTCATTAAATGGGCTATGCTTGACAACGACATCCGCAAAACAGAATATCACATTTCTTTATGAAGCAGCAAACTCTCAACGGTGAGTTTACCGTAAAAGGCAAGGGACTTCACACCGGGCTTGAGATTGAAGCCATTTTTCTTCCAGCTCCCGAGAACCATGGATATAAGTTTCAAAGGGTTGATCTACCGGATGAGCCGATAATTGATGCGCTTGCAGAAAACGTGACAGAGACAGAGCGAGGTACTGTCATTTCACGTGGCGATGTGCGCATTTCCACGATAGAGCATGCATTGGCCGCGTTGTACGCTTCCGGCATTGACAACTGCCTTATAAAATTGAATGCTCCGGAACTTCCGATCCTTGACGGCAGTGCTGAAAAGTATATTGAAGAGATTGACCGTGTCGGGTTGTGCGAACAGGGTGCTGACAAGAATTTTTATGTTGTAAAGCATAAGATAGAGGTGCGCGACGAACAGACCGGTGCGCATCTTACGGTGTTGCCCGATTCGGATTTCTCTGTGGATGTGATGATTTCGTTCAATTCCCCTGTGCTATCCAATCAATATGCACGTCTGGAGAATATGACGGAATTTCGTACTGAAATAGCCTCCAGTCGCACTTTCGTATTTGTCCGTGAGGTTGAAGCCCTTTTGCAGGCGAACCTGATAAAGGGTGGAGATCTGGACAATGCGATTGTAATTTATGACCGCAAGCTCCCTCAGGAGAAACTGGATCATATCGCAGATCTTATTGGCGTGCCTCATAAGGAGGTATCTGATTTCGGCTACATAAACAATCGTCCGTTGGAGTTTGAAAATGAGCCTGCGCGTCATAAGCTGCTTGACGTACTCGGTGATGTCGCGCTTATCGGACGTCCTCTCAAGGGGCGTATCATAGCATGTCGTCCCGGACACAAGATCAACACGACTTTCGCCAAACAGATACGCAAGGAAATACAGCGACAGGAACTTCAGGCTCCGTCATACAATCCATCGGCAGAGCCTATGATGGACATAAATGCCATTCGTGAACACCTTCCTCACCGTTATCCGATGCTTCTTGTGGATAAGATCATAGACAGAGGAGAAAGCTACATCGTTGGCGTGAAGAATGTCACAGTAAACGAGCCTTTCTTTCAAGGCCATTTCCCTCAGGAACCTGTAATGCCCGGCGTATTGTTGGTGGAGGCTATGGCACAGACCGGCGGGTTGCTTGTGCTTGGCACAGTGAGCGACCCTGAAAGGTATTCCACTTACTTCATGAAGATAGACAATGTGAAATTCCGCCAAAAGGTGGTGCCGGGTGATACGCTTCTGTTCCATGTCTCTTTCCTTACGCCGTTGCGTCGTGGATGCGCATTGATGAAAGGCGTGGCTTTTGTCGGCGACCGTGTGGTCTGTGAGTGCGAGTTTATGGCTCAGATTGTCAAGAACAAATAAATAGATACACCAACAAAGAATGAAACAGCCCTTTGCATACATACATCCGGCCGCCAAGATTCATCCCAGCGTGGTCATAGAACCGTTTGTGACCATTGATCAGAATGTTGAAATTGGTGAGGGTACTCATATAGGGAGCAACGTAACCATTATGGAGGGCGCCCGTATAGGCAAGTACTGCAATATTTTCCCAGGTGCGGTTATTTCCGGCATTCCCCAGGATTTGAAATTCAAAGGTGAAGAAACTGTGGCGATCATAGGTGACCATACTACCATCCGTGAATGTGTTACTGTAAATCGTGGAACTGCTTCCAAAGGCATGACGCGTGTGGGAAACAATTGTCTGATCATGGCCTATTCCCATGTGGCTCACGATTGTGTCATAGGCAACAACGTGATAATGTCAAATGCAACCCAAGTGGCCGGTGAGGTACAGGTCGATGACTTTGCCGTAATTGGTGGTGGTACGCTGATACATCAGTTCTGTCATCTTGGCGCTCATGTAATGATACAGGGGGGAGCGCGAATCAACAAGGATATTCCTCCATTTGTGAAGGCCGGACGTGATCCGATCGCCTATACAGGAGTGAATTCCATAGGTTTGCGTCGCCGTAACTTCAGTAACGATCAGATTCGTGAGATACAGGAGATATATCGGTATCTATATCTTTCCCGCTTGAACGTATCGGATGCTGTGGATCGCATTGAGGCTGAGATTCCCGCTACGAACGAACGCGACGAAATCATTGAGTTCATACGGAATTCACGCAGAGGCATTGTACGCGGTTACGTGTGATGTTTCATGCCTGGTATTTGACGGGTCGAAATATATACGAGGACAGTATTCGGAGTTGCCTTAGCCGGCGGTCTCCGATGCTGTCCTTATTTTTAATTTGGAGGTGTTATGAGAATATGTCTGCTTACCATAGGAAAGACCTCAACGGGATATTTGCGTGACGGGATCGAGGAATATGCATCTCGTATCTCAAGAATGGGGCAATTTGAAGTGCGTTGTCTTCCTGATGTCAAGGCTTCCCGCAAACTTACGATAGAACTTCAAAAGAATTCAGAGGGGGAGTTGATTCTGGATCAATTCCAAAACGGTGATTATGTAATATTGCTTGATGAACGTGGACGGGAATATACATCCCGTGAGTTTTCAAGCTTGATGGATGGATTATCACATACTGTGGGTAAGACGCTATATTTTGTCGTTGGGGGCCCATATGGATTTTCGGCGGATGTTTATGCACGTGCAAACGCCATGATATCGCTGTCAAAAATGACATTTCCGCACGAAATGGTACGATTGTTTTTTGTGGAACAGCTTTATCGCGCATTCGCAATAAGCAGGAATCTGCCATATCATCATGATTGAGGCGGCAGATTCAGACGCCGCATCATTCAAGTATCAACTCCCTTAATATCGCATCGGACATCAGCCATTTGTTACGGCTTATGCGAAAACCGGATGGTGTATTTTCTGACTGGTATATGCTGTGGATGTCTCCGTTCTTCAGGAATCTTGTGACATTTTCAAGGAATTTGTCTATTACATTGTCCTCAAAAATTGAGCGCGCAAATTGTAAATCGAATCCTTTCGCAGTTCTTAAGGATGTGATTACATAATCATTGAATCTATTGATGATAGTTTCATCATCAATGGAGTAGCAAGTGCTTCCTTTTGAAATGGCATCAATGTACCTTTTTATGCCGGTGGGATTGAAACGACGCAATGTGCCATCGAAACTGTGTGCCGAAGTACCTAATCCAATGTAGGGCGTATAGTTCCAATACGCAGAATTGTGTTTGGCTTCATATCCGGGAAGTGCCAGATTTGAAATTTCGTAATGGTTATATCCGGCTTCATCTGCCATTTCACACAAGATGTTGAACATGTTTTCGGCCGTTGTTCCGGATGCTTCTTTTACGATGCCTTTTTCTTTGCGGGCGTATAGACGGGTTCCCGGTTCATAAGAGAGCAGATAAGAGGAGAAGTGCGGTGGACTGTATGAGAGTAGTTCGGCAAGATCATGTTTCCAGTCTTTGATTGTCTGGTTGGGAAGCCCGTAAATCAGGTCGGCATTATAATTGATATTGCATGAAGAAAGTATCCTGAGTGCCTCACGAGATGCTTCCGGATTATGACGACGGTCTATTGTGGCAAGAAAGACCGGGTTGAATGACTGGATGCCTACGCTTATGCGGTCTATTCCCATGTCAGTCCAGGCTTTGATATTGTCGTAGGATATGTCTTCGGGGTTGGATTCCAAAGTGACTTCATTCATGCATGATAAAGGAATGCTCTTGTCTATTTGTGAAAGAAGTTTTTCAAGGAGCGGTTTTGGGAGATGTGAAGGTGTGCCACCACCAATGTATAGTGTTGCAATTCTTTCGTTTCCCAGTTCATTGTTACGTAGATCAAATTCCTTGATGATCGCATTGACATAAGCATCCATATCACGAATGTTGCCTGCAGATGAAAAGAAATCGCAGTAGGCACATTTGTGACGACAGAATGGTATGTGTATGTATAATCCGGCCATAAAAATCTGGTAGCTGTGTGATGATGAGAGTCTGCTTTAACGTTGTATTTCGCGACGGCATATCTGTAGGAACTTGCAATAGCGGCATGCATCGTTGTTGTCCGGGCAAAGGAACGGAGTTTCAGGATCAAACAATTTTTCCAATTCTGGAATCAATAAGTCATTGAACTCGGTCATGTAGTCGCGATAGTCAAATACATTCCACTTGGTGCTGTTTCTGGATGGCTTTTTTAGATCCAATAATTCGATGTTGCCCGTGCATGATGGAGCGCTCCATTGGAGCGGCTCGATTTTTCGAACCATCATTGTGCGAATCGGGTATATGATCGGCTGTATGGCACCTGTATATCCGGTATGTTGGGAATATGCCTGGCAGTAGAGCATCAGTTGCAGATATGCTTTTACCCTATAGTCATGTAGGACGGAAGGAACGTCTTTTGCCGATGTGGCATCGGCTCCGGTCTTGTAATCTACGATGCGCAGATAGTTCGTTCCCAGATGGTTCGCAAGGCAATCTATGCGGTCTATCTTGCATGTGAAGTTTATGGTAATGCTCTTGTTATTTGATCCGTTCAAATCAAGCCGCATCTGTTTGTCCCATTCCCCTGCACGATATGTGAATGGCGCAAGTTCCTTTTCGCGCTTGAAAGTGGCTTGCACCAACATGCGCATTATTTGGGCAATTATTAGTGAGTCGCCGGTGAGAGGGGAATCGTTATTTTCCCCAAGCCGCATATGGTGTTGGTTGATGGCTCGTGTAATCTCTTTTTCAAGTGTCACATTGTCCTTTGACATTTCCTCCAAACGATCGGTTGTTATGAGGACTTCCCCATCATGTCCATGATTGTCACGTTCGAGATTGTATAATTTCTCAAACACTTGATGAACGATAGTTCCATATGTTCCTTCATCCATCCAGTCATTTATTTCATCTCCCTGTTTGAATCCTGCAATACGTTCCAAGTAGAATGAGACGGGACATCCGAGATAACGTTCTATAGCGGTGGCGGAAAGAAACAATGGATTGTCAGCGTCTTGATAGCGGTTTATCATGGCCATGATCTCGGGTGTCTTCCTGACCGATACTTTTGATTCAGGCAAGCCTGTAAGGCGATAGGGAAGTACCTTGCATGTCATGCGTTCCGGATGAAGTATGTGTATTAGCTGATGGATGAAACGGGACGGTTGGCTGCTACGCATTCCTGTGGTACGCGCATCGTATAGCAGATGAATGTCACGGGCACGTGAAATCATGCGGTAGAACATATATGCGAAGGCTTCCTCTTGGTCTTCTGATGTGGACAAGCGGTAGGCACGTCGCAGCACCATGGGAATGAATGTCGCATCCGATTTTGATCTGGGGAATATCCGTTCATTCATGGATGGTATTATCAACGTATCGAAATCCAGGGCACGTGCCTCAAGTACACCCATAACCTGCAGCCCCCGAAGTGGCATTCCGTCGAAATTAAGCATTTCGCCTTTGATGATTTTTTCAACGAGATTGAAAACCGTGGAATCTTCCATGAAGATCTGGGGCTTACCATCTTTCCCTTGGAGGTATTCAGAACGCAATTTCTTGAGGCGTATCACTGCATTTGCATATCTCCTCAGAAATGCCTGCTGCAACGCAATGCTCCTGTCAATATTGGGAGAGTCTGTAATCCGTGGAAATATACTTTCATCGTTTTCCGGATCTATGGCGTCATCGTCCATTATTCCAAGGGAGGATTTGTTCCAGGAATTGATGATAGCATTGTCCAACCATTCAATGAGTGTAATCAGGTAATCAAATACATCGCTGCAATTTTGTTTGTCAGCGACCATTGTAAATACGGGCAAGAATTTGTTGAAGTCCTTTTCATGGAAGAACTGCTCCGGAACATTGAATAATCTTCTTGTCCTGATCTCAGTGAGCATTGTGGATGCCGTCTGTCTGTCAACAGCCCTTATAAGAGGATGGGTAAGTATCTTGGTTACATCATCTATGAAAAATGTCTTTGCGTTTTTTGATTGATATGCGCGCATTTGCAATGAGACAATGTTTCTCACAAGCCCGGCCACGGCAGTGTTCTTGAGTTTGTAACCCATGGTTATGTTTAGCGGCGCGATGTTGGCGGGAAGTGAATTGACCAAGGGGGTAAGCAACGTCTCTTCCGGCATTATTATTGCAGTTCGCCGTAGTTTCACGGGGTCAGGGTCTGAGGGAAATATCGATGACAGTGCAGTACTTATAGCCTTGCATTGTCCGACACGTGACGGGACTCCTATTATGTTCAGATGAGGAAAATTACTGATCTTTTCAACGCAATCGAAACATGAAGGGAATTCGCGGGCATATCCTACCACGCGCCCTATTCCCGGAAGGGAACTATCCTCAAATACCGGTGACCCAAGATCCCAATAGAAGTCTGCAATCGGCATGTCGGTATCTGCATGCCTCATCTCGGCAAGGGTCTTGAAAATGGTATGCTCTGCTACAGATAGACTGTTAAACCCGACAAATACGAACCGCGAGGCATTCAAGTCTTTAGGTGTCATATCCCTTAACCGTTCGGCAGTCTGGCGTGAGTTCATTCCCGGAGTATGCAGTCCAAGTTCTTTAAGCTTTGTGCGAAATCCATAATACAAACTTCCCATTATTTGCCATAGGCGGAGGAATCCGGCGCGTGGACTGCGATGCAGGGATATTTCAGGTGTCTTCTCATCATTCGAAATTTCATGCGTGTATGATATGTGATTCCAGAATTCCCTTACTTCTGGTTCAAGGTCATAGTCTTTCCAAAACTCCTGAACGATTTTTATCTGATCGTCGGTAAGATAGTTTGCGGATATTTCCTTTAGCGAACTTACGTTCCTGAATATCTGAAATGGATCGGCCATCGCATCATCCACATCATCGAAATCCTGTATCAGAGTGTCCGCCCAATATACAAATCTGTTAAAGTCTATCTTGGCGGCTTCGTATTCACCGATCTCCTGAGAAACGATTTTTCTGTAAACGTCATATAGGATGAAGATCATCTCAAGGCGGTCGGCGGAGGCGACACCTGACGAAAAACTCTCTGTAAATTCTATGATCGTGGTAGTATGCGGATGCAGTACCGGTCTGTCGCCATTAGGAGAATTTTTTATTATGGCGCTAAGGTAATGATTGAAGAATGTTACGGAACGTTTGTTAGGGAACACAAAACACATGTCTCCCAATGAAGCAGCCTCGTGTTCCAGATATGCCTCGGCGATGGAATATAGGAATGGTTTCATACGATATTACTTATCGAAAGACGTGTTGTTTGCTTTGTGGGAACTTGGAGTATGGGCGAGATATATTATTTCATATGCACGTTTTACAAGTTTCAGGATATTCTTCATGGGTATGTCTCCGTATAAATCAAGTCGGATCCAGTGACGCATGGTTGGATTGACCGGGTTGCCAACCGAATAATATGAAGCTCGTATGTTTTCGATTTCCTCCGGAGTAGACCTTATATTGACGAAACTGAAATTCTCAATATCTATGAGACAAAACATATGCTCTGTCACATAGAATGCCAGAATGGAATCGTATCTTTTGGCGAATTTTCCAAAAGGCATTTTCTCGGTTACATCTCCTAGGGATAGACAATATTCCCTGAATTCCTCTATATCCATAATGCGTTATCGTATAACCGTAATATCAGGATTTATGACTGTTAGATCATGCACGAATCCTTCACGGTCTTTAGGAGATATTTCTATTGGCATAGAGCTTTTCAAAATCTTTCTGTCGGTGAATCGTATCGCAATTCTGGTTGTGGAAAGTGCTGCTCCAGCCAATATACCCTTGCAAAATTTAACTTCCTTGATTTTATGGATAGGGAAGCGATGGGGACGGAAAAATTGATAGACAATGAAATCACTCCCTTCAATGGCATACCAGCAACCGAACATGGGTATGCATATCGTTCCTATAATACAGACACCATATATGGCTGCAAACCACCAGGGCTCTGTAATCGCGGGTATGATGGCTACTACGCATGCAAATATGATGAGTGCAATCAGCCACCAATCTATTTTTGAGAGGTATATCTTCCTTTTCATATGACAAAAATATGGGAAATCAGATTGTTGTTGAATACATGAGATGACTTTGTAAGAAGAAATGTACCAACTGTATCAAAATACTTATAGCCACGATATGTGTTGAAGTTGAATGGGCGCATTAAAAGTAAAATTAGGCCGTAACCTCTGATTTTCAAAGTGCTACGACCTAATTTTTTTGTTGCTCAGAAGCTATGCTCAGTCTTCGATGGCTGCCTGGGCCGCAGCTACGCGGGCGATGGGCACACGGAAGGGGGAGCAGCTTACGTAGTTCATACCAAGTTTGGCACAGAATTTAACGGAGGACGGTTCGCCGCCGTGTTCGCCGCAGATGCCGACTTTGAGTTCGGGTTTTGTGGTACGTCCTTTGCGCACTCCCATCTCTACGAGTTGGCCAACTCCTTCCTGGTCGAGTACTTCGAATGGATCGGTCTTGATGACGCCGTGTTCCTTATAGAACTTTAGGAATTTGGGGGCGTCATCGCGTGAGAAGCCGAAGGTCATCTGTGTGAGGTCGTTGGTGCCGAAGGAGAAGAAGTCTGCAACAGTTGCGATCTGGTCGGCTGTGAGAGCTGCGCGGGGAACTTCGATCATGGTGCCTACTAGGTATGGGATCGAGTGTCCGGTTTCTTCAAATACCTTTGCGGCGGTTATGTTTATTACATCAGCCTGGTTCTGGATTTCCTTGAGCGATCCTACCAGAGGAATCATGATTTCCGGTTTAACGTCAATGCCACGTGCCTTGCATGCCAAAGCGGCTTCAATTATTGCGCGTGTCTGCATTTCCGTGATTTCGGGATATGTGATTCCGAGACGGCATCCGCGGTGTCCAAGCATGGGGTTGAATTCCTCAAGTGCATCAACCTTGGCCTTTACTTCGGCAAGTGTGATACCCATTTCGTCTGCAAGTTCTTTCTGGGTTGCAGTCTGATGAGGCACGAATTCATGCAGTGGGGGATCAAGGAGACGGATAGTTACTCCGAAGCCATCCATTGCCTCAAAGATTCCTTCGAAGTCGCCTCTTTGGATCGGGAGGAGTTTAGCAAGTGCGTGGCGACGGCCTTCTTCGTCGGATGCAAGGATCATCTCACGAACTGCTTTGATGCGATCGCCCTCAAAGAACATATGCTCGGTGCGGCATAGGCCGATGCCTTGTGCCCCGAAGTGGCGTGCCTGCTTGGCATCACGGGGAGTATCGGCATTGGTGCGTACAAGGGTTTTTGTATATTTGGAGGCGAGGTTCATGATGGCTCCGAAATCTCCGTCAAGTTCAGGCTGGACGGTGGGAACCTGTCCGTCATATACATCGCCGGTGGAACCGTTTAGTGAGATCCAGTCGCCTTCCTTGTATGTCTTGCCTCCCATTTCTACGGTGCGTTTTTCGTAGTCCACCTTGATTTCTCCGGCTCCGGAAACACAGCATTTACCCATACCGCGTGCCACTACTGCTGCGTGGCTTGTCATACCGCCGCGCATTGTGAGGATGCCTTGCGCGACTGCCATGCCTCGGAGGTCTTCGGGTGATGTTTCGATGCGGACAAGAACTACTTTCTTTTTCTTCTCTGACCAGGCTTCGGCATCGTCTGCAAAGAATACGATCTGGCCGGTTGCGGCTCCAGGAGATGCGGGCAAGCCCTTGGCAACAACCAAGGCGCGTTGCAGGGCAGATTTGTCGAATACGGGGTGGAGTAGTTCATCAAGTTTCTGAGGCTCCATGCGGAGAAGTGCAGTCTTCTCATCGATTTCACCTTCACGAAGGAGATCCATGGCGATTTTTACCATCGCAGCTCCAGTGCGTTTGCCATTACGTGTCTGGAGCATCCAGAGTTTGCCGTCCTGGATGGTGAACTCCATGTCCTGCATGT
>CAJTYH010000020.1 GCA_910583675.1 uncultured Muribaculaceae bacterium
ACGGTGAGCCGCATGTTCGGCTATCCCGGCATAGACCTCCAGGACAAGTGCTGGATCCTGCTCGGCAAGTACAATCTCAAGATGCTCATACTCACATGCGGCATCAATGGCAGCTACGTCTTCACTCCGGGGAACGTCTCCTTCCAGCCCACCCCTAAGGTGGAAGTGGCAGATACGGTAGGTGCGGGCGACTCCTTCACCGCCACTTTCATCTCAAGCATCCTGAAAGGGATACCGGTGGAGGAAGCCCACCGGCGTGCAGTGGAAGTATCGGCATATGTATGCACTCAGCAGGGAGCCATGCCTAAACTTCCGGAAAGATTCATCAGGCAATAAGACGCATACCGGCATACACAAGGCACCCGCCAGACATTTCCGCATGAGACGGAAACGGCATGGCGGGTGCCTTGTATATGTGGTAGGGTCTCTTACTTGTCTCCTGCAAGAGAAAACAGCAAGTCCTTTTCGTCGTCGGGATTGGACTGGATCTCAACCTTCCCTTCACGGGCGAGCCAACCGATGGCTGCAAAGACTTCCTTGTCCTTAAGCTTGCTGATTTTCTTAAGTTGCTTGAGACCCAATACGTCTGCTTCATTAAGGGCATTCCAGACCAGACCTGCCCAAGCTCCAATTGCTTCTGTATTCATTTTTGAAAGATTTTAGTTGCCGTGTCCCTAAGGACACTTCGATTTATTTGAATAAACTGAATTGACTGAATGTGTTTAACGCTGCAAAAATAGCTAAAATTCAGATACTTTTGGCCTTATCATGTCAACTTTTTATTCGCCTCTACTCTTAAACAACCGACAACCATCTTATGTTCAATCATTTGCAAAGTTATTGGATTTACATATTTTTTCGTATCTTTACACCCTCCATTCTTGTTATAGATACATAATGGCAAAGAAATCAAACAAAAACAAGGCACCGGGCACAGCTCCTGTAATAGAAAAAAGTGCGGTCAGGAAAGAGGGCATGGTGATCCGCAACACAGGAAGCAGCTATGGAGTGCTGACTGACGAGGAGATGCGGACTATCAATTGCCGCATAAAGGGCAATTTCCGCCTTAAGGGGATCCGCACCACAAATCCGGTGGCCGTGGGAGACCGGGTGACCCTCATGGAAAATCCCGACGGGACTGCATACATCACCGAAATAATGCCCCGGACGAACTATATAATACGCCGTGCAAGCAACCTGTCAAAGGAGGCGAGCATACTCGCAGCAAACGTGGATCAGGCATGCCTCGTGGCAACCCTTGCACATCCCAGCACGTCCACCACATTCATAGACCGCTTCCTGGCCACAAGCGAGGCATACCGCGTGCCTGCGATACTCGTGATCAACAAGATCGACCTGCTTGCAGGCTCCCACGAAAACGGCGAGTACAACGAAGGAGGGACTGAACTCCTGGATGCCGTGACATACCTTTACAGATCCATCGGCTACAAGGTGATTCATGTATCGGCACGCACGGGAGAGGGGCTTGAGACCCTACGTGAGACACTTGCCGGGAAAATGACACTGTTGTCAGGCAATTCAGGCGTGGGAAAATCCACCCTGATCAACAAACTCATTCCCGGGCTTGAGCTGAAAACAGGAGAAATATCCGACGTGCACGACACGGGGATGCATACCACCACCTTTTCCGAGATGTTCCCGTTGCCGGGAAATGAGGGAGGATGGATAATAGATACCCCGGGAGTGCGCGGATTCGGCACCATAGAATTCGACCAATACGAGGTCTCACACTTCTTTCCGGAAATATTCAGGCTGTCCAAGGATTGCCGTTACGGGAACTGCACCCACACCCACGAACCGGCATGCGCCGTACGCGAGGCACTGGCGGAAAACCGCATAGCCATGTCGCGCTACACATCGTACCTCAGCATACTTGCCGATGCCGCCCCGGACAAATACCGCGCCCCGCAATAGGCGGTGCCAAAAGGCTTCATTTCAATCCATGAACTGTGTGGAAAATATGGAGTCCACCTTGGCGTTTATGATTACATCCAGAAGATCCACCGCTACTTCCGTATTCTGCACCGTGCTTTCCTGCGGGGGGTGTATTCCCGGCAAAAGGGGATCCTGAGGTTTAGCGTCATTCTTGCCACGAGCCATCGCCCAACTGCGGTGGGCACCATCCACGCGTCCCGCTCCCTTGAAGCGATCCGCCCAATATCCTTTGTCTATGTCGCTGACCACCACTCCCCGACTGGAGGAAGCATGAACCATCTCCCCCTTTCCTATATACACACCCACATGGGAAACGGAAGAATTGCCCTTGGAGGATCCGAAAAACACAAGATCGCCCGGACGAGCCTCCTTACGCTTCAATCCCGTGCAATAGTCGCGCTGACCAAGGGTTGTGCGAGGGAGCTTGAGAGCACATACGTCGCTGTACAACCTCATCACGAGACCGCTGCAATCCGTACCGTTGCGACTGTCGCCCCCGTACCTGTACCGGGTACCGAGCCACTTCAACGCTGCGTCCACAAGCTCACGCCCCATGGCATCAGGACTTTCATCAGTCGCATATTCACGGACAACACCTGCCGAAGTACTCCGGTTTACGGCACTGCGCGAGCTATGGCACCCCGATACAAGGAGCGCCAAAAAAGGCATTGCCGCCATAAGAAGCAACCTTACAGTAGATTTTTTATCCATAAAGCAATACTGTGATCCAACAGGTCATCCAATATCTGCAAAAATAGCAAATTCCCACAGTACGGCTACATCCAAAAACGTTAAAACAATAACATCCGCTTACTTTTTAACCAATTTTTCCTACATTCATTCCAAAATCGGCAAGTTTGCCGGAGTTTTTTCCGACACGCATGCAATTATTTGAGTAAATTCGCGTCAAACTATCAAGAAACCAACATTTATCACAAGTATGAACATAATAGAGGCACGCAACATCACAAAGAAATACACAGGCCATACAGCCCTGGATGACGTAAGCGTGAGCATCCCCCAAGGATCCATCTACGGTCTTCTCGGCCCCAACGGTGCCGGCAAGACCACCCTCATACGCATCATAAACCACATCACGGCTCCAGACAAGGGGGAGGTGATATTCGACGGCCACCGCCTTTGCGCCGACGACGTGGTGCACATCGGCTACCTGCCTGAGGAGCGCGGACTTTACAAGAAGATGAAAGTCGGGGAACAGGCCATGTTCTTCGCTAAACTCAAAGGGTTGAAATCAAAGGAGGCCGAAAGACAGCTCAAGCAATGGTTCGAACGCTTCGGCATAATGAACTGGTGGGACAAGAAGGTGGAGGAACTTTCCAAGGGGATGGCACAGAAGGTGCAGTTCATCGTCACCGTACTGCACCGCCCGAAGCTCCTGATATTCGACGAGCCTTTTTCCGGATTCGACCCGATAAACGCCGACCTGCTTAAACGTGAGATACTGAAACTGCGCGACGAAGGAGCCACCGTAATATTCTCCACACACAACATGGAGAGCGTAGAGGCGCTGTGCGAGAATTTCTCGCTTATAAACAGGTCGCGCAACATACTGTCCGGCAACGTTGCCGAGATCCGCAGCCGCATGGGCGCCGACACCTACAAACTCACATTCCAGGGATCTCCCGAGGCACTTTTCACATCTCTCGGTGACAGGGTGCTCCACCGCACCATCGGCAATCCGACAGAAACGCCGCAAGGGATAACGTACAACGCCGAACTGAAGCTGCAAGCAGGCACTCCGATGCGGGAATTCATAAGACTGGCTAACGAATCGGTGGACATAGTGACATTCGACCGTGCACTGCCATCCATGAATGAGATCTTCATCAAGACCGTGGAACAATCCAACGCCGCTGCCGACGTGGCCAAGGCACTACGGGCAAACAGTTGAAAAAACAACATATAAACAGATAATACACAAACGACATGCGTAACAACATAGGCATCATCATCCATCGGGAATTCTCCGAGCGGGTAGCCAAGAAAAGTTTCATTATCACAACACTGCTCATGCCGGTGCTGATGCTCCTCATGATGGCTGCTCCGGCACTGATCATGGCATTCTCCACACCTTCCGACAAGCATCTGGCAGTCATCGATGAAAGCGGAGTCATGTTCGACCCCATCCGGGAAGGGACAAACAAGATGGACTACCTGACCGTCAGCCGACTGGACGCGCCGTTGGACTCCGCGATAGCCGACAGGAGCTACGACGGGGTACTGTACATAGGAGCCGACGTAGTGGAGAATCCACGCAATGCGTTCCTCTACCTCCATGACGCGGGAGGGATGGAAGTGGAAAGCAGCATCAACAGCATACTGAAACAGGAAATAGAAGACACGCGCCTACGGGCATACAACATCGAAAACCTCTCCCAGATCATGGCCGAAGTGGAGGCCGACGTGCATGTATCCACCATCCGCATCGATGACAGCGGGGAGGAAGAGAGCACTTCATCCACCATTTCCATGTTCATAGGGATGGCTATGACTTTCATCCTCTACATGTTCCTGCTCATGTACGGACAGATGGTAATGACCTCCATCATAGAGGAGAAGAACAACCGCGTGCTTGAGCTTGTGGTGTCTTCCGTAAAACCGATCCAACTCATGCTTGGCAAGATCCTAGGCGTGGGACTGGTAGCCGTGCTGCAGGTGTTCATATGGGGTGTCCTCATATGTCTTATGTCAGCCTTCGTGGTGCCTCTGCTCATGCCGGAGAGCCTGACGACCCAAGTGGAGATGATGAACTCAGGCTCGCTTGACATGGCCTCAAGCCTGGATCCCGACATGCTCAAGGCAGTGGGGATGTTCACGTCAGTGAGCTACCTTGCAACCCTGTTCGGCTACATATTGCTTTTCCTCATAGGCGGCTTCCTGTTCTATGCTTCGATATTCGCCGCAATAGGATCGGCCGTAGACAACATACAGGACGCCTCCCAGCTGCAGTCGTTCGCAATAATACCCATAATAGTGGCATTGGTGTTCTCAATGAGCGTGGCGACCGACCCGAATACCACGGCAGCGTTCTGGTTCTCCATGATACCTTTCACATCACCCATGGTGATGCTCGCCCGTATCCCGTTCGGCATCCCCCATTGGGAAATATGGGTATCCGCAGCCGTCTTGTACGTATCGTTCATAATAATGGCATGGATATCCGCCAAGATCTATCGAGTGGGCATATTCATGTACGGAAAGAAACCGACTGTCCGCGACCTCATACGGTGGGCGCGCTATAAATAACAGGCTGCTTATCCCTTTTGACATTTTACATACAAACTGTCACCGTGCGGTATGCTTTCTCGCTTTTTTGAGAGAAAGAAATGCACAACGGTGGCAGTTTGGCGTATAAACACTGACAATATGTTGTAGAACATAAAAAATTTCCTTACAAATTTTGATTGAAATCTATTTTTAATTTTCTATCTTTGCCTCATAGGAAAACGACTACATAATTCATACAATCAAAGCTATGGATGTAAACAATATCATGAACGCCCTCGAGGCAAAACACCCGGGCGAAAAAGAGTACCTGCAGGCAGTGCGCGAGGTGCTTCTCTCAGTCGGTGACGTATATAACCGCCACCCCGAATTCGAACGCAACAAGATAATCGAGCGCATGGTGGAGCCGGATCGCATCTTTACCTTCCGTGTGACATGGCTTGACGACAAGGGTGAGGTTCAGAACAACATCGGCTACCGCGTGCAGTTCAACAATGCCATCGGCCCGTACAAGGGCGGCATCCGCTTCCATGCGTCAGTGAATCTGAGCATCCTCAAGTTCCTCGGCTTCGAACAGACGTTCAAGAACGCCCTGACCACCCTCCCGATGGGTGGAGCCAAAGGCGGGTCAGACTTCTCCCCCCGTGGCAAGAGCGACCGCGAGATCATGCGCTTCTGCCAGGCGTTCATCCTTGAGCTATGGAAAAACCTCGGCCCCGACCGCGACGTGCCCGCAGGTGACATCGGTGTAGGCGGACGCGAGGTAGGCTACATGTTCGGCATGTACAAGAAACTTATGAACGAGCATACCGGCACATTCACCGGCAAGGGATTCGACTTCGGCGGCAGCCGCCTTCGTCCCGAAGCTACCGGTTTCGGTGCCCTCTACTTCGTGGAGAACATGCTCGCCCGCATAAACGACAGCATCAAAGGTAAGACAGTGGCCATCTCCGGCTTCGGCAACGTGGCTTGGGGAGCTACGATCAAGGCCAATGAACTCGGTGCCAAGGTAGTGACCATTTCGGGTCCCGACGGCTACATCTACGATCCCGACGGCGTAAGCGGAGAGAAGATCAACTACATGCTCGAACTGCGTGCATCCGGCGACGACATCGTGGCTCCGTATGCAAAGAAATTCCCCGGTTCCACATTCTTCCCCGGCAAGAAGCCTTGGGAGCAGAAAGTGGACATCGCCCTTCCGTGCGCCACACAGAACGAGGTCAACGGCGAAGATGCCCGTCAGCTCGTTGCCAACGGCGTGAAGCTTGTTGCCGAGGTATCGAACATGGGCTGCACCCCCGAAGCCATAGACACATTCATAGAGAACAAGATCAACTATGCTCCCGGCAAGGCTGTAAACGCCGGCGGCGTAGCTTGCTCAGGCCTTGAAATGACGCAGGATGCCGAGCACCTGCAATGGAGCGCAGAAGAGGTAGACACCAAGCTGCATCAGATAATGGCTTCCATCCATGAACAATGCGTGGCCTACGGAGTAGAACCCGACGGTTACCTCAACTACATGAAAGGTGCCAACATCGCAGGCTTCATGAAAGTGGCGAACGCCATGATGGAACAGGGCGTGATCTGATCAGTCAAGACATCAACAACCGACCATGAAAAAGGCGTGGCTCCAACGGGTCACGCCTTTTTCATGGGCTTGCTTGGCAATTGACGCGGAAATGCGTATCTTTGCCGGAGCAACGGCTATGAAGGACGACAAAGTGCTCAACCCCGCGCGCGCGGCGCTGTCGCAATATCTCAAGGAAAAAAGGATGAGGCGCACGCCGGAGCGATTTGCCATCCTGGAAAAGGTATTTTCCACGGATGCGCATTTTTATGTGGACGCACTTCACGAGGCGCTTGACATGGAGGGATACCACGTGAGCCTCTCCACTGTCTACTCAACCGTACAACTGTTCCTTGAAGCCGGACTGGTGCGACGCCATCAATTCGGAAACCAACCAGCCCAATACGAACGCGTGCTCCAAGGGACAACCGAGAGCCACCACCATTTGGTATGCACCGCATGCGGGAGGGTGCGGCCGGTAAAGGATCCTGAGCTTGCCGAGCGCATAAGCGGTCTGCGATATCCGACTTTCCGCACTGAATTTTTCTCCCTCTACGTATACGGCCTATGCTCCCGCTGCCAGAAACGCATGAGGAAAAACAAAGAAATAAGAAGTTAAGAAGTTAGAGCAGTAGAAGTCAAGCAAGAATACCTTTTTGACAACTCTGACATCCCTGATATCTCTGATGCCTCAGATTTCTATACTTCTGATTTCTCTGATAACCCTGAGATCTCTGATAACTCTGATCATACCGATATAACCAAGAAACAAACTGAGAAGAAATGAAAGTTGACGTTTTGCTCGGCCTCCAATGGGGCGACGAGGGTAAAGGAAAAGTTGTGGATGTGCTCACACCACGCTACGACGTTGTGGCCCGCTTTCAGGGCGGCCCCAATGCCGGCCACACTCTGGAGTTCGACGGCAAGAAATATGTGCTGCGCTCCATCCCCTCGGGAGTATTCCAGAACGAAAAGACCAACCTCATAGGCAACGGTGTCGTGCTTGACCCGGTGCTCTTCATGGAAGAAGCCGAAGCCCTATGCGATGGCGGAGTAGACCTCAAACGCACCTTGAAGCTCTCAAAGAAGGCTCACCTCATACTCCCGACGCACCGTTTGCTTGACGCGGCCAACGAGCGCGCGAAAGGGGATGCCAAGATAGGCACCACGGGTAAAGGCATAGGCCCCACATACACCGACAAGACCGCCCGAAACGGCGTGCGCCTCGGGGACATTTTCGACAACTTCACCGAAAAATACGCCATGGCACGCAAACGCCACCTTGACAGACTCGCACAATTGGGAGCCTCCCCCGCTCCCGGCGAACTGGAAGCCCTTGAGGAAAAATGGATGAAAGCCATCGAATACCTGAAGGAATATGAAATCGTAGACGGGGAATACCTTGTAAACGAGGCCCTTGCCTCTGGCCAGAGCGTACTGTGCGAAGGCGCTCAGGGAACTATGCTCGACGTGGACTTCGGCTCCTACCCCTTCGTCACATCATCAAACACGGTCACCGCCGGCGCATGCACAGGGTTGGGAATCGCTCCCAACAAGATCGGCGACGTGTTCGGCATCTTCAAGGCATATTGCACCCGCGTAGGAAGCGGCCCCTTCCCCACCGAACTGTTCGACGAGACAGGCAAACGCATACGCGACCTCGGCCATGAATACGGCGCCGTGACAGGACGCGAACGCCGTTGCGGATGGATTGACCTCGTTGCACTCAAATATGCCATCATGATCAACGGAGTGACCAAGCTAATAATGATGAAAAGCGACGTCCTGGACGATTTCCCGACCATCAAGGCATGCACGGCCTACCGCGTTGACGGCAAGTTGACCGACCGTTTCCCGTTCAGCATAGACAGCGAAAAAGTAGAGCCTGTGTTCGTGGAACTTCCCGGGTGGCAGACCCCCATGTCGGGAATGACCAGCGAGAAGGAGTTCCCCAAGGAGTTCAACGACTATATCGCCTTCCTCGAGAAAGAGCTGAAGACCCCTATTGCAATCGTATCGGTAGGCCCCGATCGCACACAGACCATCGAACGATAAAGACCTCTTGCCTCCTACATCAAGCCAAGGAACAACAGGCGGTGCATCAAAATTCCACATTTTGAACTGCACCGCCATATTTTATCCATAACAAACGCCTTCATCAAGCGCAGAAAGACTTATTGAACGAATTATAAGTTACATTGTGTTAAAAGGCATTGGAGATAGCTTTTCATAACAAAAAAATTAGTAATTTTGGAAACTGAGCGGTCAGGTGTCTCTCCGCGCTCTTAAGATCACATTCTTTTTATCTAATAACCATTATTTTAATACCACAGCACCACCTTAAGGTGGTGGAAAAATCAAGGATGAACGTTATAAAGGTTGGCATCATAGGTTTGGGTCGCATGGGAGGCTTCTATCTCAACGAGTTCCTGAAAAACAAAAGATGGGAAGTGACCACCATATGCGAAGTCGATACCGATCGCCATGAAAGCATTGCCGCGCGTGCTCCCGGTGCACGCATCGTCACCGACGAAGACATTATTTTCAACGACCCCGAAATTCAGGTAGTTGTCCTTGCCGCCTTGGCAGACTCCCGGCCGGCTCAGATCCAGAAAGCCGTAGCCAATCACAAACATATAATCGCCGAGAAACCGATAGCCGACACCCCCGCAAACGAATGGCGGGCAGTGGAAGCCGTGGAATCGGCACCGATAATTTCAGCCGTAAACCTGTACATACGCAATTCATGGTATCTCAAGGAGATTGACGATTGCATAGCCTCGGGTGAACTCGGCGAACTTGCCATCATACGCATCTGCCATATGACCCCGGGGCTTTCCCCAGGTGAGGGACATGAGGCAGAAGGCCCTGCTTTCCACGACTGCGGTATGCACTACGTGGATGTGGCCCGTTGGCTCGCCCACTCCGAATACAAGACCTGCCGTGCACAGGCCGTACGCATGTGGGCTTACAAGGATCCCTGGTGGCTCCAATGCCAGGGGACATTCCACAACGGCGTGGTCTACGACATAACTCAAAGCCATGCCTACGGCCAACTTTCAGATGTACAGACCCACAATTCATACATAGACATCATCGGGTCAAAGGGGATAGTGCGCATGACGCACGACTTCAAGACAGCCGTAGTCGAAATCCATGGTGTAACCCGCACGGAACGGATCGAAAAGCCATACGGAGGCAAGAACATCGGTTGGTTGATAGAGATCATGGCGGACTCCATAGAGAAGGGCGTGGCAGACAAGCGGCTCCCGTCGTTCAGGGACTCAGCCATAGCGTCGGAATTCGCATGGCACTGCCTTGAGGATGCCGCCACCCATGACATGCCTGTAAAAGGCACTCCGGAGGAATTGGATCAGATACACGAACGCCGCCGCACCATGACCGACGGCTACGGGCTATTGAATAAACAGACCTATCGCTGACGAACCACCCTCCCGTTTTTCACTGTAACAAAAAAAATAAATTATAAAATAGATCCAATTATGACAAATCCACTTCTTTTTCTCGGCAACCTCGGAGCCGGTGAAATCATCGTAATATGCCTTATCGTGCTTCTGCTTTTCGGAGGCAAGAAGATACCCGAGCTAATGAAAGGCATCGGTAAAGGCGTGCGCTCATTCAAGGAGGGCATCAACAACATAGAAAAGGACATTGAGGGAGCTGGAACTCCCGAAGAGGGCAAAAAGTAAGCTTCCCGGAAATTTGTCCGGAAATTTTTCCAAAACTTTTTCTGACAACTCTAAGCCTCTTCTCATACCGCAGAAATACAACAAACTACAATAAACTATCATTTTCACCTTAAAGAACTAAACCATATGTCTGGAGATATCTCAAGAAGACAGTTTCTCAAGTCCGGTGCCACCGCCGCAATCGGTCTTGCAGTGGTACCTAACACAGTGTTAGGCAAAAGTTTCGGCCACACAGCACCCAGCGACAAACTGAACATTGCAGCCGTGGGTATTGGCGGCATGGGACATTCCAACATCAATGCCGTAAAGGAAACCGAAAATATCGTCGCACTGTGCGATGTGAACTGGGATTACGCCAAAGGCGTATTCGACGAACTCCCCAAGGCCAAGCGTTACTGGGACTATCGCAGGATGCTTGACGAGATGGGCAAGGACATAGATGCCGTCATCGTCGCAACTCCCGACCATACCCATGCCATCGTTACTGCCGACGCAATGACACTCGGCAAACACGTATATGTACAGAAACCTCTGACCCACTCGGTTTACGAGTCCCGCCTCCTCACAAAGCTCGCAGAGTCCACAGGCGTGGCCACTCAGATGGGCAACCAGGGCGCTTCCGGCGAAGGAACGAACCTCGTATGCGACTGGATCTGGAACGGCGAGATCGGTGACGTCACCAAGGTTGAATGCGCCACAGACCGTCCTATCTGGCCTCAGGGTCTCAATGCTCCTGAAAAGGTAGACAAGGTACCCAAGAACCTCAACTGGGATCTCTTCACAGGCCCTGCAAAACTGAATCCCTACAATTCCATCTATCAGCCCTGGAACTGGCGCGGATGGTGGGACTACGGTACCGGCGCTCTCGGCGACATGGCTTGCCACATCCTCCATCAGCCATTCAAGGCTCTCAACCTTAAATATCCCATCCTGGCCGAAGGATCATCCACGCTGCTTCTCAATGCATGCGCACCTCAGGCACAGCATGTGAAACTCGTGTTCCCCGCACGCGACAATATGCCCAAGGTGGCTATGCCCGAAGTCGAGGTACACTGGTATGACGGCGGTATGATGCCCGACCGTCCAGAAGGTTTCCCACAGGGAATGTCGCTAATGCGCGAAGGTGGAGGTCTTACCATCTTCCACGGCACGAAGGACACTCTCGTTTGCGGATGCTACGGCCAGAACCCGTTCCTGCTCTCAGGCCGCAAGCCCAACGCGCCCAAGATCTGCCGCCGCGTCAACACATCCCACGAAATGGACTGGGTTCGCGCATGCAAGGAGAACAAGGCAAACCGCGTGAAATGCGCTTCCGACTTCTCCGAAGCAGGGCCGTTCAATGAAATGGTAGCCATGGGTGTTCTTGCAGTGCGTCTGCAAGGCCTCAACAAGACACTGGAATGGGACGGCGAAAACATGCGCTTCACCAATATCGGCGACGACGAGACCATCCGCACTGTCATCAAGGACGGCTTCACCATCCACAACGGTCACCCCACCTTCGACAAGACATGGACAGACCCCGTAAACGCACAGCAGTTCGCCAACGAGCTTATCAAGCACACCTACCGCGACGGCTGGAAGCTCCCCGACATGCCTGCATAAACATCAGAAAACCCAAAACTACAACATCACAAACCATAAAATGAAAAGAACAATCTTATTCGCGCCGGTGCTCGTGGCAGCACTCATGGCATCATGCGGAAACAAGAATGCAAACAATGCCGAAGCAGCCGAGGCTGCAGACACCGTTGCCACAGCTCCCTACACGGTTCTTGACAACGAGCAGGTAGATCTCGCTTCTTTCCCCCAGGACGCTGAGGGATACTATGTGATCTTCAACGGCAAGGACTTCACCGGCTGGCGCGGCTACGGCAAGGATACCGTGCCCTCACGCTGGACAATCGAGGACGGCGCCATCAAGTTCAACGGCGCAGGTGGCGGTGAGGCTCAGACCGGCGACGGCGGCGACCTCATCTTCGCCAAGAAACTCGGCAACTTCGAGCTGGAACTGGAATGGAAAGTGTCAAAGGGTGGCAACTCCGGCATCTTCTACCTCGGCCAGGAAGTCGTATCCAACAAGGAGGACGGCTCACAGCAGCTTGAACCCATCTACATCTCCGCACCCGAGTATCAGGTGCTTGACAATGCCAACCACCCCGATGCCAAACTTGGCGTAGACGGCAACCGCATGTCCGCATCCCTCTACGACATGATCCCGGCCAAGCCCCAGAACCAGAAGCCTTTCGGCGAATGGAACAAGGCCAAGATCCTCGTTTACAAGGGTACCGTGGTTCACTCACAGAACGGCGAAAACGTTGTTGAATACCACCTTTGGACACCCCAGTGGACTGAAATGCTCCAGAACAGCAAGTTCAGCGAGACCAACTGGCCTCTCGCATACGAGCTCCTCAACAACTGCGGCGGTGAGAACCACGAAGGTTACATCGGATTCCAGGATCACGGCGACAACGTATGGTTCCGCAACATCCGTGTAAAACCGCTTGACTAATAAGCACATAAACATGACTTTAAGATCATTTATCCCTCTTTTTGCAGCAATGGCACTGGCTTTCAATGCCATTGCTGCAAATTCCCCCAAAAAGGAGGTCGGGATCCAGCTTTATTCCGTGCGCCAACTGCTTGAACCCGGCAAGAAATATGACGGGAATGTAGGTGGTCTCATGGAGACGCTCGGCAAGATGGGTTACACCCAGTTTGAAGCCGCCAACTACAACGACGGCAAATTCTACGGGCTGACCCCTGCCGAGTTCAGCAAGGCAGCGGCAAAGGCCGGCTGCAAAGTGACCTCTTCCCACACCGGCCGTCCCCTCAACGACGAGGAACTTCGCTCCGGTGACATCTCGGGATACCTCGCATACTGGAACAAAGTGCTGGACGACCACAAGGCGGCCGGTATCAGCTATGTGGTGCTTCCCTGGATGAACGTTCCCTCCACCCTGGCAGACCTTCAGAAACAATGCGATGCCTTGAACAAGGTCGGAAACATGGCAAAGGAGAAGGGTCTCCGCTTCGGATATCACAACCACTCCCACGAGTTCCAGAAAGTGGAAGACAAGGTGATGCTTGACTATATGATCGAGAACACCGATCCGCAGAACGTGCTTTTCGAACTGGATGTATATTGGGCAATGATGGGTCATGCAAGCCCCGTGGACTACTTCAAGAAATATCCCGGACGTTTCCCGCTCCTCCACATAAAAGACCGCAGGGAAATCGGCCAGAGCGGCATGGTGGGCTTCGATGCCATCTTCAACAATGCCTCCAAGGCCGGTCTGGAAAAATACTACGTTGAAATAGAGGAATATACCGACGGCATAGAGAAAGGCGCCAAAGAGAGCGCCGACTATCTGCTGACCGCTCCTTTCGTAAAATCCTCCTATAGCAAGAGATAATCTTACGGCAATCTTAACGCCGAAAAAATTCCCATGGATTGCCCGGCTCACCGTCGGGCAATCCTTATCTAAAATACACTCACTGCCATGCCACAACAGGAAGATACCCAAATGTCGTTCTGGTCGCATCTGGAAGCCCTCCGATGGGTCTTGATGCGTATAGTAATAGTCTATTTCATCCTTGTCGGCATATGCTTCGCCGCGATGCCACACATTTTCAACAGCGTGATCCTGGGACCTACCTCCTCGGACTTCATACTATACCGATGGCTTTCCGGACTGGGGGGTGACGGCACATTCTTCCCCGATTTCAGCGGCGAATTCAAGGTGGACATAATCAATGTGAAACTCGCGTCGCAGTTCATAACCCACATCACCACTTCCTTCTGTCTGGCTTTCCTGCTTATATTCCCTTACCTGGTAAGCGAGGTATGGATGTTCGTGCGCCCAGCCCTTTACGATGGCGAGAAACGCAGCGTCCTCGCGCTGCTCTTCTTCGGCGTGCCGATGTTCTATCTCGGCTGCGCCACCGGATATTTCATCGTATTCCCGTTCACATTCCGGTTCCTTGCCCAATACCAACTCTCCACAGACATAAGCAATCTCATTTCACTCAATTCATACATAGACAACTTCACGATGCTCATCTTCGTAATGGGTATCGTCTTCGAGTTGCCGTTCGTGACATGGATACTCTCACGCATGGGACTTGTCACGGCATCCTTCCTGCGCCAATACAGACGCCACGCCGTGGTAGTGCTCCTCGTCCTTGCCGCCATCATCACCCCTACCGGCGACCCGTTCACACTCATGGTGGTATTCGTGCCACTCTTCCTGCTTTATGAACTCAGCATAGTCCTGGCACGCAGCAAGACAGAAACGGACGATGAAGAGGAAACATCGCTCACCACTTCAGCCTGACAAACGCGGAAAAGACACAACGACATGAAAAGGAGGAGAAAGGATAATTCCTGACTCCTCCTTCACGTTTCAACTATTTATTTATGAGAGCCTCAGTATCCAGTATCACTACTCGATAAAAAGGACGAGGGATGTTTAAAAATTTGATGTCATTGTCTCTATGTCCAAGTAATTATAGTAAGTGTCATTCATATGAAAAAGTCTGCGGCTCGGAGCCGCTTCCTTTGTTCTTTATTACTATAACAACCCGTATGCAATGACGTTGAAGCGAGGAGCGCTAAAAGTGCTTAAATTTTGTTTAATCAGGAAGTTTCACGTGACCCGTTGCTGAAAGTGACACTGCCCCACCGTCGGCGAGACGGCGCACTGCAGAAGACACCGTTTCGGGACGACTACCCAGGAATGAAGCCAAGTCGCATACTGCCATCCCATCGGGATGGTCACGCAAGGCCGACAACAGCGACGCATCAATCCTTTCGGTAGGAACAGGAGATTTTTTTCTCTCCCCACGGCACACGTCGCACTTGCCGCACGATCCGGACGGACATTCCCCAAAATACTCAAGGAGTATCCTGCTCCTGCATGCACTACCGTCAAAAAGGAACCGTCCCATAGCTTCGATGCGCCGCTTCATCTGTTCACGCCGCCATTCGTATACTTCACGCGGGAATACAAGATCCCCTACGGGCTGCCTTGACATGAGAAACAGCACATAAGGCGTAGAAGACCGGGGCACATAATGGATCACGCCTAACCGTCCCAGTAGAAGCATGTTCTCATAGACAGTGCGCTCCGTAAGATCCAGGGACGAAGCTATAAGCCTTTCGTCTATATGCTCGTAATCGGCAAAAATTCCGGTATAATTCCGCAATATGAATTGGAACACACGTTCGCACTCCGGATTGAGTCGCAGGTCGTAAAGTTCGTCACGCCTCATTATCACCATTAGGCGAGAACGCGCCGACACCTCCTCCACATACTCTATATAACCTGATTGGCTCAACAACTTGAGCGCACTTGACGCAGCCGCCGGCTGAAGCGACCAACGTGCACAGAATTTAGCCAGATCAAGTTCACAGAGGCGCTGAAACCCCTCCCCCATTGCCACATTGAGATATACGCATAACTTGTGGTATACATCACGGAGATAATCCTTGGGAGGAAACGCCGACGACAGACGCCGGGACAGCACCCCCTTGTCAACGGATGGATTGACCAACGATACGGCGAAGCACTCAAGACCGTCGCGCCCGGCACGCCCGGCTTCCTGGTAATACTCTTCAAGGGAAGAGGGGGGATCCACATGCACTACGATCCTCACATCCGGCTTGTCTATACCCATGCCGAAAGCCGTCGTGGCTACCATCACCCTGATCTCACCGCTTTTCCACCTGTTCTGACGCTCATTCTTCTCTTCAGGCGAAAGCCCCGCATGATAATATCCGGCACTTATCCCTGCATTGAGAAGTACTTCCGCCATAAGCGCGGCACGTTTACGGGAACGCACGTATACGATCCCACAGCCCTTCACTCGGCTTAACACATGCACCAAGGCGGCATCCTTGTTCTCGCAGTTCCGCACCACATAGGAGAGATTCTTCCGGTCGAAAGTGAGCCTCAACGTACGTGCGCCGCTCCTGAATCCCAGCTGCGAACGGATGTCGTCGGCTACGGCCGGTGTAGCGGATGCCGTGAGCGCAAGCACAGGCGCATCAGGGAAATAGCCCCTCAGTTCCGAGATTCTAAGATATGACGGACGGAAGTCGTACCCCCATTGCGAGATGCAATGCGCCTCATCAACCACAATAAGCCTCACCGGAAGTTCCCTGATCCACGCTGCAAAACCTTGGCTTTGCAGCTTTTCCGGAGACAAGTAAAGAATCCTGGCATAACCGAGACGGCATTTGTCAAGTATCAGCTTGCTCTCACGTCTGGTCAGCGCCGCATGTAGGAAAAAAGCTGTTATCCCATGGTCGCGCAGATTGTCCACCTGATCCTTCATCAAGGATATCAGCGGAGTGATCACCAGTGTAAGCCCGTCAAGCATCAGCGCCGGGACTTGAAAGGTCACGGACTTTCCACCACCCGTGGCCATCAACCCGAGGGTGTCGTTGCCGGCAAGCACGGACTCTATGATCTCGGCCTGCATCGGGCGAAACGAACTGTATCCCCAGTGCTCCTTGAGGATGTCTACGGGAGAGATCATATGCGGGATATGCTCAATTTATGCGTATTTCCTTGACTTGAAGCTGTATGGCATTCTGAGACGGCTGATGCTTGTTGTCCTCTATGGTATAGCATATGTCAAAACGGCAACCGGCGTGGATACGCGCGAAAAGATCCGCCTTGTTAAAGGCTATGCCGTTGAATACCTTTCCGGAAGTATCATCCACAAGTTCAAGCTTGATATGCTCCAACTGTCTACCTACAAGCTTGGACGTGCCGAAATCCATCACCCCACGAGTGCAGAAGACCGGCTTCTGGTTTCCGGGGCCGAACGGATTGAAACGTCTGAGCGTCGCGATGAATTCCGGTGTGATTTCCGAGAATGTCAGATAAGCGTCTATGTCAAACTGGGGATGAAGCTGCGAGGGGAGTATGTTCGATGCCACGTACTCCTCGAAGCGGCGGGTGAATTCGGGTATATGCTCCTCCTTAAGCGACAACCCAACGGCATAGGTGTGGCCGCCAAAATTCTCCAGAAGGTCGCGTGTGGAGTCCACTGCCTTGTAAATGTCAAAACCCTGCACCGAGCGCGATGAGCCGGTAGCCAGACCATTAGCAAGCGTAAGCACCACCGACGGCTTGTAATACAGCTCGGTAAGGCGCGAAGCCACGATACCAATTATTCCCTTATGCCAGTCCTTGTTGAAAATCACGATGGATTTCTTGTCTGCCTCCGACTCCTGCCTGTCAGACAAGATGGCATTGGCCTCCTCGGTTATCCGCTTGTCAAGCTCCTTGCGGTCACGGTTGTACTGGTCGATGTTCTTTGCCCGTTCATATGCGTCGCCGATTACCTTGGACACGAGCAGTTCCACCGCCTCCCTGCCGCTCTGCATGCGTCCTGACGCATTGATGCGCGGCCCGATCTTGAAAACCACGTCAGAGATGGTGATCTCGCGATTGGTAAGGTTGCAGATCCTGATTATGGCACGCAGACCCATGTTCGGATTGGTATTCAACCTCTTCAATCCATAATATGCCATTATGCGGTTCTCGTCGACCATCGGCACTATATCGGCCGCGATTGAGACCGCCACAAGGTCAAGCATCCCTTCAAGGTCGGTCTGCGGTATACCGTTGCTTATGGCGAACGCCTGCATGAGCTTGTAGCCTACCCCGCAGCCGGACAGATGCGGGCAGGGATATGCCGAGCCCTCCATCTTGGGATTCAGTATCGCCACGGCCTGAGGCAGTTCCGCGTCAGGCACATGATGGTCGCATATTATAAAGTCTATGCCATGCTCACGCGCATGGGCAATCTCTTCATTGGCCTTTATGCCGCAGTCGAGAATGATAACGAGTTTTACGCCCTGCTCGGCGAAATCGTCTATGATCTCGCTTGATATCCCGTATCCCTCCTCGTAACGCGTGGGGATAAAGAAATCTATATTCGAGTAGAAGTTGGACAGATACTTGTACACGAGGGCTACAGCCGTGGTTCCGTCCACGTCGTAGTCTCCATAGACCATTATCTTCTCTTTCGCCCCCATGGCACGGTTAAGGCGGCTCACGGCCTTGTCCATGTCGGGCATGAGAAACGGATCATGGAGATTCTTGAGGCGCGGACTAAAGAACCGCTCCGCATCCTCCACAGACGTGATTCCGCGCTGCACCAGCAATTGGCTTACAGGCGGACACGACGCATATCGCTTTGCAAGCGCCGTCTCTATCTTCTGCTCTTCTTGTGTCAGGGGTAAATAATTCCATTTACCTGTCATTTATGTTGTTTTTTTATTGGCAAGGCCGGGTGTCCCTTTGGCTGGCATGACAGACATGCACCCCGGGGACATGGAGAAAGAGGGTATATATGGCAGGAGAGGAGCGCCGGTATAGCGACAGGAGAAATACCGAAAGAGGCGGCATATCCCCACATAAGGCATCGGAACTTCCGATCTCAGGCAAATCGCCTCCGTGTAAGCGTGGAGAGGATACGGATGGACGATACGCATGCCTGAATCGTATCTTAAAGGCACTATTTGGCCATAATAGTTCCAAATGCAAAAATACACATTTTTTTTCGGTTTTCCGGGGTGGTTGAGATTTATTTGCAAAATTTTCTTCGTGCCACCTGCAGACCGGACACACATTGACTCCGGAAATTCAAACATGCCATTTGTATACTAATACGAAAACAGATAATTTTGCATCAGACAAGCATTACATACGCAATTCCTAATGACAAAACCACAACCCTGCAAGCAATGCAGCAATCGCTGCGGCAAGACAAAACTCAGACGCACTATGGCATGGTGGCGGCGTAAGGTGCCGGCATGGTGCGTCACGACAATCGTGTTGGGCGCCATCCTTTGGCTTACACTCGCAAGAGCGCCCATTCCCGAAACGGAGATACCGGCGATCCCCGGTGCCGACAAGGTGGTACATGCAATAATGTTCGGCGGACTGACACTGGTAATGTGCTGGGACTGGTATGTGAGCCGGCGACAGATCCTGAAAAGATGGCAGGTATCATTGTGCGCCGTGGCATCCATAATAGTGGGAGGCGCGATTGAAATAGCACAAGGGGCAATGGGGTATGGCCGAAGCGCCGACATCATGGATTTTGCGGCGGATACCATAGGCGCGTTGACCGTTATGTACATGATCCTGAGGCGCACCCGACATCAGCAACCTGTATAAAAGACCCATTCGCAAACAGAAAGCGCCGCCTGACAGGAATTTGCCTGCCAGACAGCGCTTATCGTTTTTGCTTCCTTAAAAGATTATTTCGCTGCAACGGAGTCGGCAGGAGCGGCAAGGGTGCCGTCGAAGTAAGCCTTTACGTCCGCACGAAGCTCAGCGTCCTGCTTGTCGCGCGAAAGGATTGTGCCATCGGGGCCGAAGAGGATTATGCAGGGGATCCCGGTGATGCCGTAAAGATCGGTGGGGACGGCCTGTGCGTTGATAATTTGCTGCCAGGGCAACTGATGCTTCTCAATTGCAGCGAGCGTATTTTCCGGCTCGTCCCAGACGGCAACGCCGAGCACCTCCAATCCCTGAGATCCATATTCGGCGAGGATCTCCTTGATGACTTTCGTCTCACGGATGCAGGGGCCGCACCAGCTTGCCCAGAAGTCTACAAGCACCGGCTTGCCGCGACCCACGTAATCAGACAGGCTCTGACTTACGCTATCGTTCTTGATCGTGAAATCCACGAACTTGTTGCCGACAGAGGTCTTTTCCTTGTTCTCGGCAGCTTCCAGGAGCTTGGCCACACGCTTGTAGTCCTTGAGTGAGGGGTGAGCCTCGAGCATGCCGTTCAGTTCGTCAAGATTCATCGAATATGCCTTGTCAAGGAAAAAGCTATAGCCGATCACGTTGTCCAGATTGGCATTGAAAACCGAATCCACATATGCATCATACTCGGCGTTGATCAGTTCGCGTGCCTCGTCCCCGGTGGAATCCTGAGGAACAGCATTATATTTTTGTTCCAACTCCTGAAGGTGTCCTACTATGCTGTTGTTCATCTCATTAAGAGGGGTGCCCGTGGCCTTTCGGTCGGCGAATGTGATCTCTCCGCCTTCCAATATCATATTACCCAAGCGGTTACCGTCGATTATGAGCCGAGCCAATGCCGGAGAGGCTACTGTACCTGAAAATTTTGCGGCCCCGTTTTCAACAGTCACGGAGTCAACCTTGTCGCCGGTGTCGAAATTAACCAGGAAAGCCGTCGCGCCATCAAATTCAGCCGGCACCGTTGCTGTCACCACATACGATGCATCAGGGGTCGTGCTATTGCAGGCTGCAAGCATGGCCACAGCCGCCATGGAAAGAAGTTTGGTCTTCGTTTTGGTCATAATATCCAATTTTTGTAATTTTAAGCGATTTTTTTTTATATTTACGCCTACAAAGGAACGCATTTTTTTGTTATAACCAAAGTAATGCACAAGGAAATCACGGCACAGACAGCTATTCGCCCGGGAAATCCAAAGCGTCAATTCACCACATGGCGGAATCATACAACCCGCTACAGTCACATATCATAAGATCATGACAAAAGACCTTATAACATCCATATCAGACAGCATAAAGGCCAACTGGCAATCACCGATCCTTTCCGATTTCCAGGGATCGTCTCTCACCGGCGCGGATGTTGCCGAGCGCATTGAGAAGATACATTTGATACTGAAAGAGTGCGGCATAAAACCCGGAGAAAAGATCGCGTTGTGCGCCCGTAACTCATCAGCCTGGGCAACAGCCTTCCTGGGCACACTCACATACGGAACGGTAGTAGTACCGCTTCTCCATGAGTTTCATCCGGAAAACGTGGAACATCTCGTATCGCATTCCGAATCCCGCATCCTCTTTACCGAGAAAAGCATCTTCGACCAACTTGACGAAACACGATTGGGAGATGTGCTGGGAGCAGTGCTCATACCCGAAATGGAGGTTGCATTCAGCCGTTCAAAATCGTTGACCAAAGCCGTGGCACAGGTCAACGCACTGTTCAATGAGAAATACAGAGACGGTTTCACTCAGAAAGATGTCAACTACCGCGCCATGGCACCGGACAAGCTGGCACTCATAAACTACACATCGGGATCTACGGGCAACCCCAAAGGGGTCATGCTCAGCTACGGCAATCTCTGGAGCAATGTGCGCTTCGGACTGAAGAAAATAGATTTCCTGCACAAAGGGGACGGGATGCTGAGTATGCTCCCGCTTGCCCACATGTACGGCCTCGTGTTCGAGTTCCTTTTCCCCTTGTGCAAGGGATGCCATATAACGTTTCTCGGACGAGTTCCATCCCCCAAAGTAGTGCTCTCTGCATTCTCACAGGTGCGCCCCAAGCTGGTGATCACAGTGCCCCTCGTAATAGAGAAAATTGTGAAGGGCAACGTGTTCCCCAAGCTGCGCAAACCGGTCATGCGACTTCTGCTCGCCATACCAGGAGTTCGCGACGTGATATATTCCAAGGTTCGCAAGCAGCTTCTCTCCGCATTCGGCGGACAGCTTTGCCAACTGATTCTTGGCGGGGCGGCCGTAAGCTCAGAGGTGGAACAATTCCTGCGCAGGATAAAATTCCCGTTCACCGTTGGCTACGGCATGACCGAATGCGCCCCGTTGGTGACATATGAATGGTGGGAAACACAACGTCCGCACTCGTGCGGACGGCTGGTAGACGGGATGACGGCAAAAGTAGATTCACCTGATCCCGCGCACATCCCCGGCATACTCCATGTAAAAGGAGCCAATGTAATGCAAGGTTATTACAAGAATCCTTCCGCTACGGCAGAAGCACTGGACAAGGACGGGTGGCTCGATACCGGCGACATATGCACAATCGACGAAGACGGATACGTATACCTCCGAGGACGCGACAAGAACATGATCCTAAGCTCGTCGGGGCAAAACGTGTATCCCGAAGAGATTGAGATAAAACTCAACAATCTGCCATTGGTAGCCGAATCGGTGGTAGTGGAGCGCAATGGCAAGATCGTGGCGCTGGTCCATCCAGACTACGACGCAGGAAGGAAACTGGGCATGACGGAGGAGACCATTGAAAAGCGGGCTACGGAAAACCTCAAGGAACTCAACAAGATGCTTCCGCCATATTCCCGCGTGAACTCCATCGAGATCCAGAAGGAAGCATTCGAAAAGACACCGAAGCAATCAATCCGCCGATTCCTCTACAAATGAAAACGAACCTTGTATTCCCCTTGGTTGCAATCGCGTTTGCCGCATCACTGCAGGGGTGCGAAACGTCTGACAACGGAAACATACCCATGATAGGAGTAGGTCTCGAAGATGTCTATTTCGTGCCACGCATGCAGAAGTTGCCACTCAGACCGGAGTTTACCGGCGACAGCTACGAGTGGACACTGACCACTCCGTCCGGCAAGACCTCCATCGTGGCCACATCCCGGTCATACATCTTCCTTGAGGCTGAGGAGGGAGCATATACGCTCTCCCTGCGCATCAACGGCGACGACGGTGCTTTCACCGTTTCCACCAAAGTAAACGTAGTGCACGAAGAGATAGAATACAGTCCGTATATATCCCAAGTCTACGAATATCGCCCCGCGCCCGGACAATTCGTCAATCAGATGCCGATATATGAACCCGGCGACACATATGCCACCATGCTCGCAAAGGCAGAGAAATGCATCAAAGGCACAGCCGACGAGCTTATTTCGCTTGGAGGATGGGGAGGCTATGTGACCTTCGGCTTCGATCATACCATTGTAAGCGATCCGGAAAATCCCGAACTACGCATCTGGGGGAACTCCTTTTACAACACCGGCTACGACGGCAAAGGGGGATCAGCGGAACCCGGCATAGTAATGGTCAGCTTTGACGAAAACTGCAACGGCATTCCCGATGACACCTGGTATGAACTGGCCGGAAGCGAATTTGCCAACACCGTGCACGGATACACTGTCAAGTACAGACGTCCGGCCACCGAAAACGGCGACATAAAGTGGTCAGACGATACTGGCTCTACAGGGAAGATACCGCATCTGCCCTTCCATCGCAACGCATACTTCCCCATGTGGCTCGAGGAGGACGAACTGTCATTCAACGGCTCCCTTCTCCCTCCCAATGGCGCCCTCGCGCCGGGAAGCCAGACCGACTACATCCTGCAAAGCTTTTCCTGGGGCTACGCAGACAACCATCCGAACTCGGAAACTGAATTGAACAGTTTCCATTTCCGGAATGCACGCGACATCTCAGGAATGCCGGCAGTGCTGCCTGGAGTGGACTTCGTGCGCGTATACACTGCAGTAAACCAGGTTTGCGGGGCGATCGGAGAGACATCGACCGAAATATCACGCGCCGCAGACCGTCGGTTGCTGCGCTGAGCGTCAGTCTGAAACAGCCGATTCCCGTTCCGGCAGGCTGCATGCAAAATCACCAAAGACATTTTTAGCCTGAAAGATTTGTATTATTTTAAATAAAAAATGTACCTTTGCGCCTATAAGCAATCAAACCGCATTGGCATATTACCTTTTTGCAATCGCAACAGTATAGTTTAAGATGCCAACCGAGCGGCATTGCGAACGTTGTCTATCATTAATTAATTTAAAATAGAACAGAATGAAGCTTTCTTTAAGAAGAATCTTTCAGGCGGTGGCTCTCTGCTCCGTTGTAGCTTTCACCTCCTGCAGCGATGACAAGGATCCCGAACCTCCCCGCGTACAGGATATCGTCCGTGAACTCTCAATGGATAAGACCTTCACATTCACCATCGGAGGGTATACCTGCGACAACGCATATGTAGGCAAGATCGAGACAGCAGAAGACGGTAGCCAGGTATTCATACCACTCCACACCGGCACTTGCATGGTCACCACTCCCAACCACAACGTAGCTCAGTACCGCATCAACGTAGTGGGAACAGTGAACGTATTTGAAGCGCTCAACCTTACCTGGGGAGCGAAATATGAAGACATGCTCAAGACGCTCGGCGTAAAGAAAGAGGACGCAATGGAACGCGACAAGGTGCTCGGCAACACCAACAAGACCATATACGTGGCAGCCTTCAAGGAAAAATTCTCCGTTGAAAAGGACGTAACCGTAGACGACAAGATTGAGAAGCGCGAGTACACCTTCAACGGTTACACATACAACTTCAACGCAGCCGGACTGCTTGAATCCGTGGAAGTGCTCTTTGACCTCAACGACCTGAAGAGCGACAATGCATCCGGAGCAGACAACCTCCAGACCTACATGACCCAGAACTATCTCGCCTCTACCGAAATCGAAGGCCAGTGGTTCAACGCTCTCACTATAGGCCAGGCCACCACAATAGCCGACGTGCTCGAAGAAAGCCCCGCTTTCGCAGAAGCCTCCACCGTTACTTTCAGCAACGCAAAAGCAAACTGATAGCATAAATCGGAATTGACGACACATCAAGCGTGTATTCCCTTTTTAAACCGGAATACACGCTTGCTAATTTTAACAACGACAATGCCCGCATGACAAAATTTGAAACCGAATGGCAGAAAATGCTCGCCGGAGAGGTCTACGACGCATTTATGCCGGAATTCTTTGAAAAACTTGTTGAGACACGCGAGCTTCTGTGGAAGTTCAATAACTTGCGCCCAAGCCTCCTTGAAGAACAACGTGACATAATCCGGAGGCTTTTCGGAAGTTGCGGCAAGAACTTCGTAATCAACCAGCCGTTCCGCTGCGACTACGGATGCAACATACATATAGGGGAAAACTTCATCGGCAACTTCAACCTCACCATACTTGACGAGGCCAGGGTCACTATAGGAGACAATGCTTTCATCGGCCCGAACGTAAGCATCTTCACCCCCTGCCATCCCCTGGACGCTCCTGCCCGCAACCGCAACATCCAATGGGCAAAACCGGTGACCATCGGCAACAGCGTGTGGATCGGGGGCGACACCACCATATTACCCGGTGTCACGATAGGCGACAACGTAGTGATCGGTGCCGGCTCGGTAGTCACCAGACCAATACCGGACAATGTAGTCGCTGCCGGGAATCCGGCTCGCATAATCAAACAAATTCAGAGCTAACCTATTTCCTTGAATTAAGGATTTTTTGTACCTTTGCAAGCTGAATATGACCTTTGCGACGGCACACATTAATCGGTGAGCTGTCAGCCCGTACAATCAAGGTAAGAATAGAGAAGTTTTATATGGAGAATATCCGCAACATCGCCATTATCGCACACGTGGACCACGGTAAAACCACGCTTGTAGATAAAATGCTATTGGCCGGGAATCTTTTTCGCGAGAATCAGAACGCCGGCGAACTTATTTTGGACAACAACGACCTGGAACGCGAAAGAGGCATAACGATCCTCTCCAAAAACGTATCCATCAACTACAAGGGCACCAAGATAAACATCATAGACACTCCGGGGCACGCCGATTTCGGCGGAGAGGTGGAGCGCGTGCTCAACATGGCCGATGGTTGCATACTGCTTGTAGACGCTTTCGAGGGGCCTATGCCACAAACCCGTTTCGTGCTGCAGAAGGCCATACAGATGGGTCTGAAGCCAGTGGTAGTGGTCAATAAGGTAGACAAGCCCAACTGCCGTCCCGACGAGGTGCAGGAAATGGTGTTCGACCTCATGTTCAACCTTGATGCCACCGAAGAGCAACTTGACTTCCCTACGATCTACGGCTCCGCAAAAAACGGCTGGATGAGCCTTGACTGGAAGGAGCCTACCACTGACATCACTCCCCTGCTTGACACTATTCTCAGCCACATACCCGCTCCTACCACCTACGAAGGGGAGCCGCAGATGCTCATAACTTCGCTTGATTACTCAAACTATGTGGGACGAATCGCCGTGGGACGCGTACATCGCGGCACTCTGCGCGAGGGAATGGAAATTGGTCTGTGCAAACGCGACGGCTCCGTAATACGCCAGCGCATCAAGGAACTCCATACCTTTGAAGGGATGGGACGCAAAAAGGTGAGCGAGGTAAGTTCGGGAGATATCTGCGCACTCGTAGGGATAGAGAACTTCGAGATCGGCGACACGGTGACAACCATAGCAAATCCGGAACCGCTCCCGCGCATCGCCATTGACGAGCCGACAATGTCAATGACCTTTACGATCAACGACAGCCCCTTCTTCGGCAAGGATGGGAAATTCGTCACTTCACGCCATATACAGGATCGCCTGACACGCGAACTTGACAAGAACCTGGCGCTCCGTGTGGAGAAGACAGACAACGAGGATGCATGGAATGTCTATGGCCGAGGAGTACTTCACCTCTCCGTGCTCATCGAAACCATGCGCCGCGAAGGCTACGAGCTTCAGGTAGGCCAGCCGCAGGTGATCATCAAGGAGATCGACGGGGTGAAATGCGAGCCTGTTGAGCTTCTTACCATAAATGTCACCGAGGAATACGCCTCAAAGATGATAGACCTTGTAACACGCCGCAAGGGTGACATGCTCAGCATGACCACCCAGAATGACCGCGTGCACATGGAGTTCCAGATACCTTCACGCGGCATCATCGGCCTACGCAACAACGTGCTCACCGGTTCCGCCGGAGAAGCCATAATGGCACACCGATTCCTTGAATACCAGCCTTGGAAAGGTGACATAGAACGGCGCACCAACGGTTCGCTCATCGCCATGGAGGCCGGAACGGCATATGCGTACGCAATCGACAAGCTCCAGGATCGTGGCCGCTTCTTCATCTTCCCTCAAGAGGAGGTATACGCCGGTCAGGTGGTAGGCGAAAGCGCCAAGGACAAGGACATAGTCATAAACGTGACAAAGTCAAAGAAACTCACAAACATGCGTGCTTCCGGTGCCGACGAAAAAGCCAAGATCGTTCCCCCGGTAGTATTCAGCCTTGAGGAAGCCCTCGAATACATCAAGGAGGACGAATATGTGGAGGTAACCCCCCATCATTTGCGCCTCCGAAAGATAATCCTTGATGAGCTTGAACGCAAACGCGCAAACAAAGGCTAAGAACAATTAGCAATTATGAATTAGTAATTAGTAATTATTGTCTGATAGTGCTAATGCTGATCTCTGATTGCCAACCGCCCACGATATTGCACAATCCCCAATTAAGTACTAATTAATAATTGCTAATTACCAATTGACCATGAAGCCCTCCATACCCAAAGGCACACGCGATTTCTCACCCGCAGAAATGGCAAAGCGCAATTATATATTCGACACCATACGCGAGGTATTCCGACTGTTCGGTTACAATCCGATAGAGACCCCTGCTATGGAGAATCTATCCACACTGATGGGAAAATACGGGGAGGAGGGTGACAAGCTCCTTTTCAAGATACTCAACTCTGGCGACTTCCTGCGCGGTGCCGACATGAAACTCATAGAGGAGGGCAACTGTCCAAAGCTCGCGCCGCAGCTGTGCGAGAAGGGGTTGCGCTACGACCTCACCGTGCCGTTCGCACGCTATGTGGTGCAACACCGCGCCGAATTGCAATTGCCGTTCAAGCGGTTCCAGATACAACCCGTATGGCGTGCCGACCGTCCGCAGAAAGGACGCTACCGCGAGTTCTACCAGTGCGATGCAGATGTAGTAGGTTCCGATTCGCTGTTAAACGAAGTGGAACTGGTTCAACTCATTGACGAAGTGTTCCGTCGCCTTAAGATCCGCATCACCCTGAAATTGAACAATCGCAAGGTACTTGCCGGAATCGCCGAACTAATCGGTGCCCCCGACCGACTCATTGACATAACCGTGGCGATAGACAAGATAGACAAGGTAGGCATAGAAAACGTAAATGCCGAACTTCTGGAACGCGGTCTGTCACAGGAAGCGGTGGACAAACTCCAGCCTATACTTGCCATCGGAGGAACGCTCGAGGAGCGTCTTTCACACCTTGAAGACCTGCTTGCGGAAAGCGAGACCGGATCGCTCGGGGTACGCGAACTGCGCGAGGTTACAGAGGGTGCAAACCGTCTCGGACTTGATGCCGAACTTGACCTTGACGTGTCCCTTGCTCGCGGTCTGAACTACTACACCGGAACCATCATAGAGGTAAAGGCCAAGGATGTGGCTATAGGAAGCATCACAGGAGGAGGACGCTACGACAACCTGACAGGCGTATTCGGCATGTCCGGTCTCTCCGGGGTAGGCATATCCTTCGGTGCCGACCGCATATACGACGTGCTCAACACCCTTGACCTCTACCCTGACGACACACGCACCGCCACCCAGGTGATGTTTGTAAACTTCGGAGCAGCTGAAGCTGCAGCCTCACTCAAGATGATCAAGGAATTGCGTGCAGCAGGTATTGCATGCGAGATCTATCCCGACGCGGCCAAGATGAAGAAGCAGATGGCATATGCCAACGCAACCGCCGTGCCTTTCGTGGCCATGGTAGGGGAAACAGAGATGGCCGAGGGAAAGATGGCTCTTAAGAACATGGCGACCGGCGAACAGGTGACTGTCACCCCGGCCGAAGCAGCCGCCATGATCCGATAAGACCGTGCCGCACGCCCCATTCGAATCCATTAAGTTTTTTTAAAGGGAGCGATGCCGAATATTTACGTATCTTTGCTCAAAAGTTAATCATAACGCATGAAACAGATCGTCCGACTTTTCACTTTGGTAGCCCTGCTTGTTGGAGTGGCCTACGGTGCCCGTGCAGAATTCAGATGGGGACCGACCGCAGGAGCCACATTCACCACCTTGAAGTTCAAGCAGGATCTCATAAAAGTCGACAACACAGTAGGGCCTATGGCCGGCATGCAGGGAGAACTCATGTTTCCCGGCATAGGATTCGGCATTGACATCGGCGCGATCTACAACATACAGGGTGCCCGTCTACACCTCGGAGATAAAAAGATATGGGCTGTGGACGGCTACGGAACGGAACGCTGCATGCTCCACACATTGTCGTTGCCCATCAACCTGAGGTTCAAGTGGACGCGCATGAACGGCATAGAGGACATGATAGCCCCCTATGTGTTTGGCGGCCCGGTATTCGATTTCACCATCGGACACAACAAACTCGATGCTATGAGTTATGCGGGCGGATCGGTAGGACTGCAGGCCGGATTAGGCTTTGAACTCCGCAAACGCTGGCAGATACAGGCCAGCCATGTGTGGGGAATGACCTATGCCCTCAAGGCAGTAAAGCTACAGAACTTTTCCGCCCGTGAAGACTACTGGACAGTTCGCCTGACCTACCTGTTCTGAATCCATCACAGAATCTCTCCCCACCATGCCAATATCAACTACACACAACGGCCATGCAGCATTCGATGTACGCGGAGACGTGTATGTAGCCCATGTGAAAAAAGGATATGAAGACCGCGAGCGCCACATCAATGAAATGATGGGACGGCTCGGGGTCTCTTTTTCATATATGCTTGACGGCGACATCTCGGATTTCACCCCGGAAACGGAGGCAAGATATTTTTCGCCGGACATATCAATTCCGATGCCGGCACGCTCATGCGCCCTCAAACATCTGCTGATCTACGAGGACATCATAAGACGCGACCTCCCGGGAGCGCTTGTGCTTGAAGACGACATCTGCCTCAGCTCCCGTTTTCCCGAGATCTTCACAAAATCCATGCAGGAACTTCCCCAATATGAACACCCTGAGGAAAGAGATAGGACGATGCGTCCTGTCATGATCAGCTACGAGGATACCCGGCTGCGCTTTGTGGAGAGGAGCCGTCGGGAAAAAGGACGAGTGCTATATCAGGGCGACCGCGACCGCATGACGGGATGCTACTACGTGAACCGCGCGGCAGCCGAAACAATGCTTGATCAGATAAAGACCGGAGGAGGCCTCACAATGCCAATAGACCTGTTTCATTGCCGGATGCTCCGTCAGGGAAAGTTGCAATACCTTTGGTGCCAGCCGACAGTGGCCACTCAGGGGAGCCACAACGGCCTGTTCCGTTCCGGCATCTATACGGCAAAGACCGCATGGGAGGAACGCAAATGGAAATTCAAGCTCCTATACCGAAAATTCCTATACCTGCTCAGGTAAGAAATCCCATCAAAAACTTTCCACTACCTTAAATCACTCCCATGACATTAAAGACCTATCTCTTCGCGGCAGCAATCATGCTTCTGTGCATTCCTACGTTATCGTGCAAAAAAACAGCAACGACCGGGACGGCATCACTTTCAGCCACGGAAATTCACATCCCACAAACCGGAAACACCTATGTGACCCAATGCGACCATGAGGGGAGTTTCGCACAATCCGCATCGGAGATCATTGACACATACACAGGTAACATAACCCGTTGGGATTCAACGCGCACCATCATAAGCCTCTTCGTCAACACCGGCGCGACAGGAGACCTGACGCTGTGGACAACCGCAACCGCAGGTGCTCCCGACATGAAATCTACCTTGGAAATCTCGCTTGGACAACAGAAGAAAAAGATAAACATTACCGGCGGCACTCCAACACAATACGAAGTGGGGACATTCCGCATCGATGCCCCCGGCTATCAGGAATTCAAAATCAAAGGAATAAGCAAAACCGGCGCCACTTTCGGCAACATAACCGGATTCAAGGCCGGCGGAACTGCCATTGAAGGGAAGAACCATTATGTGCCCTCTGATAAGGTTAGCGACTGCTACTGGTTCAGGCGCGGCCCCTCGGTGCACATGATGTATGAACTCCCGGCAGAAAACATAGAATATTTCTACAACGAGGCGATCGTACCGGAAGGGCATGACGTGGACGGCACATACTTCATGCTCACAGGCTTCGGAGAGGGATACATGGGCATACAGGCCATACGGGGAGAAAACGGGGAAAACGAAAATCTGGTACTGTTCTCGGTATGGAGTCCCTACGACACCGACAATCCCGATAAGATACCCGCATCCCTCCATGTCTCCCCCCTTGCCAAGGGAGCCGACGTGACGGTGCAGGATTTCGGAAACGAAGGCTCCGGCAAACAGAGTTTCATGCGTTATCCATGGCAGACAGGCAAGACATACCGCACTCTGGTAAAGGTCAAGCCCGACGGAAACGGAAACACGATCTACACCGGTTACTTCTGCGACGAGAAAGGGAACTGGCACCTGTTGTCGCAGCTCAAACGCCCCAAGACAGACACATATTACGCCAATCCCCATTCATTCCTGGAATGCTTCAAGCCTGAGACAAGCATCCATACCCGCAGCGTGATATTCAAGAACCAATGGGCACGCGACAAGAACGGACAATGGCATGAGGTCGTGAACGGCACTTTCACCTGCGACAACACCGGGATCTCAGGAATGCGCACTGACCTGAAAGGGGGAATACGGGATAACGGATTCCTGTTGCAGAACTGCGGATTCTTCAACGAAACCACACCTTACGGGTCAAAATTCCATAGGGAACCGACAGGAAACATCCCGGACATAGACTTTGAAGCCCTGAACCGACTGACTGAATAATCCTCCCATATACAAAAAACGCTCCCCTCCGGCGCAGTGCGCGACCCGGAGGGGAGCGTCAATAATATCATACCTGCCTTACGGCACCGCTACCTTGACAGCACGGTTTCCAGACCGCACCACATATATTCCGGCAGACAATGCTACGCGTCCGGAACCACAGACTGTGGCGACACGCCGACCATCCACGGTATATACCGTAGCCACAGCGCCGTCAGGCTGCTCAACTGCCAGACCTCCCACATAGGCACGCACTTGCATGCCGAGGGAATAATCGGCAACCGTAGCATCCACACCCGACAGCCCAAGTTCCACCTTATCGGAATGAGCCGACTCACCGACGGAATAAATGGCGGAAACACTAAAGGAAGCCTTCTCCTTGTCACCGTCGAACGGTAACCGGCATTCGGTGGCATCAGCCGGGAGAGAACGCACCAGATTGCCGTCGCGATATACATTGTATCCGGTCAGAACCATATCCATCGCCTCAGAGCTTGCCGGAGTGAATTTCACATCGTCCACACAGAGAGCGAACTGGTTGACGGAAACGCAGCGAATGGCAAAGTGGCGTGTACCCTCGGGAAGCAGGATGCTGTAACGCGTCCAATCGCCCGGAGCGCTTATCACCTCCGTAAGTTCCGTGAAATCGGCAATCGCCGTTCCGGATGAGGAAACCATGACGATGAATTCCTCATACCCGTAGTATGGGGCATAGGATTTAGCATAGAACGTGATCTGCTGTTCAGTGCCCGGAAGCAGAGGAGAAATAAGCCAGTCGTTGTTGTACGCATCCAGATCGCAGAACGCACACATCATCTGCTCACCCTTGTGGGCGGCATACATTGAGCGTTCCCCCTCCTCATCGGTCAGGGGGAAGCCTACCATTGCCGGATTGAACACCTGATAAGCCATTGGCTTTCCTGTATTCTCATATTCTATTGGAGTGCCAGTACCGTCAAGTATGCCGGTAGTGCCACCACCGCCATCTATGTCCCTGAGCGTCCAATCGCCCACATGATCGATTATGAACGGCGCATAGCTCTCGAAACCGTCGGTTACTGGGGCACGCACGCCGGAAGTAGCGGGGGTATCCCATACAAGAACGGCCTCATCCCCCTCTATGGATCCACGTACCGACGGAATCGGGTAACAAGGCAACTGCACATCCACATCATATGAGCGCGATACGTCGTTGTCGGCATTGGCATCGTCGGCAGCCTTGACCGTGAAACTGTATTTCATCAGTTCGGCAAACGACAGATCCGCGGTGTCCGTAAGGTCGATAGTCACCTTCCCGGATGCTGCAAGTGATGCAATCGAACGGCTGCATACCGGCACCTCACCACGCATGAGAGTGACCTCAATGTCCTTTACGGGGTCAATGCCGGTATTGGAGATCGTAGCCATGAAATAAGCCTGTGCGCCCGGCACCATGACATCAGGCACCTCAAGCACCGATGCAGCCACGTCGTAGCGTGGAATGTCGGAAATGCCGATGCAATCAAGATGAATATGGTTCATGTAGTCCTCACCGGCCACTCCGGTAAAGTATACCTGCACATATTTTTCTCCCTGATAATCTATGAGCGGAAGACGCACACGATTCCATCCCGGATTGAAGGATGCATCAGACACCTTGTAGCTCCAAAGGTCTTCAAGCTCGCTGTCGGCAGTGCGCACACCTACGGTAAGACGGCTGTCATTCTCGCGCGTGCAATAGAAATAGAATTCAAGCGTGGGGTAGTCCGCTTCATCAATGCACACAAGCGGAGTGGCTATCCTTGACGTATGCCCGGCTTCCGACGGGGCAAAAGTGACAAGGCCGCCATTACCGTCATACGGTTCGCAAGAGGGACGATACCCCTCCTCGTCCACGAACCATGCCCCCTTCTGGTTGTCCAGAAGCATGCCGAGCCACGGGCCTTTCATCTCCTGCATGTCCTTGAAACTCTCGAAATACGGCATACCGTAAGGCTTGCCCATTGTGAAATGCTCGCTCTCGGCAGGAACACTCGTACCGGCGGCATTGGTGGCATAGACCTGATAGAACATCAAAGCCTGATCCACCACGTCAAGCCCCAGCCTGTCCACTACGCTACGCTCCTTGGAATCCTTCAGCACATACTGCTTGTCGAAGCCACGGCGCACACTATAGGTCAGTTTGGCAGGATTTACAATCCCCCCGTTCTCCCCGCCGGCAGGAGCATCCCAGCTGATGGCAGGGCTTCCGGTTTTGTCAAACGTCAATCTCACATTGGCGGGAGGGAGAGGCTTGTCCTCGCCGAGATATGCGCTTACGAAAGCCGGCATGCCATTGCCGTCTCCGTTGTAACACACGATCTCGTAGGTATTGTCTCCTTGACGACCGGCCAGCTTGGCATCACATGCTGCACCCGGAAGCACGTCCTTCAACTCGGCAAGCCGACGACCGGCACGCCGCACCTCTATCCGCATGTTCTCCTCTATCGGATCGCCGTCAAGCGTGAGAGCCGGCGCAACGAAGGAGATCTTGCATTCCAGTTCGCCATTTGCATCCGGCACGGCCTTCACATCCGACGGTGCCGCGGGTGCCGTCATGAGGCCGCCACGTTCCAGTTTGATATTGTTGAGAGCCAGATAGAAGTTAGCTCCGCGAGTTACGGAATGGAACCCGACGTGCCAGTTTCCTGAAGATGGGATAATGAAATATGCATGGTCGGTCTTGAATGCCGATGCGGCATATGTCTTCTCCGGCATAACCTCCACGGTCATATCCGCCGGTGAACGCAACAATCCGGCCTTGATTTCCAACTGCTCCTCATAACTGTTGCCGGCCGTCTTTGCATCGAACTGCAGATGATAGAAATAACCATCGTCAAGTTTCACGAGCGGAGTAAACAGCCAGTCGTCCATGTCGGCATATTCGCTCTTGTAGTCGGTTCGCATGTCAGTGAACACCGGATCATAGTTCCATGTCGCACCGTCCCCATTGGCATCAAAGGCAAGGAAATCCACCGGTGCACCGCTGTCATCGAAGTTTGCCGAATACGGGAGCGCATATCCGGGACCCATCATGACTTTCAATGAACTTGCCGGCTCGCTCCGGCGAACGCCATCGACGGCAGTGACCTCCACATGGCAGTTTGCGGGATAATCAATGTCGGGGCTTGCCTCGAAGCGGGTAGCTGAGGTATTGAACGTCTCGGAACGGTTGCCGGTGAAGAATTTCACCTCATAGGCCATGGAAGCGCTGTTGATGGTTCCTCCATTTACACCCCCGCTCGGAGCCGTCCAAGTGGCCACGAAACTATCCCCGTCGCGACGTGCATCAAGCCCGGATACAGGCAGAGGCGTGTCTGCTCCCACAAAGAAATATCCTGTGGCATGGGCACCGGTGTGGGTGCCATTGTCGGCAATGACCGTCACCATATGGTTTCCGTCGGCCACTCCATACTTAAGGTTCACAACAGATCCTGCAACGCCATTTGCAACGCTTTCAGGCATGATGCCGTCCACAAGCACACGGTATCCGAGCTGTACTCCTCCCAAAGAGGAACCGTCCATGGCCACGGAAGGGAGGGTGAACGATACGGAGACATCGCTCCCGGCAACCATCGTCTTCAGATCCGTGACAGCCGCAGGTGCCAGCGACTTGTCCGGCGCTTCCGGCTCTATATAAATGCCCGTCACGACCTCCTCCATGGGGAAGCGATCTATCAGCTTCACCCCGGCGCTCCCGGCTGAAATGTCAACGGAATAGAGTGACGTATGATCCTCGGCGTCCCGGAAACACCAGTAGAGCAGACCGGAAGCGGCATCGAAACAACCGCTTTGTGCACCAGCCGGAATCAATCCCGTAGAAAAGAGTATCGTGGCACTGCCATCCGCCTTGTTCAAGGCCAGCACGTTCCCCTCATAATCTATCGCATATACGGCACCATAGCGGTTTGCAGCCACTACGGCATAACCGCCACCGGCGGTGGAAACCTTGTTGAACACCGCATCGGCAGGATTCATCCAACCGAACCACCAGGTGGAGCGATCGGAGGTGAAACACCCATATAAGCGTCCGGTTGTGTAGTCGTAACTCATATCGGTAGCCCTCCAGTTGTCGGGCACCCTGAAATTGTCCTTGGGGATCCAAGTGGACGCATCGTAGAGGTACATGCGATAATCACCGCTTGTGCCAAGCCCGTCATTGTCGCCGATATAATGGTAAATACCACCTACATTGTCGCCCCCACCGTTCACGTTTATGAAACGGCTCTCCTTTTGCATCTCAAGCGTCAGCGGAGCCTCGGCACTGAACATGTATATGCCAGAGACATAGTCCACCCAGGCGGCAGGCCCTACGATATTGCCATGGATCACGGGCGGATCGGCGGCCACACCAAAAAAAGAAACTCCAACCGCTGCACAGGCAGCCGCCAGAGTTTTCTTGGAGAAAAGATAAAACTTCATAATCATCTGATTAAAAAACGGGATGTCGCCTCCCCACTGTTGCGGTTAGGGAAGGCGACATTCCTAATTATTCATATGTTTATTTCAAGACTACCTTGAAGACTGTGCCATCCACAGTCACCACATAGGTGCCGGGAGCAGCAGCCACGCGGGCAGCACCCTGACCGGCGGCCACAGTGCGGCCGGCGAGATCAACGACTGCATACGCTCCGGTTCCGGAAATCACCAGAGTGGTACCCTCCACGGAAAGCAACTTACCCTCTGCATTCACTGAATCCAGACCGGAAACCTGAACGAATACTCCCTCTGTAGGAGCGGACTCGGCATTGTTATAAGCAGCCTTAACAGCATACACACCATTGGATGCATCCTCAGGAAGCGTATATGTTGTTTCAGTAATCAGCTCGGGGTTCACCTTCTCATCTCCGAAATAAACATTGTAACCAAGGAACTTGGTTTCCTCCGAAGTGAGACCGTAACCGGTAGTGAAGTTGAAATCGGTCACGCAGAGAGCATCACCAAAATTCGACACGCAATGTATGGCAAAATACTTTGTGCCCACAGGAAGATCCACCGTATATTCAGTCCATTCCTCCGCGCCATTTCCAGGAATCTTATGGGATGACAGACGGACAAAGGATGTTGTTTCTTTATCCACAGATGAAGCCATTACCTCAAACAGCTCAGACCAGGAGGAAGCAGCACCTGCAGCCTTGAACGTCACAGTTTGAGCCATACCATTCAGTTCAGGAGAAATCAGCCAATCATCGGCATAGCCGGAGCATCCTATAAAGATAAAGCACTGACCACCCTTTTCAGGAGTATCCCATGATGCCCCAAGCAAAGACGGGCTAAGCACCATACCGCTTATGGCAGTATTTTTATTGGGATAATCCAATTCTGCACCCGGGATATTGTATGTGGTAAGGCCATCAACATCTACGAAAGTCCAATCCCCAAAAGTTCCGGTTGCACCATGTTCATAATCAGCGAACAATTCCCGAACAAGTTTGTCACCATCGGAGAACGGAAGTTCATCGGCTGCTTCCCATGTAAGTACTTTCAAGGAACTTGTGAGATTTGATGGAGCAGGAAGTGCCACAATCTCTACATCTACTGATGCGGAGTTGTTATCCATATTCTGCTCATATCCGCCTTCCACATCAATCTTGATTGTATGTATTCCGCCCTCTATGTCAGCGGGGATCTCTACCGGAATCTGCATTACAGTTGCAGACTGGCTCTTTACAGTGAGACACTCTGCATAGGCAAGGTCTTCGCCGTCCAATGTAACCATTGCAGCAAAAGGTTCAGTATCATTGTCACCGGTATTTTCTATGGTGACGCTCGCATTCATCTTTGCACCGGGATAGAATTTAGCCGGAAGATTTGCGGATTTAACAACCAAATCTATCGGCATCAATTCACGCACTTCCACTGCATCAATGGCCATTTGTGCGAACATTTCACCGAGGGTTGCCTCAAACTTTACATTTATGTATTGAGCACCTACAAATTGCGCAAGACTTGTTGTAAGGGTAATCCATTTGTTAAGACCCGCACCTGACTGGAAATCAAGATCTTCCAATTCAACAAATTCCCCACCGTCGGCAGACGCATATACCTTCATGACATTATCAGTATATGCCGGATCCAAATCAAAATAGCAGAATTTCAATATTGGATTTACAGCCTCGGAGAAATCTATGCGGCCAGTTGTCGCAGACTCCTTGTCACCCGCTTCATGACTCCACTTATATGACCGCAAGTGAAGCATACCGCCATCTTCGTCAACAGGATCAATTTCGCACAATATCGGATTGTCGGCCTGTGTTGAATCATATATGGTTGTACCTGTAGAAGAATTCCAATCGCCTGTACAATTCCATGTCTTATATCGGGAGGATGCATTCGGCCAACTCTCTTTCCATGGCATTTTGGGCAGAGGACCAGCTGTAATCTTCTCGCTTGATTCCACATAGTCACCTTCAGCGTCTCCTATACACGCCGTAACACGATATTTCCAAACGCCTTCTTCAGGAATAAGATTGTCTACAAATTCCGTGTTTTCTATACCTTCTGCTACCAACGTATAGTTCGGCCAACTGCTCCAAGGACCTCTTTCTACATTATAACGCACTGTCGACGGATCAAACCACCCATTATTTTGTCCTTTGGTAGGAGCGTCCCACGTAAGTTTTACGTTGTCTCCCTCGGCAACTACCACTAAATTCGATGGTGCAGCCGGTTTGTCAGGGCCGATCAACACTTTGGCTTGATTGTCAACAGTTGATGTCGTCGTACTTCCATCATAATAGATGCTCAGACGGTAAGTATATACCGTACCAGGCTTTAAGGTTTCCTCATCCTTATCAACATATTCAATGGGAGTACCCGGCTCCACATTTTCAAAGGTATGGATAACCTCATGTGAGCTATAATAACTGTCGTCTTTACGGGTAAGTTCAATCTTGAATGGTTCATTTACCTGTACAGCACCATCATCAGCCGTAGTAGGAGCATTGAAGCTTATTGTTGCTTCTATGGCTCCTTTATCGCCGGGAACGACTGAGAAATCCGTAGCAGGGTCAATACGCCATCCGACAAATGCACTCCTGCCTGCGCTCTGACCCTCGTAGCCGTCAATTACAGGAATGATCATGTAGTACCAGTACTTGCCGTGCTCGAGTTTTGTCTCATCAGTCCATTCCACGTCAGTGCCACTGGCAACATTCTTGAATTCATGCAGCAGCTCACGGTTCTCCTCATCATAGTACAGACCTTCGTTGCGATAGATACGTATGGCATCTACCATTGCGATCTGTTCGTAGTCGCCACTTATGCTCCAGATACCGATACGGGGAGATGTGAAGGCCAGCTTAACGTTGTCTTGATCGGGGATGAAATTTATCATCAAGTCAACAACCTGACCCGGTTTTAGGTATTCGCCGGTGGTGGTGCCCTCGTCAGCGGGGGCGGTGATGTTGGTGTAAACCTGCGCAAGAGCGTCACGCCCGGTGGCGGTTCCCACCGTAAGCAACGCCGCACAGCCCATCAGAGAGTAAAGAAGTTTCTTCATCTGTTTAGGGTTAAAGGTTAAGATATTAATTGATTGATTTACAAAACTAACATGTGTGTCCGGAACAAATGGTACAGGGATACGCCCCGCCAATGAGGTCACCCCGCAAAGATATGAATTATTTTTAATAAATTTTCATTTTGACACAAAAATACTGATTATTTTTGCGAGGTGACCCGTAAAGCGGATTGCGGGATGTCAATATGCTGTTTCATCGCACCTCACCTTTGCCCTGTAGCTCCTGAGCACGCGAACGGCTCGTAGTGACAAGGTACACTCCCGAGAAGATCAGAGCCACCGCAATCCCCTTCGTCAGCGAGAAGTTGTCAAGGCCGAGCCAGATGCCTATGCACATGGCAACTACCGGCTGCACATAATTGTACATTCCCACAACCGTAGGACGCAGGAGTTTCTGTCCGGTCATAATGCAGATATATGCAAGGAACGTACCGCAGAAAACCACATATGCCGCACCTCCTATCTCGCCGAGGGTCAGCTGCGACCAAGGTAGCGACACGAGTTTCGCCACCGAGAAAGGCGCAAGCACCACCGATGCGAAGGTAAACATCCACTTCATCAAAGTGACAAGCGAATACTTCTTTATGAAGTTCTTATACAAGGTGAGGTAAAGGGCATAGCTCAGCTGGGCACACAGCACAAGGAAGTCACCCAAGCGAGGATTTGATCCCGATGCCGAATTGAGAGCGCCCCCTCCCAACACAAGCAGCAACGCCCCGGACGCGCCCAGCGCTATGCCGCAGCATTTTTTCCACGTGATGGGCTCCTTCAATATAAGAGCCGCCAGAAGCATCACCCAGAGAGGCATGGTCGTGGTTATGACGGAGGCCTCCCCGGGCGACGTAAAGGATACCCCGAAGATAAAACTACCCTGATTGAGAAGTATGCCGAGCATCGCCGCACCGGCGAGCAACAGCAGGTCGCATGGAGGCACATGCTCCCTCGGCACCGCAATGGATGCGATCCAGAAGAGCATCGCCGCACCGAATATGCGGAAATCGGTCATCACCAGCGGAGTCACCACCGCGCCGGCCATCACGACCTTGGCTACGGGAGACATCAGACCCCACATTATATTGGCTCCCAACATGGCCAGATGCCCGCGGAGCGCTCCAGTTCCTTTTTCCATAGTCCTAAAATGAAAACCTGCGCAAAGGTACTAAATTATTTCGTTGCCGGAACGTGCAAAAAGCAAACCGGGCCCGATTCACATCAGTCCCGGCTCAATCCTTATTGGCATTTGTATATGAAACAAACTTATCAGTATCCTTTTTGTGGCGAACTAATTCTCGTAACCGGCATCTTGGGCGGCAACTTGCCGAAACATCGGCCCGCAACCGCTTCGGGTGCCTCGCCACAGTTCATTCACTTATCATTCATTCAATTATTACTCCAATTAATCAATCATTCATTCAATCATTCAAATTCTCAATATCTTTGACGCGGAGCCTCAATACTCCACTTTGTCTTCTTTTTCAGCCCACTTCTCAAAGGCGCGGATGGTACCCGCGTCCTTGATGCGGATGCAGGGGATCGCTCTCTCCACCTGCGGTTTGCGGAGCTCGCGGTAAAGGAACCTGTCGGAAAAGTTGATGCTATCGGCATCGTCCTGGGTGTTCCCGTAATATATGCGGCTCACTCCTGCCCAATAAAGCGCCGAAAGGCACATGGGACAAGGCTCACAAGAACTATAGACCGTGCAACCGGCAAGGTTGAAAGTGCCCAAGCGGGCACATGCCTCACGTATTGCGTTCACTTCGGCATGTGCTGTAGGATCGTTGGTCAGAGTGACCGAGTTTGCACCCGTAGCCACAATCTCACCGTCACGCACTATTACAGCGCCGAAAGGGCCGCCTCCGCGGTCAATGTTCTCCTCCGCTATGCGCGCCGCCATTTCCATGAAGCGCACATCCTGTGCCGTTATGCATATGTCGCCTGTCTTATCCATGCTTATTCAGTTTAATTATCCAGCGTTATAACGCTTTTCAACCGCACAAAGTTAACAGGCCGGGGCTGCCGTGACAGCCGAAAGCATGCATTGTATAGCCGGTGATTCCGGAAGAGGATTAAGGTCTGTTTTCTTAAGCAAGACAAAATAACGAAAGTTTATTGAAATAACAAGCAAATCATTTGTTAATAAATGTTGTTTGTAGACCTTACTACTACATTTCCCCCTTCTACGGCTCACAGGGCAGATGAACACATGTTGCGCAACCATGTTTTTTAACATTTATGCATCAATGAGAATCAAAGGACGCGGTAAGCCTTACCACCCTTTTGGAGGTCGGCGTTACTCGGAAACGGCGCGACGTCCTGTAGCCCACCACCCACACAGGCTCATCATCACAGACCAGCACCCATACGCGCCCCTTGTCTGCCAAGGGGATCTTTGCCTCCGATATTATGGAGCTGACGGCACGCGTGCCGCGCATGCCGAAAGGGGCTATCCTGTCGGCATGCCGCCAAGGACGCAACTCCCACCGGTGACCACCGTCAAGCACTTCCCCGTCAAGCCACATCTCCATGGGATTGCGCACAGGGGCAAATTCCCCGATCGGAAGAACATCCGCCATGATGACCGGTCGTCCGCTCTCCCCGTCGCGATGCTCCAGTTTGACCAGCTTACCTCGGTCAAGCAGGTAGCGCACACCGCCACTCCCCTCGAATATCTTGCCGGACGCATCATGCCGGGACAGAATCTTCTCTACCGTAGTCAACGCAAAAACGCCGTCAAGAATATGATACAGCTTCAATGTTCCCAGAGGATCATGAATCAGGCTCGCAAGAAGTATCTCACCTGATGGGAGGGTTATCTCATTGCGAAGCTCACCGATGAAACCCTGTAACAGGTCACGATCCCTCCTGAGGTTTGACACGCTACGTCCCACAGCCTCCATGGCACCCGGAAATTGCGCCTCAAGAGCGGGGAGCGTCTCAAGACGCAGACGGTTGCGCTTGAAGTCGGGCTGCAGGTTGGTGGAGTCAGTGACATAACCTACACCTTTTTCGGAAAGATACTTGACCAGACACGCCTTCCCTACGTCAAGGAGAGGACGCAATATATATCCGCGCGCAGGAGGAATGGCGGCAAGGCCACGCAGACCACTCCCCCGCAGCAGATTCAAAAAGAAGGTCTCCACATTGTCCGACGCATGATGCGCCGTAAGGAGAGGATGCCCGGATGCGGCATGCTCGCCGTCGAACCACTCGTAGCGCAACTCCCTTGCCGCCATCTCCACGGACTCGCCGGTGGAGGCCACACGGGCATACACGTCGAAATGGCGCACTTTCAGCTCCACTCCCAGCGTGGCGCACAGATCACGGCAGAAACGCTCGTCACGGTCGCTCTCCTCTCCACGCAGATGGAAGTTGCAGTGCAACGCAGTCGGCACATACCCTGCCTCGACCACAGCCACAAGCAGCGCCGTAGAGTCCGCTCCTCCGCTGAAAGCCACCATCACCCCCTCCCCGGGAGCGATACCCTCGCGCAAAAGCGCCTTACCCACCATTTCCGGCACGCCAAATCCCTTATCCGACATAGACCTATGCATCAAGGTTGAAGATGAAGCGGCAGACATCTCACAAGATACTCACGCGCATCCTCCCATGGCACATATACCTGAGGAGAATCGGGGAACAATGGCACCGGCCGCTCGTTGAGGTCGAAACGCACACACCATCCGCCCTTGTCCGTGCGGAAAAGCACAATCTGTAGGTTGGCCGCCATAGGCACCACATCGAAATCCTTCCAATGCAGCCCCACGGTGTCAAAATAATTTGTCATATAATAGCATCCGCGCAGACGCATGAGCGAAAGGAGCGGCATGAGGGTCTCGGCATGGCCGAAACGCAGCTCCACATTGAACCGGTTATCCCCGGCCACGGCTGCATCCGTCGTATTTATAAGGTTCAGCAGCAGATCGGAGGCGATGAGAGCCGGTTCCGACGATAAGGTGGTAGCCGTGCGCCTCAGGTAATGCCCAAGATTCTCGCACGCCCACAACGAATTAAGCTCGGCACGGGTAAAGTATTTCTCAAGATCTACGGCCATGCCCATGGCGGGCAACCCCATGAGCACCTTGTATTCCGTCCACGACATGTCAAGCGCCTCCTTATTGTTCAGAAAATCGGGATCCGTCAGCAAGCGACGAGCAGGCGCGGCAGGAGCCGTGGTCTCAAAAAACATGTTGTATGGCGCCTCCCACTCCTTGGAAGCCGCCCATTCCACATAAGCCTTGTCCACATCGAACGGCCGCATAAGCGGGGAAGTCTGATGGCCCGAAGCCGTATAGATTTCCACCCGATTATTAAGCCTGTCAAGCTGATGCGTGAACTCATACATGCTCATGACACAACGGGGAGAGTAAGAACTTATAGCATTAACCTTCCCTCCCATGAAAAGCTTGGGATAGGCCAGGAACATGCGCGAGGCTATGCCCCTCTGCTCTGCCATCCCGAGCGAATCCAACGCTCCCCAGCGGTTATGGGAAATGTCGGCCACATAGCGAGCCAAAGAAAGCAGTTCCTTGCCCAGAGGAGCGAGAACCCCGGCAGAATCGGCACGGTCAAGAAAAGCGGTCAGATCAACCGTAGTCTTGGCCGAAGAGAGGAAACGTGCGCCATGCCTCCCGACATGGTTCACGAACACTGGGGTAAGCGAATCGGGGTACGCCGCCGGATCCTCGGGAGCCGGATACGGCTTGGCTGAACCGAGGCAATCTTCCACCGGATAGTCCGTGGCCATGGGATCGGCACCTGATACAGCGAAAGGTACCACGCAAAGAAGCCCTACGGCCAACAATTTCAGGAATCTGTTCACGTTTTCGTTCGGTTTTGTTAATTTTGTGTCAGAAAAGTTTGTCAACAAACTTAGTGAATTATGATGAATCCACAAAATATAAAAACCGCCATCGAAGGAAAAGTTCTCCCGGAGGCGCTTGAAACCCTGAACGAACTGCTTGCCGCCGCACCGGAAGACGCGAATATGCTGGTGGCACGCGGCAAACTGCTATGGAGCATGGGACGGCACGGTGAGGCCATGAGCGACTACACCCTTGCAGCCAAATATGACCCCGAGGGTCCCGCGACACTGCTCATCGAACACTCCAACTCCATAATGGATTTCTTCAATCCGGATCTGCTTAATCCCTGAAAAAATTGTAAATTTGCGAAGCATAAGTTGGTCAACAAGACATAGAATATCAACAGAAACAAAACCTATGATACCATGAGAAAGATAGTCTTTTTGCTCGTCGCAGTCATATGCCTGGCTGCGTCCGGAAAGGGGAATGTAATTGAATCCAAGACCTCGTTTGCCCGTGAAGCCCTCCAACCTTATGTAGACAGGGGCGAGCTTCCCGGAGCCATAAGCGTGTTCTTCAAAGACGGGTTGCAGGAAACCTGCTGCGTCGGGTATGCCGATGTGGAGAAGAAACGCCCGATAGACCTTGACAATGTATTCATGCAGTGCTCCCAGACAAAAGGATTCTGCGGAGTGACGATAGCGAAGCTCGTGGAGGAAGGGAAACTATCCCTTGACGATCCCGTATCGAAATACCTGCCTGAGTTTGCCGAACTATGGGTGCTTGACGAAGAAAAAGACGGCATCCGCACCATGCATAAGGCCAAGAATACCCTGACCGTAAGAATGGTCATGAACCATACCGGAGGATTCCCGTTTGAGATCAGCGCGAAAAGAGCGGACGTCAAAGGAGGCGGATGGTCCGGCGGCTGCCCCATACGTCAGGTCGCCTCGGTGGCAGCGGCCTCCCCACTGATGTTCGAACCCGGCACCAGGGATTCTTACTCGAACACAGGCATCGACATAGGAGCTGCCATCGTGGAGACAATCACCGGAATGAAATGGGAAGATTACCTGAAGAAGGAAGTCCTCGATCCCCTCGGGATGAAATCCACATGGTTCTGGCCTACCGACAAACAGCTGAAGAAGCAGATAGAGATGTATGACACGAAGGACAACACCCCGGCAGTATGGCGCGAGGAAAACAGTAATCAACAGCGTCCGTACAACGACTCCCACGTCTTTGCTTCGGCAGGTGCCGGATTGTGGACAACGGCCTCCGACCAGCTGAAATTCTACAAGATGCTACTTAACCTCGGCATCGGCGACAACGGGGTGCGCATACTCAAGGAAGATACCGTGAAAAACCTTCTTGCCGTGAGTAGCCGCCCGGAAAACATGGGAGGCTATTCCCTCGGTCTGGCGGCTCCGACCGAAGACAACGAGGACGCATGGTTCGGCCACGGTGGCGCATGGGGCACCAACTGCAATATGAACTGGCACAAAAAGCAACTGCGCCTATGGGTAGTGCAGATAAACGGCCCGCAACCATGGAACGACGACATGAACAGGGCCGCGGAGAAATTCTTCTCGCAGCCGGCCGGCTCCAAGGATATTGATGCATATACGGGAAGAACGAAATGACATGGAACTTTCGCGAAAATTCCGTAACTTCGCGACATGAAGCCATTCACCCTAAACCTCAAAGGGAAGCTACTGGAGATCAACCGCCCGCAAGTGATGGGCATTCTCAACGTGACCCCCGACTCTTTCTATTCCGGTTCCCACTCCTTCGGCGAAAAGGAGGCGGCAGTCCGTGCCGAGGCACTGATACGGGAGGGAGCGGACATGATAGACGTCGGTGGATATTCATCCCGTCCCGGTGCCGCTCCTGTGCCCGTAGAGGAAGAGATGCGTAGACTACGCATAGGTATAAAGGCGGTAAGAAGCCTTGACCGTGACATCCCGGTCTCGGTGGACACGTTTCGCGCGGCAGTCGCCAGGAAAGCCGTGGAGGAATGGGGTGCCGACATAGTTAACGACATATCCGGAGGATCGATTGACCCCGATATGTTCGAAACCGTAGCGTCACTCAAAGCACCCTACATCCTCATGCACATGCGCGGCACGCCGCAGACCATGCAGAGCCTCACGGACTATAACGACGTGACGGCAGACGTGGCGGCAGAGCTTTCTCGCCCACTTGAACGGCTGAGACGGATGGGCGTAGCCGACATAATCATCGATCCGGGATTCGGATTTGCCAAGACATTGGAACAGAATTATGAACTGATGGCACACCTGCCACAGCTCCAACACATGCTTGAGTGCCCCATATTGACCGGCATATCGCGCAAGTCAATGATCACACGCCTTTGCGAGATTTCCGCCGATGAAGCCCTCCCGGGAACCGTGGCGCTGAACACCGCCGCAATACTTGCCGGCACAGCCATTATCCGGGTACATGACGTGGCCGAGGCGGTACAGACAGTGAAAGTGGCACAAGCACTGATGGAAACATCCCACAGAGCGCATACCGATTTCTAAACAACAGCTACAGACAGTGATAGAATCTTTCGGAATAAAGGACATACTCGACATAGTGATAGTGGCTCTGATGCTCTACTATCTCTATAAGATCATGAAGGAATCCGGCACCATAAACATTTTTTATGGTGTGCTCGCCTTCGTGCTGGTGTGGGTTGTGGCCGCTGAGATCCTTGAGATGAAGCTCATCGGTACGATACTTGACAAGGTGATGAGCATAGGACTGCTGATACTCGTCATCATTTTCCAGGATCAGATAAAGCGCTTCCTTGTGGAACTCGGATCGAAGAAAAGGTGGAAATTCCTCACGTCGCTCTTCCACCATAGAACCAAGGAAAACACCGAGGATATACATGCACGCGTCATGCCCATCGTATACGCATGCATGAACATGTCAAAAAGCAAGACCGGAGCACTGATAGTGATACAGCAGGACGTGCCGCTCGAGAACTACGAGAAAAGCGGCGACATGATCAACGCCGAAATAAACTCCCGACTGATCGAAAACATCTTTTTCAAGAACTCACCCCTGCACGACGGCGCGATGATAATAGACGGGGGCCGCATAAAGGCGGCAGGATGCATACTCCCGGTGAGTCATGACACGAATGTGCCACGCTCACTGGGGCTGCGACACCGTTCCGCCCTCGGCATCTCACAGGCCACAGATGCCTTCGCCATAGTGGTAAGCGAGGAGACGGGAAACATTTCCGTCGCCTACCACGGTCGCCTCTCCACCCGCCTAAGTTCCACCGAGCTTGAGAAGCGCCTCTCCCACCTGACCATCATATGATCAGCGGGGAGAGATCCGGCTTGACGCTGCGACACCGATAGGACGACCACCCGCACCATATGCGCCAAGTTTCTCACGCAGCCGTTTCAGGTTGTCAGTGATCTTTGTCATGTCCGTATTGCCGAAAGCATCCTCCATACCGGCGACTGGATCTATATTGGCTATGCTCGACCATGGGAGCCATGCGCCCACCGAGCGAAATGCCATATCGGCAACGTTCGTGGCCTCGGGCATGAACGCGCGATACTTGTATCCTACCCTGCCGTCGTAGTCGCTGTTGAGCTTGGTATTGTTCTGCAAGAAGCGGGCCATATGGAGATATGTGGGATTTCCGGTCTTCACATACAGCTTGAACATGTCGAAAGACATGAACGACGCAAAGTTGTCCGCTCCAGAATGTCCGATGGATATCAGGGAGAATCCCGCTATGCCTCCATCTGCAAATGGATTGCGGGAGGCATCGGCACCGTCCCTGTGGGGGAGTGAATAGTCGTAACAGTACACCCAGCTCATGGCGCACATGGCGGCATGCTCGGCTGCCTCCAGATATTTCCGGTCACCTGTGAGGTCGTGAGCCGCCCCGAAGGCATACATGGCGAATATGGCCGCCTCCTTGTCAACAGTGTTAGGATTATCGGGAGTTCCACCCACATACTTCCCAAGCTTCCCATACAGTTCACGATACGAGAAATCCGCCGCATTGATGGCCGCCTGACGGTATCGCTCGTCGCCTGTACATTCATACATCTTTGCAAGAAACCTTACAGCAATAGGGGTATTGAGCTTGGAGGAGGCTTGTGTATTGCGGTCATATTCCTGCGCGACAGTGCCGTCGGTGGCATATGCACGACAGAAAGATCCGTCGGCGTTCTGCACCGCCAGCAGATGATCGCCTACCTTACGAAGGGCTTCATACCACGCAGGCCGATCCTCACCGTATGATTGAGCTATGCGCCAGGCATTGAGCAACCCCTCCATTCCATCGACCATGCACCTCAGGAACGCCGGATATCCTCGCGTATGGCCTCCGGTCTCATCGTCGACCGGATCCCACCAGACGATCGGAAAATAGTCGCCCATTATGGCATCGGACACCCAGAAATCCACGATCTCCCTGCCCATCCTAACCGTCTCAGGTTCGTCATGCCTGAAACCATATCGCAGAAGATGATACCCCACCGAAAGCTGCTGCCCTACGAAACCCATCTGAAACGTATAGACCCGGTTGCTCCCGTCAGGTAGGTCAAGAGACCAGGGGACACCTGCGGCCGTCACATTTCCCGTGCCAAATGTGCGGTATTCATTCTTGAAAAGATCTATGTTCTGCCTGTAGACGGTGTCCATGTCCACCGGATGCACTACAGGATCCTCCAGACGGTATGCCGTTGCAAAGGTTGTCATCATGGCTTCGTTGTACCCGTCGCATACATTCGGGATGATCGCGACAGAAAAAGTGTGCCCGTTGCCTTGCCTTACGGTATGGTAGCGGTCTGACCACACCGACGCACCCGGCTCCCTGGCGCGAATCTCCTCATAGGTATCGGGGCCTTCGGCCGATAGATAACGGAAAGTCACACCCGGCACAGGCGACAGGTCAAAGCCTACAGCGCCATAACGAAGCGAGTCGTTTACCTCTCCTGGCACTCCCCCGCCGGCGAACCGCCCCACGCTTATATCAGGCTTCAGATGAGACAAGGCAAACGACACGCCGCGATCTTTCTCCCGCAACATCGCCATGGGGAGACCGCACCGCGTCTCTTTCACATACATTCTATTCTTTGAGAGATCCGCCCCCACAGCCCGGTTCCTCATATGGTCAGTATCGCGATACAGGATAGACGGGATAAAATATTCGTAACCGTCCGTCGCATCACGGTTGACGGATGACAGCGTGTAGACACTGGCAAACCCCGCTTCATCGCCGGACTCAACCACTTCAACTTCACGATTCAAGGTAAAAGCGCCATCACCGGCTGCATCGTATGTATCACTGATCAAAAAGGTGGCACCCCCTTCCGTTTTAACTTCCGCTACAGCCTCAATGTGCCCATGCCGCTTCCTCACACTGTCATACGCCACGAAATAAGAGATCTCATCATCGCTGAACCCGACATGCGTGCCTTTTTCCTTAACCACGATCCTTGCCGGCGCGGGCTGACGGCAGATAGCCTCGCCGCCCTTTCGCAATTCCAAACCGGTTCCACCATCCACAATAGGAAAACCGAGCCGGTACTCGCCGGATTTAAGGACGATCTCCCGCGCTTGAACCGTAAAAAAAGACAGAACCGCAACAACCGTCATAAAAAGATGCGATCCCCTGAAACAACCTCGCATAGCTTCTCCCATATCAAAAAACGTTTACCCGATTTATACCGGATAAGTGATTTAAGGTTTTAGATTTTGGTCTCAACAATGACAAGGCGGTTGGAAAAGATAGGCGTGCTTATCTTTTCCAACCGCCCGGTAATATTTTCAGTTCCGTCAGGAGTCATTTCAACGCCGCATCAATGGCTACAGTGAAATCCTGCTCGGAAAGAAGCCCTACAGTTGTAGTGTAGCTTCCATCGGGTTTGACATAGGCCACAGTCGGGATGTTCTGGACACCGTATTGGGCGGCCAGTTCGGGATGCACGTCCACATCCACACTATAGAAGACGGCCTTGGAGGCAAAATCTCCGGCAACCTTGTCGAAAGTAGGAGCGAACTGTCGGCATGGGCCACACCACGTCGCATTGAAGTCTATCACAACGAGCTTGCTCTCCTCAGGCGCAATGGCAGCCCCTTTTTCAAGCACCGTCACGGCATGATCAGCAACATTCTCCACTGCAGATTCAGAGGCCTCGGCATTTTCTGTTTTTTGTCCTCCACCGCAGCTTGCAAGGCTCAGAACACCGGCTGCGGCAACAACCGCCGCAGTTAAAAACTTGTAAATTCTCATATCCTTTCTTGATTTCTATATTTCTTATTTCTCAATTTACTAGATATAACAGCGGGAAGCTGCGGCATGTTCTGTACGTCGCAACCTCCCGCTGAGATTTTTTTCATCCGATACTGAAGCCCTTATCAGCCGAGGACAGCTTTGAGAGCCTCATTGGTCTTATGTACGGCTTCGGCGCTCTTCTTGAAAGCTGCCTTCTCAGTCTCGTTGAGGTCGAATTCCACAATCTTCTCGATACCGTTGCGACCGATGATCGCGGGTACGCCGATGCAGAGGTCGCTTTCACCGTATTCGCCGTCAAGGAGAGCCGAGCAGGAGATCAACTTCTTCTGGTCGTGGAGCACGGCGGCTACCATCTGTGCCGATGCTGCACCGGGAGCATACCATGCCGAAGTGCCGAGAAGCTTGGTCAGCGTGGCACCACCTACCATGGTATCGGCGGCCACTTTTTCAAGCTGCTCTGCTGGGAGGTACTCGGAAGCGGGCACACCACGATAAGCGGCGAAACGTGTCAGGGGGATCATTGTCGTATCACCATGGCCGCCTATTACAATACCCTCGACTTCGGTAGCGTTCGCGCCAAGGGCGATGCTGAGGAAATATTTGAAGCGAGCGCTGTCAAGAGCACCACCCATACCGATTATTCGGTTCTTGGGAAGACCGGAAATCTTGTGGATCAGGTAAGTCATGGTGTCCATAGGGTTGGCCACGCAGATTATCACGGCATTGGGAGAGTGCTTCAACACATTCTCTGTAACAGACTTCACGATCCCTGCATTTACGCCGATAAGCTCCTCGCGGGTCATGCCGGGCTTGCGGGGAACACCTGAAGTGATAACCACCACGTCGGAGTTCGCCGTCTTGGCATAGTCGTTTGTCACACCGGTGAGACGTGACTGGAGACCGAGAATATTTGCAGTCTGCATGATATCCATGGCTTTACCTTCCGATACGCCTTCCTTGATGTCGATGAGCACGACTTCGTCAGCCACCTGAGTGGTAACCAATACATTGGCGGTAGTAGCGCCTACATTGCCGGCGCCTACGACTGTTACTTTTGACATAGGTACAATGTTTTAAAAACAGTTATGGTTGTTAGTTCTTGAATACGTTTCAGCTACAGCACGGGGCATCGGACACCCGCAAGCTGTTTGAACAATGCAAATATACTGAAATATTTCCGTATTCCGCACTTTTAACCAAATTTTTAAACAGTCTCTTAAAACATTGCCCTAACGGAGGAATGGCAATGCTGTGAAGTACAGGCCGAACGAAATGCCGAAATTCCAGTTCGCGGCCGGATATGACAGGTAGTTGGCATATGCGCAGACCGATGCGAACGGCAGATTGTAGACCAGGTCGAGCTCGGCTGCGAATTCCGGATTCGAGAACCAGTTACCGTAGCGCACATCCGTTGCGCCCTCCTGCTCTATCTTGCGGAACGGCATAAAAGCCGTTGCCGTAAGGCGCACCTGCGCCCGCTGGAACGGACGCCAGATAGGCACTAGCCCGGCAGCTGCAAAGGAGTTGGCATGAAATGCCTTGTTGAACACATCTTCCATCGCGGGGGTGGGGGTATATGATGGAGCGTTTACCAACGATGCATAATATGTATTGAGCAACCGCCTGTTGGACACCAGCACGTCCCACACTACCCCTAGCGAGAATGGACGACAGAGCGTGAAGTAGCTCTCTCCCTTGAATTCGGCCTGGAACCAATGCAAGTTCTCACTGTAGTCGCGTCTCAAGCCATCCTCCCCCGTCTGGTTGTGATGGTAACGTCCGAGCGTCTGCATTACGCTGAGATTAAGGAAAGTGCCATCCGACGGATAGCTGTTGTTGTCAAGCGAGTTGTACTCAAAGCGCCCGACAACCTGCCCAAGGTTCATCTTTGTCTCCTCCCGGTTGGCCTCCGTAAAGTCGGCGCGATCGTTGGAATAGAACTTGTTGCGCGACTGTCCTCCTCCCACTCCTACGAGCGCCTTCGCACGCCGTCCTACAGCCCAAGCGTAGTTTAGGCGGCCGAACCCCTCGTAATGGCTGATAAACGCCGGTGAATTGTCCTGATAGAAAAGTTTGTCATTCTCATAATAACGTTGGCGGGCATAAACGCCCTGCAATTCGAGAGCCGACGGCAACGTATTTGAAAGATACAGCTTGCCGTCAAGCTGAGCAGCCATGTAGCTCTGCCCTATCCATCCCATCAGCCGTGTGTTCCACGAGCTGAACGACAAACTCGAATAATCCACCGAGGCAAAGATCATCGAATTTATGGAAGAGGTAAGGAAGCCGCCACCCCCTATGGTGAAATTGTCTTTCAGGCTGGCATCAAGCTCAAGCGTGAACAGACCGGTGGTGTCATTGTACACAGCACGCGGCATCAGATTGCGTATCTTGCCGGGACTCAACGCGCGGTAGTAGGCCAGGCGCGCCTGATCTATGCCGAATGTATCTACGCGTGCGCTTTTGAAGAGATGCTCCAGATAGTCGTTCTGGGATGGCGTGCCACCTGTCGCCACCACCTTGTCAAAACGCATGTAAGGAGATCCCGACTTGAAAACCGCACGACGCAACCGGCGGGTCTCTGCGGGAATTCGCGCCGTCACGCGGCTTTCTATTGAGTCCATGAACTCCATGCCACGCTTGTATCCGGCGGCATAAATCTCCTTGGCCTTGCCGAAATCAAGCAGCGAGAAACGGCTCACGTCAATATGGATATGTATACCTTCGTCTGCAGGAAGATCATAGTCGTTGTTCTGGATTATCATGTTCTCCAGCTGCGACACTATACCTGTGGACGGTGTTGCTTCCTCCGAATGCACATCCACCCCTATCATGATGGATGGAGCGAAATCCTCACGCATCACATCCACCGGGAAATTGTCGTATATGCCACCGTCATATACATCCACCCCGTTCATCTTTATGGGCATGAATACCGCCGGAAAGCTCATGGATGCACGTATGGCATCTGAAAGGCTGCCAGACCGACACACGATCTTATGCTTGTGGACGACATCGGAGGTGACGCAACGGAACGGCACGAAAAGCCGGTCGAAATCCCCACCGCACTGTGCCGTGTATGCAGCGAACAGATCCATGAACGCGAAATTCATGGGAAGCGGAGAGATGAGGCTTGCAGGTATGACGTTGGTAGCAGAGGCTGAATCGGCGGGATGGAGGTTGATGTTAAGATGCCCGAACGCCGGTGTCTGCGGCTGCCTCAGGAAATAATACGTGAGATTAGGATCAATCTGCCCCGTAGACCACATGGCGAACCCCGGCGACAGGATAAGCTCCATCATCTCGTCCGGAGTATAACCTGCGGCATAAAGGCCTCCCACGATTGCACCCATGGAAGTGCCGGCCACATAATCTATGGGGATGTCATGATCTTCCAGAGCCTGGATGACACCTATATGCGCAATACCTTTGGCACCACCTCCACTGAGCACCAACCCCACGGACTGCGTAGACGGTGCACTGTATACGGAAACGCTGTCCGCAGCCTCGGCAAAAGCCGGTACAAAGCAAATGCATGACAAAATTATGGCGACTACGACACCAAGTATTCTTTCCCGAATCATCTCTCAAATCCAAACAAATAGTTTACTTGGAAACAACCTCAAGCCTTTTCAGGTTCAAAATGATCCATCCCAAAAAGCTGCTACAAAAATACGCATAGTTAAGGATAAAATCATTATATTTGCGCATACTATTTTAAGAGGGTGTTTAATAACAAGTGTTAACGCCACTACATAAAAAAAGCCTCCA